>NZ_JAVGCX010000024.1:0-57332 GCF_052928325.1 Lysinibacillus sp. BSL11 | reverse complement strand
AGCATTTGAGCGGAACACACCCGTATGGGGCGATACGTATCATATTCCATTCAAAGAGATGGCGGCATTACAAGGTCCTGTCTTAAATGTCGGCCCATTTGGTAAGGATGCCCATCAAAAAACAGAGCGATTACATGTGGACAGTGCGTTTAAAGAGATGCCTATTATGATTGATACATTGATTAAAAGTTTATTTTAAGTAAAAGAAACTTCATTCAAAAGAGCTTTCATATCCTCTCATTTAAATTGTTACCTAATAATCTAAGATGACACAGTACAAAATAGAAAGAGGTTGTTATATGGATTTTGCCGCTTTAACAGGTAAAATAGCAGGGATTATCTGGAGTAATGCATTAGTTTATCTTTGCTTAGGAGCTGGCGTTTACTTTTCGCTTATTATGAAGTTTCCACAGCTACGTCTCTTCAAAGATATGATTAAACAATTATTTAATAGAAAAACTTCGGCAAATGGCGTTTCATCTTTTCAAAGCTTTGCAATGGCATTAGGTGGACGTGTCGGTATTGGGAATATCGCTGGTGTAGCTACAGCAATTTATTTTGGAGGACCAGGGGCTATCTTTTGGATGTGGGTCATAGCCTTTTTAGGAGCTGGTGCTGCCTATATTGAGTCCTCGTTAGCCCAGGTTTGGAAACAAGAAATCGCAGGAGAGTATCGTGGAGGACCCGCATACTATATTGAAAAGGGTTTGAAAAATAAGCCATTTGCTATATTATTTGCTATCGCTACTATTATAGCAACTGGTTTCACTGGTTCAGGTGTTCAAGCCTTTAATATTGCTGATTCTACAAAAAATGCCTTCGGGATTTCACCAATAATTACAGGTATTATTGTTTCCGCAATATTTGGATTTGCTATTTTTGGCGGTATTAAAAGGGTTGGAAAAGTTGCTGAATATGCTGTACCGTTTATGGCAACTGCTTACATACTTCTTGCATTCATTATTTTATTTATCAATATAAAAGATGTACCTGCAATATTTGCTTTAATTTTCAGCTCTGCCTTTAATTTAAATGCTGCATTCGGTGCTGTTTTTGGAAATGCAATTATGTGGGGTGTAAAAAGAGGGGCTTATTCAAATGAAGCAGGTCAAGGTACTGGAGCACAGGCAGCTGGTACCGCAGAAGTATCTCATCCTGCTAAACAAGGGCTTGTCCAAGCATTCTCGGTCTATGTTGATACACTACTTGTATGTACAGCTACAGCCATTATGATCATCTCCACAGGCAGTTACAATATTGCCCATCCTAATGGGGGATTTTTGGTTGAGAATCTACCAGGAGTTGAAGCAGGTACGGCATTCGCACAAGAAGCAATTAACTCATTCATTCCTGGTTTAGGAAGTCCTTTTGTGGCTGTCGCTGTATTTTTCTTTGCAATAACTACTATGCTTGCTTTTGGGGTATACACGGAAAGTAATGTTGCTTACTTATTTAGAAACAATAAAAACTTTGCTACTATTGCTATTGTCGTAAAAGTACTACTAGTTATCTCAATCTTTTTTGGAACAATTCGTTCCTCATCAACTGCTTGGAATCTAGCTGATATCGGTGTAGGTACACTTGCATGGTTAAACCTAATTGCTATTATCTTATTAACAAAGCCAGGTTTAGCTACATTAAGAGACTATGAAGAGCAGAAGAAGTTGGGGCTTGACCCAGTCTTTATTCCCGAAAGATGTGGAATTAAAGATGCAGAATTGTGGAATGAAATCACTGAAAAAAACTATCCAGATCAATTAGCCGCATTAAAAGAAAAAGTTGGCGACTTGAAATAATTAAATGAACCCTGTAGTAGTCACTAAGAAGTTGAAAAGTTGCCGCTATGCAGGGTTCTTGCTTTTTAGATTTCCATAGAATTCAAGTTAGATTATCTATCTTTCAGTTGGGAAATGCTTTACTTGATCAACTGCCTCTAATAATTTTTTTGTTACCATTTCTGATTCATCAATATGGCTTGTTAGAACGCGATTTGTTTCATCAAATAAGGCTGTCGTCCTATTAAATTTATGCATAACGTCTTCGTTTGATAGCTTCTGCTCTTTAATTGAAGCTAATAGCTCATTTATTCCCGTTTGAACATTTGTCATAATATGCAGCAATTGATCAATTTTTACTGATGTTTTAGCACTTTTATCAATGCCTTCCGTTACTAGCTGCATATTATTTTTATTATCCTCGTAAGCAAGTCCAATTTGTTCTTCTATTTTCTTTGTTAAATTAGCAATATCTTCTGTGCTTGTTTTCGTATTTTCAGCTAATTTGCGAACTTCCTCGGCAACAACCGAAAAGCCTTTACCATGCTCCCCTGCTCTTGCTGCCTCAATAGATGCATTCAAAGCTAGTAAATTGGTTTGATTTGATATTTCTCCAATAACATTAACAATTTCCGCTATTTGCTTTGAGCGCTCACTTAAATTACTCATGCTTAAAGATGTTTTTTGAGACTGCTCTCCTAACGCATCAATCAAATGCTCTACCTCCTGAACAGCCTGCTTACTTTCAACCGATAATGTCATCATTTGATCCGAGGAAGAGATTAATAAATCGCCTTTATCTAGGGCATTTTCAGAAATTTTATTGGATTGAATTGTGCTATCCTCCACTTTATTAAACTCTCCTACAATATTTGCGACCATTTCTCCTAAAATAGTATGCTGGTCATTTACCTTGTTATGTTGTTCAATAGTTTCAATGATTTCCTTATGTAACTCATTTAAAAAAATTTGAAATTCATGATCTTTCTTATCCAGCTTTGCATTCAGTTCATCAATTTTAGCCTTAAATTGCTCTATATCTACTTTTTTTGATTGAAACATTGTTAACACAGCCATCACCTCAGAAAATAGAATATGAATATGTATTTATTTTACTGGATTTAAAGTAATTAATATACATTTTAAAAAAACAAACACTCACTACTAACAATGACATAGCGTGATAGTAGTGAGTGTTTTGTTTTTTAATAGGCTAAACCAAATAAAGCTTTAATATGTGTTAAGTAACGAATATTAGAAGCTTCTTTCATTAATGTTGCAGGAAGGCCTTTAAGCTCTGTGTTGCTCGCACCAATTGTAGCAACAGCATCTTTACGACCTAAGCTTGCAAGTGTGCCAGAGTTTACAGCTGAGAATGCTTTCATGTCTTGGTTTTTGTATTGTGCAAATACATTATAACCAGCACATTCACCCATTTGCCATGCAACTTGTGCTGTTGGAGCGTATAGTGGACGACCTCCATCAGCTGGTAGGGCAACCGATGCATCACCAATAACAAAGACATCTTCGTGAGATGTAGATTGTAAGAATTCATTAATCGTTGCTTTGCCACGATCAGCTGCTAGACCTGATTCGCCTACGATTGGAAGTGGAGCTACCCCACCTGTCCAAACAAGTGTATTTGCAACAATTGGTTCACGATCTTTTAAAGAAATAACGTTGCCGTCAACACCTGTTACTGGTGTACCTGTAATAAATTCTACGCCACGTTTAGTTAAGCTTTCAGTAGCACGTTGGATAAGTGTATCTGGAAGAACTGGCAAGATTTTCGGACCAGCTTCAACAAGTTTAATTTTAAGATCAGCAAAATTAACACCATGTTTTGCAGCGATTTTCGGGAAGTTGTCCACGATTTCACCAACAAGCTCAACACCTGTTAAACCGCCACCACCAATAACGATTGTTGCATCTGCTTCATCTTTAGATTGTGCATATGCTTCAATGCGGTCTTCAATATGTTTGTTGATTTTATTGGCATCATTTACTGATTTAAGAACCATAGAGTTTTCTTCTAATCCTGGGATACCAAAGAATCCTGTTTGGCTACCTAAAGATACTACAAGTGTGTCGTAAGTTAATGTATAACCATTATCTAGATCAACTTTTTTAGTATCAACATTAAATTTGGATACTTTCGCAATGTGTAGGTCAATATCTAAACCTTTAAAGATTTTTTTAAGTGGTAATGCAACAGCACCTTCTGCAATTGTACCACCAGCTAAACGGTGAAGCTCAGTGATAATTTGGTGTGTTGGGAATTGGTTTACTACAGTGATTTTAGCTTCATCAGCTGATAGATACTTACGTGCTGTTAATGCAGTTAAAACGCCAGCGTAACCTGCACCTAAGATGACGATTTCTTTTGACATGATTAATTAATCCTCCGTCCTTACGAATTGAATTTACCTTGAGTCTTATTTGGCTTTGCGTTCTGAGCTTACTTGTAAGAAAGCATTAACAAAACGGAAAACATTTTGAACTTGAGGGTCTTTTAACATTTTCACAAGACCGAATAAACCAATTACTTCATGGCTTTCAGATGCACGGTCTTTCGCTTCAATTGCAGTTGCTGCAAGGTTTTTCGCAGAGCCAACTACAGGACCAGCGATTTCTGTTACTGCTCCAACAGTATCGTTTTTAAGCACTTCGTCTGTTGCAACAGCTTGAGCAAACTCATATGATTTCGTTAATAATGTCATCATTTCAGTTAACTTCGGTAATTGCTCAACTAAAGTTGTAAGTGATTCTTGAACTTCAGGCTTTAATAATTGATCTAGTACATCTAATTGCTCTTTACTCACAGTTACTTGTTCAGCCTGTGTTTGGTTATTCGTTTCTGACATTTTGAACTCTCCTTTGCCATCACTAGTACTATTTTTTATTGCTTACATGTAAAAAAGACCATTAAGGTAAAACTTAACAGTCGTTACAGCGTATATCTTACACAATCACCAGTCACAAGGGCTGGATAGCGATTCGTATGACTTGTTATTACAATGTTTACTTTAAATCGCAAAAAGCGCATCATAATACCATCCTTATCTTGTCTTGGTGACATTACAACCTTCATTATAAGACTGTTTGTACATTATTTCAATGAGCTATATCACAATTTCGACAATCTTTTCAAAATTCATTGATTTCATCAACTATTAACTGTCTTGCTATAATAAATTTTCCAACACATCATAATTTTTATTGACAATTCTTTTTCCTGTCATCTCTATATACCCTTCTTTTTGGAAAGCAGATAATCGACGGCTTAAGGTTTCTCTAGTAGTATTCATTAAGGAAGTTAAATCTTTTTTGTTAGTGTCAATAGAAATGTATCATTCTTGGCTAACGAAGCAGATTTTAGAATAAAGGAAGCAAGTCTTTCACTCACTTCTTTAGAAATAGCTTCACTCTAATGATTTTTCGTCTCCTCTATACGAGCAGAAAGCTGGGCTTGTGCAACTGTTGTATCAAACGTTTATGAAGCATAAACAGCTTCTACAAGGCCTCTCTATCGTTGCACGTCTGTCACCACATAAAATTATAGTTCTTCAAAAATGAGCATATAAAAAGCTCCATATAAAGTAGGAGCTTTTCTTTATTTTAATTTAATTACAATAACACGAACGTCTGTAATTGCTTCTAAGCTGTGCTTTTCAGATGGTTTTAAAGCTAAAATTGTATCTGGTGTCAAAATTTCCTCCACACCTTCAACGATAAAGCGAGCTTCACCAAATTGAACAATAATTAGCACTTCATTGTCCGCATGATGCTCAGGAATTTTTTCACCAGCACGCAATTGAATGTTCAAAATATCTGCACCAGCGATACTCCCTAATTTACCAATATGTTTAGTCTTTTCTTCTAGCATTGCTTGGATTGAAATAATTGTCATTGTCATTCCCCCATTACGGTTGTCCCTAGTTTTAGGCTAAAATAGTTTCTTTTTGAGTTACGATGTTCCACTACTTTCTAGGCCACACCCCTACTATAATGAAGAATCGCTCTAATTGTCTGTGACTTACATCACTAAAAAGAAGTATCCCAAATACAATGAGATAACTCCTTTTAAAAACCTATTTTGTGTTAACGTTTTTCAACAGAAAGCCAGAAGAAATTTGTTACTTCCTTTGCCGTCACATCTACTGAGCCTAGCAAAGTTTTACCATCGCCATCTTTAAAATACCCTACAGTCATTAATGCCATAAAGTTATGAGCGAAAAACTTTGCATTTCCTTTTCGAATTGTGCCCTTTTCCATCTCTTCTTGCATAGACTGCTCTATTGTTTGATACATACCATTTTCGGATGCTTGAACTTGTCTCAGCTGCGTTTCCGAAAGATTGATGGTAGCCTCTTTCATAAAATTTTTCATATCAATATCGATCGTGGCTGATAAATGAACTTCAACGAGCTGTTCGAGTCGTTCTTTAAATGGTTTAGGCTGCTCTAAAATTTGTAGAATAGATAGCTTGATACGATCCATCATAGCAATTAAAGCAGATGTATATAAATCCCCTTTAGTTGGGTAGTAGTAATAGACAGTCGCCTTTGTTACGTTACAAGCCTTTGCTACATCATCCATTGAAATATTTTTGTAGCCCTCTTTAATAAAAAGTCTTGTGGCCGTTTCAAGGACAATATCTTTTGTAGGTTTCGCATTTTCATCATGGCGAGGTCTTCCGAGAACACGCGGTGATTGTTTCAACAAGTTCGCCTCCTTAATTAAGCATTCTTTTTACGCATATTATAACATATTAATATTTATGGATTGATTAATTAACCTTCTAGTATATATAATTAAGTCACTTACATGAAATGGGGGTCTTTTGATGAAAAAACATCCACTTGAGCAATGGGGCTCAATGGTTGCAAGTAAAAAGGGAAGATTATTAGCACTAGCTTTTTGGGTGTTATTAGTAGTTGTATTCTCATTTGCTTGGCCACAAATCAATAGCATAGAAAGTGAGTCAGGCAAAAACTTACCTGACACGGAAATGTCTGAGCAAGCTGCGTCCATTATTGCAGAGCAATTTCCTAATGATGCTGGAACACCTCTATTGTTGGTGTGGCATCGCGAAAATGGCTTAACACCTGATGATTTTTCGGCTATACAAGGTGTATACAAAGAGCTGCAAGCAAAGCCCTTAGCCCATCAAACAATGGTTCCACCATTTGATCAAATGCCACCTCAGGCTTTAATGGCTTCCGCTTCCGAAAATGGTACAACAATTGTTACACCTGTATTTTTTGAAAAAGGTGTCGCAACAGATATGCTACAGGATAGTTTAGATAAGCTGACAAAAATAATGGAAGGATATCAAGTCCAATTAGATGATAAATTATCAAGCGATGCACTCCATGTGCGCTATTCTGGGCCAGTGGGGATTGCCACTGATGCTGTCAGTTTATTTTCACAAGCAGATGTGAAGCTATTGATCGCAACTGTATTACTCGTTTTGGTATTACTTATTATTATTTATCGTTCTCCATTGCTAGCTATTATTCCTTTAATTGTTGTAGGGCTTGCCTATGGTGTGATTAGCCCGACACTTGGTTTTTTTGCTGAACAGGGATGGATAGATAAAGATTCACAGGCAGTTTCCATTATGACTGTTTTACTTTTTGGTGCAGGTACTGACTATTGTTTATTTTTAATTTCAAAATATAGAGAAACTCTCTTTGAGGTTGAGGATAAAACGGTCGCAATGAAGCTAGCTGTCAAAGAATCGGGTGGTGCTATTTTAATGAGTGCCCTAACAGTGGTTATTGGTTTAGCGACCCTTAGTCTTGCCCATTATGGCGCATTTCAACGCTTTGCCGTACCATTTAGCTTTGGGGTTCTTGTCATGGGGGTCGCAGCACTTGTTGTCCTACCTGCAATTCTTGTCCTTATTGGGCGAGTAGCGTTCTTCCCCTTCACTCCTCGGACTGAGGAAATGGCCAATAAAAAGGGCAAGAAACAGCATAAGCCTTCACATAAAGTCAGTCATAAAATTGGTCATTTTGTTACCCATAAACCTTGGGTCGTTATCGCTGTAACTGTCATCTTACTTGGAGGATTGGCGGCATTTGTTCCGCGAATTCAATATACATTTGATTTGCTTTCATCCTTCCCAAAAGATATGCCTTCTAGAGAAGGATTTACATTAATAGAAGAGAATTTTTCGCCTGGAGAGTTAGCACCTGTTCAATTAGTAATAGATACAGAAGGTACTGATATTAATATCCAGCAACAACTTGAAGCTATCTCTTATATTGATAGTGTGGCAGATGTACAAATTGGCGAAAAAAATAAAAATATACACTTGTATGAACTCAATTTCAATGCCAACCCTTATGCACAGGAGTCATTAGCTCATATTCCTGAACTACAAAAAGAGGTTATTAAAATACTAGAGGAACAAGGTCTCAACAACGCTGAGAAACATGTTTGGCTTGGTGGAGAAACAGCTAGTCAATATGATACACAACAAATAACTAAGCGAGATGAAACAGTAATCATGCCAACCATGATTGCCTTAATCGCATTATTATTATTTGTCTATTTACGTTCTATTACAGCAACTGTTTATCTATTAGCGACTGTTATTATTTCTTATTTTGGGGCATTAGGCGCTGGATGGTTAATCTTACATCATATCATGGGGGCCGAGGCAATTTCTGGAGCTATCCCATTGTATGCTTTCGTGTTCTTAGTAGCTCTCGGAGAAGATTATAATATCTTTATGATCTCAGAAATTTGGAAAAAGCGTAAAACCACTGACCATTTAACGGCTATAGAAGAAGGTGTTGTCCGAACAGGAAGTGTTATTACATCTGCTGGACTCATCCTAGCAGGTACATTTGCGGTGCTGGCAACATTACCGATTCAAGTGCTTGTTCAATTTGGTGTTGTGACAGCAATTGGTGTATTGCTCGATACATTTATTGTACGACCATTACTTGTACCAGCTATCACAACAGTACTAGGTAAATATGCTTTCTGGCCAGGTAAGCTATTTAAAAAAGATGCCTAAATAGATAACATGGACATTAGCTAGGTATGATTGTCATACATGCTCATGTCCGTGTTTTTTTTATATTAATACTATAAGCATTTCATCATATAATTATAGTAAATTGACCTTATTACATTCTATTTAAATAAGGAGTGGCATGCATGGATCTTCAAAAATTACAGCAACGTTTCCCATTATTAAGCCCCTTCTCAGGTAGAACTGATGGAAATTATGTATTTAATTTCGACAATCAGCTTTACGAAATTCCAATACACACAATGACACAAAATGAATATGAGCTATTGCGAATATTCTCAGAACCCACTGTCTTATCCGATAACTATGATATAGTTTGGCTTGACTATTTAACAGATAAAACAGATATTGCTCCAACTACTCTTCCTATGCATCGTTTGTTATTTTTTCACTTTGATAAAGACTTTACAACACCTACATTATTGCGTTCAGTCTTCGAAGCTTTACTCGGGAAGGATATTATACTGCTATCGCTTCAGCCACAATTATTTGTCATAATCGAATGTATCGACTGCCATGAGTTTTTAGATTTGGCTCATTATGTTAACCCCATAATGGCAGACTTAGAGGCTCATTTTAAGATTTTTGTTTCTGATGTTATACACAACATCACCACGACCAAGGAACGATTTAACTGGTATGTTCACCTTCTACCATCCATTTGGACTTATACACCAAAGCATATACTCACACAGCAAGAGCTTTTAGTGCCATATGTAACGCAGCATCTAGCTTATCAAGAGAAAGAGATTTTTATCTCCTCTATCCTAAAAAGAGCCACTTCTCAGCCAGAATTACTCCATACAATCAAGAAATTGATTGAATGCGATGGAAATATTACATTAGCCTCTAAAAAAATGTATATGCACCGTAATACCTTACAAAATCGCCTAGAAAAATTTCAACAAATGACGCAAAAGGATATTCGGCAATTTTCTCATCGACTAGAAGTTTATCTCGCATTTATTTTCTTAGAATCACTTTAAGACCAACTGCACAAATTATGCCTTCAACACTGTGCAAGCTTTCCATATCACTCTATTCTAAAGTCATTTACAATGAAAATATGACTTGAAAAGGGGTGCAGTATGTATGGCGGAATTACGGTTAGAGCATATCTATAAGATTTACGATAAAAATATCCAAGCCGTAACTGATTTTAATTTGCATATCCATGATAAAGAATTCATTGTGTTTGTAGGTCCTTCTGGCTGTGGTAAGACCACAACTTTACGTATGATTGCTGGCTTAGAGGATATCTCAAAGGGAGAACTATACATTGACGATGTTTTCATGAATGATGTGGAATCAAAAGATCGTAGCATCGCAATGGTATTTCAAAGCTATGCTTTATATCCACATATGACAGTCTATGATAATATGGCATTTAGCTTAAAGCTACGAAAGGTCGATAAAAAGGAAATAGATCGTCGTGTTAAAGAAGCTGCTAAGATTTTAGGATTAGAGGATTATTTAAAAAGGAAGCCGAAAGCTCTATCTGGTGGACAACGTCAACGTGTTGCACTGGGAAGAGCACTTGTCAGAGATGCTAAGGTATTTTTAATGGATGAGCCTCTTTCGAATTTGGATGCCAAATTACGTGTACAAATGCGAGCAGAAATACAGAAGCTCCATCAACGAATTCAAACGACAACGATCTATGTCACACATGATCAAACAGAGGCTATGACGATGGCTACCCGTCTAGTAGTGATGAAGGATGGCCTCATACAACAAATCGGGACACCTAAAGATGTATATAATACACCCCTAAACATGTTTGTGGCAGGCTTTATTGGTTCACCATCCATGAACCTCTTCCACTGTCGCCTAACAGATACCGAGATCCTTTTAGGTGAGCAAAGCTTCCCTATTCCCTCCTTATACCTGTCATTATTAAAGGAAAAAGATTATTTAGGGAAAGAAATTGTTATGGGTATACGTCCTGAGGATTTACAAATTACTGATATTATTTCTCCTTACACGTTCACTGCAACAATTGATGTTGCAGAATTACTAGGAGCAGAAACTTATCTCTATTGTTCTTTAGCAAATCAAAACTTTATTGCTCGAGTACAGGCTGATAGCAATTTGCATCCAACTGACAAGGTTTTCCTAGTTATGAAGGAAGAAAAGATCCATTTCTTCAATCCTCAAACAGAGGAGCGTCTTTGATAAAAACATGCATTGCTCCCACTTGAAAGAAGGGAATTTTTATATCTGACTCGTCAAATAACTTTGCTGAATTAAGATAAAAAACGAAGACGGTGCTATAGCTAATAGCATCGTCTTCGTTACTTTATTTTATTTTTTCGTTTAGCCACTTTTTTATGCAATCTTTGTATAACAGAACGTGTTTCATCTAAATAATCCACTGTCTGCTCATAGGCACTCGTTACTACTCCCATAAATAAAATGTCAATGACAAGTAACTGCGCTAGACGTGAGGAAGTGGCACCACTTCTAAAGGTTGCTTCAACATTGGGAGATACATATAAACAAATGTCTGCTAGGCTAGACACTAGTGAACTACCATAGCGCGTTAAACTGATTGTAGTGGCTGGTGTTTGGCTAGCTATTTCAAGGATTTTAGCCACTTCGTGCGTTTCTCCTGAGAAGGAGATACCTACTACCACATCCCCCTTCTGTGTATTGACAACGGCTGTAGCTCCTAAATGCAAATCCACAAATGCCCTACTATTTTTATTGATTCGTAAAAATTTTTGATCTGCATCCATTGCTGCTATACCTGATGCACCCACTCCAAAAAATATAATTTTATCGGCTTGTGATAAGGCCGTTATGGCACGTTCTAATTCAGCAATATCTATTAAATTAGCTGTTTGTGTCAAAATTTCACTACTTTGCATCGTTACCTTCTCTACAATCGATGGCAACGCTTCATTCGCCTCAATATCCCGATCTTCAATTTTAGCATGTTGTAAATCACCAGCAATGCGCAATTTCAGCTCTTGAACACCACTAATATTTAACGATTTACACAGCCGAATAACTGCTGCACTACTTGTTTGACTTGCCTCTCCTAGTTCAACCGCAGTCATTTTTATAGCCTGTGTTGGATGTGCTAATATATAGCTGGCCACCTTTTTTTCGGAGAGTGGAAGCTTTTCGCACATTTCAGCAAGCATAATTAAACCCGCATTTATTTTTTCCATTTTTCCAGCTCCATCTCTAGATAAAAGGAAGTTATCCACGCACCTCCTTCCTCAATATTTCTTTAGTGCCACCGCTCTACGCACATGCCCTTCTGATTGAGCAAGTAATTCCGTTGCCTCTTCAATCGTTGCATTCGTTAGTAGCACCACAATCGCGAGCTTTACTTGATAATTGTTTTGCTCTAGAACACTTTCAGCCTGACTATAAGAAACACCCGTTACCTCACAGACGATTTGTTTGGCTCTCTCACGCAATTTAAAATTACTAGCATGAACGTCCACCATTAAATTTTTATAGACCTTTCCAAGCTTAATCATGGTTGTCGTTGTAATCATATTTAATATTTGTTTATGAGCTGTTGCAGCCTTTAGCCTTGTAGAACCTGTTAAAATTTCTGGTCCTGTAATCACCTCTATAGCAATATCTGCATGCTTACTAATAATAGAATGAGCGTTGCTGACTAAGCTGATTGTTTTTGCCCCTAGTTGTTGAGCATAGTTTAATGCCCCTTTGACAAAAGGCGTTCGACCGCTTGCTGCAATCCCTATTACTACATCTTGGTTTGTTAGCTGCTGTTTCTTTAGTTCAACCTCTCCTAATGAAAGATCATCTTCTGCACCTTCTATGGCAATCATTACTGCATCTACTCCTCCAGCCAATATTGCCTGCACAAGCTTTGGTGACGTACTAAATGTAGGTGGACATTCTACGGCATCTAGCAAACCAATTCGCCCACTTGTCCCTGCACCAACATAAAATAATCTACCGCCATTCTTTAGTGCATGCACAACAGCTGTGATAGCTTGCTCGATTTCAGGTAAAACCTTTGCTATGGCTAATGGTACTTTTTTATCCTCTTCATTCATCAGCTTTACAATTTCAATAGTGGACATTAAGTCTAGGTTTGTCGTATCTGGATGATAGCCTTCAGTCGTCAGTTTTGTCATTCGTTCCATTGAAATTAAATCCCTCCATACTATTTTTCATGGATACTCATCCAAGTTCCTTTTACCTTTCGTTGTAAAGTCTCTGTGATTGGAATTCCTTCACTGAGAAGTCCATTAACGAAAGCTCCTATAACAGGTGGCACCTCTGGCTGTATTAGTCGATTAAGTATTTTAGCAAGCTGTAATTTTTCTCGAAAGCATTGAACAAAATATAAATTTTCGAATAACCCTCCACATAGGACAATAGAGTCACCTTTTAGCTGCGGCTCTTTTTTCAATATTATTTGGATGAATTGAGTTAAATGATGTATAGCGTGTTCAATAATTTTTTGTGCCCTATCATTATTTTGCTCTGCTAAACACAACACTACACGAGCTATAGAGGCTATGAGTACACGTGGCTGTGGATGCTCATAAACATGCGTAATAATTTCACTAGGATCTTTTAACGCTAGCTGCTCCAAAATAGTCGCTGTAAACAGATCCTCATTCACGCCAATAGCATCATAATGTCGCGTAATAAATCGCAATGCCTCTTGCCCAATATAGTACCCACTGCCCTCATCCCCTAATAAATAACCCCATCCTCCAACACGACTAACTTGATGATTTTTTCCAACCGCATATACGATGGAACCCGTTCCTGCTATCACAACAAGCCCTTGCTGTGTAAATGTGCCGCTAGTAAGGGCCGCTACCGCATCATTGGTGATGGTTATCTTACAGGAGCTAGCAGGGAAAAGGAAGCTAATCCATTGCTCCCATCGTTCTTTATCTAATTGGCGATCGCCCCCTGCCACACATAAGAACACCGTAGCAATATCATTATTTGTCGCATCTATCTTTTGTAGTAACGTGGCAAGAAGCTTGATAATATGTAGCCTTACCTCGTCTGGTGAGGTTGATTTTATATTCGTTCCAGCTCCTTCAACAAAAGCTAGCACTTCCCCATTTCTTGTCCCAATCACTGCACGGGTTCTCGTCCCACCACCATCGATCCCAATAATATATTGCCTATTTAATGGCACCAGCCGTCAGTCCCTCCATAAATTGCTTTGAGGCAATAAAGAATAATAGGATCATTGGTAATGAAGCTAATGTTAAACCTGCAAAAAGAGAGCCCCAATCTGCCGAATGCTCCCCAAAAAGTGACATCATTCCAACAGGTATCGTCCGTTTCATTTTTTCTGTAATAAAAATAAGAGGAAAGAAGAAATCATTCCATGAAGCAATAAAATTTATAATCACCACTGTTCCAAGTGCAGGTCTCATTAACGGTAACATTACATGCCAAAGAACCCTTAAGTTCCCCGCCCCATCTATACGGGCTGCTTCCTCCAATTCATAAGGCATCGTTTTAAAAAAGCCAGTTAAGATCAGCATGGATAGTGGAATACCTGTCGCCATGTTCATCAAAATTAAAGACCATAAGGAATTTATCAGCCCTAAATCACGCATTAAAATAAAGAGCGGTACAATCCCCAACTTTATAGGAATCATCATGCCTAATAAAAAAATAAAGAACAATGCCTGATTCCAAGAGAATTTAAAGCGAGCAATATAAAATGCAGCCAATGAACAAACAACCACTATTAGTACAACAGATACAATACTGACAAATAGACTGTTTAGAAAGTACGTGGTAAATGGAATTTTTGCTAATAATGTACGGTAAGTATCTAAGCTAAAGCTAGTCGGTAAACCCAATGGATTTTTATAGATGTCCACGCTCTTTTTAAATGAAGATAAAATCATTAACAAAATTGGATATAAACTAATGGTCGCCACCGTAAACACCACAAGATAATAAAATGGTCGAACCCAAATAGCGCCTTGCTTCACTAGACTCACCCCTTACATTTGAACATCCCTTTTATTGGCAAAGCGTAAAAATAGCGTGGTACAAACTAATATAAATAAGAATAGTACTGTAGCCAACGCCGAACCCAACCCAATAGCTGTTGTGCCAGAAGCGGTAGAGCTACCAAATGCTAAGCGATAGAAAAACACTGCTAACGTATCTGTAGAATAGTAAGGCTCTCCCATGGAGCCCTGCATTGCATATACTAATTCAAATGCTTCAAACGACTGGATAAATGTTAAAATGCCCATGATCATTATTGATGGTACCATTAAAGGTAAGTAAATTGTACGCAATAAAGTAAAGCCCTTAGCGCCATCTAACTTTGCAGCTTCGACTAACTCACTTGGGATCCCTTGAAAGCCAGCAAGAAAAATTAAGACACCAAAACCTAATCCAAACCAACAATTGACTAAAATAATGGCGATTAATGCCGTTTTGGGGTCACCAAGCCAAGCCTTTTGTAAGGTCTCAAGACCTAATTTCTCCAAAATGACATTTAAAGTACCAAAATTAGGATTGAGAATGAGCTTCCATAAGAAACCTACAACAATAATTGATAATAAACGCGGTAGAAAGAAAGCAGCCTTAAAAAACTCTGCTCCTTTAATTTTTTGATAAATAATAAAGGCAAGAAAGAAAGCTAATCCATTCATAACAATCATTTGCACTACAAAATAGAGGACATTATGTTTAAAGGCATTCCAAAACATAGAGCCATAGGGTTCTGTCGTAAAAAGCGTCACAAAATTTTGGAAACCAATAAAATCACCACGATCCATCCCTTTCCATTCAAAAAAACTATAGGATAATGCCGCTATTATCGGATAAAGTACAAACAACCCATAGATTATCAGTGCAGGGATAGGAAAAAGATGGATAGTCCATCTTACTCTAGATTTCCTTCTTCTTACTGATGAAGCTGTATATTCCCTTATCATGAGTAGCCTCCTTTTACTAATCATGAAACAACAAGACCCCTAAACTCCTTATAACACTTTAGGGGTCTGCTGACTTGATGCTTTCATTATTTTTGAAATGGCGTAAACCAAGTTTTAGCGTTTTCCTGTACTTTTGTGGCAACCTCTTCAGGCGTTACTTGATCTAAATACATACCTTGTAGCTCACTTTCAAGCAAGCTCTTTGTTGTTGGGTCCCCACCAGTAAAATTAGTTACCCACATATATGGCGTTGCTTCATTTGCAGTCGATTGACTAATAGCATTTAACAATGCATCGTCAGAGGTAATACCAGGAATAGCACTGATCATAGAAAACTCTTTTACAAACAACTCCCCAAATTCCTTAGTTGTTAAAAATTCTAAAAATACTTTAGCCGCTTCTTTATTTTTCGAATTAGCATTGATTGCAAATGAGCCATCTACCCAAGTCGTCACTGTTGTATTACTCTCTTTAGATGGAATAGGAAAATAACCTAAATCTAAATCTGGATTCATTTCTAATACAACAGGAATTTCCCAGCTACCTAACGGGAACATAGCCGCGTCTTCTAGCGCAAACAAAGTCCGGATATCATCCATTCCTAAGCCTTCAGAATTGACAGGAAAATACTTTTTCAAGTCATTCATTACTTGAATGGATTCAATAAACTGCGGATCTGTAAAATCCTTTTCTCCTGCGAGCACTGCTTGATAAAAGTCATTACCCTCATAAACAGCAGGACCGACAATACCGTGTAGCAACGATAATAGCCAGCCTTCTTTTGTACCCATTGCAATTGGTGTAATACCCTTTTCTAATAATTGGTCATTTAATGCCATGAATTCATCCCATGTAGTAGGAATGTCAAGATTATTATCTTTAAAGATCTTCTTATTATAGAAAAATTGTGTAGAGCTTAAGTTAATTGGTACACCGTACTGATTCCCTTCGTCATCGCGAGATGCCTTTAATGCTTCTTCAGGAAATACATTCAATTCATTTAAGCCGTTTATTTTCTCAACATAACCTGCCTCCGCAAGCTTCAATCCAGCTGCATAAGGACGTAAGTGAAAAATATCTGGACCCTCTCCAGCCTGTAATGCCGTATTGAGGACTGTATTATATTCAGTATTTTTAGTTGGGTTAAATGAAACATGTATTTCAGGATGTTGTTCATTGAATAAAGCAATCACTTTTTCATACTTGGCAACATCTTCTGTGCGCCAACTCCCTATTGTTAGCGAAACCTCTTCAGTTTTCGGTTTCTCTTTATTATCAGGTGTTGTTGAGGTCGTTATTTTCTCATTCGTGTTACAGCCTACTAAACCCACAACGAGTAATAAAAGAAGCTGCAATAACCATTTACTCTTTTGTCTCATACCAGCAGATCCACCCTTCATATCAGTAATTTTTCATAAATCATCGTATGAAGCTTCTCTCTAATCCTTCCCATGTTTGTATTTCTCCCATAATGCACAGCATTCGTTAGTAAAATGACAAATGCCTTTTTTACAGGGTCCATCCAAATACTCGTGCCTGTAAATCCTGTATGACCAAATGAACCCTTGCTCCACCTCCTACCAAAACAAAATGATGCTTCATCTCCTCCCCATACCTCAAACCCAAGACCCCTCGTTTTAAAAGTTTCCGTATAGGCAAGCTCTAACCATTCATATGGAATCACACTTTGTTGCTTGATCCCCAACCAAATTTCCGCATACTTTGCTAAATCCTCTACACATGAAAATAAACCTGCGCTACCAGCAATACCATCTAGTAATAAAGCTTTCTCATCATGGACTATTCCCTGCACAAATTGACCTGCCACCATTTCTGTAGATGCTGCAAGCCTTCTTGTATGCGCAGGCAGTTGAAAAGATGTATGATGCATGCCCCATGGCTTAAAAACTGCTTGCTCTACAAAACTTTTTAACGAAATGCCAGTAACTTTCTCAATCACCTTTCCTAGGATAATCATACCTAAATCACTATATTGCACTTGTTCATTTGGCTGCCAAACTACATCACTTGCCAGTACCTCCTGAAGGATGTCACGCTTATGATGTCTCTTAACTACAGGTGTTAAATCTGCTGGCAATCCTGAGCAATGCTGCAATAAATGCTGGATTGTAATAAGGGGATATTTAAAATCAGGCAAATAGATTTGAACTGGATCTGTTATATAAACTTGATTTCGACTCATCAGGAGTAAAACAGCCGGGAGTGTTGCGACAACTTTTGTTAAGGAGGCTAAATCAAACAACGTATTACTTAAAATAGCCTGCTCGCTGCCATCCACAGCTGTATAGGCTCCATAATTGCCTGAAAATAGCCTTCTTTCTTGCTGCTGAACAATTAATACAGCACCTGGAATTTTCTGTTCTTTCACTAAGCTAGTTATATATGCATCTACCAAGGAAGCACCCCACTATTAAATATCTAAATTTTCTGTAAATTAGTATTATCATATAAAATAAAATGATGAAAAATAACACCAATCCTAAAATTTTTTTTCATTTGGGCTCAATAAAAAAAATCCCTAGCTAGTAAATGTTTACTGGCTAGGGATACTTGTTTATTTAGTTGGTTTTTTTAAATCCATTGACGCTGCTGCGCTTTCAATTTTTACGCGTTTTAAGAAGAATGCAAGCACGACTGCAATTACTGTTATACCAGCGGCAATTAAGAATGAGTGTGTAATACCATCTAATAAGGCCGTTTGCATAATTTGATCTTGCATTTGTTGCATTTGCTCTGCTGTAGGTGCTGCACCTGCTTGTGCCGCATTTGCTTTTGCCTCGACAATTAATTCCTCAGCTTTGGCTTTTGTACGATTATTCATGAATGTAACTAAAATTGCACTACCAATTGCTCCTGATACCTGCTGTAATGTGTTGTTAATAGCTGTACCATGTGGATTCATCATTTGTGGTAGTTGGTTTAAACCGTTTGTCATAATAGGCATCATGACCATAGACATACCGAACATACGGATTGTGTACATCGATACGATAAATGTGTAGCTTGAATCAATTTCTAGCTTTGTTAAACCGAATGTTGCGATTGTTGTAATCGTTAATCCAATAATGGCCAACACACGTGGACCAAATTTATCGAAAAGCTTACCAGTGATTGGTGACATAATCCCCATGACAAGTGCCCCTGGAAGCATCATCAAGCCTGCTTCAAATGGTTCGATACCACGAATAGACTGTACATATGCTGGTGTTAAAATCATCCCTGAGAACATTGCCATAGAGACAATAACTGAGATAACTGACCCTAAAGCAAACATTGGGTATTTATATATACGTAATTCCAATAATGGCTCATCCATTTTCAGCTGTTTAACAACGAAAATAATTAAAGCAATGAAACCGATTGTAATCGTGCCATATACCCACGGACTTGACCAACCTTTATCCCCTGCTGTACTAAAGCCGTATAAAATACCACCAAATGCAACTGTTGATAAAAGTACTGAAAGGAAATCTAAGTGAACTTCACGTGTCTCCATCACGTTTCTTAGTTTCCAAACGCCAAATAATAAACTAATTAAAGCAAATGGAATAATCATTTGGAAAAGCATACGCCAATCATGATGTTCCACAATATACCCTGATAATGTAGGACCAATTGCTGGCGCCATAATCATAACTAAACCAAAGATCCCCATTGCTGCTCCACGCTTTTCTTTCGGGAAACTTGTTAGCATAACGTTCATTAAAAGTGGTGACATACTAGAAGCTCCTGCTGCTTGCACCATACGACCTGCTAACAGCACGCCAAAATTAGGAGCGAAACCTGCCATAATTGTACCAATTGTAAAGATAGACATCGCTGTAATAAATAAATGCCTATTTTTAAAGCGTGTCACAAAAAATGCTGAAGCAGGCACTAAAATACCGCTCACAAGCATATACCCTGTTGCTAACCATTGTACTTTTGAATAGGTGATCCCAAAATCTTTCATGATTGTTGGTAATGCTACATTCAACAATGTGTTATTTAGAAAAGCAACAAAAGCACCCACAAATAGAATAGCTATCATGCCATAAGGGGGCTTTTTCATTGTTTGCTCACTATTCATTTATATCCCTCAATTCTTTCTTGTGTTTTACGATAAAACTTATTTTATACTCGTAGTCTACTTTTTTCAACAAATAAGTTTATATTTTTTATAAACGTTGATATATAAGCGTTTCAAGTGTAGAATAAGAGTATAATATTATAAAAAAGGTGAGGTTATGAACAAAAGAAAAAGACAAATTATAACAGCAGCACGTGAACTTTTTATTGAAAAAGGCTTTCTAGATACATCGATTAATGACATCATCAATGCAGCTAAAATCTCTAAAGGTACATTTTATAATCATTTTACTTCGAAAAATGAATGCTTAATCGCCATTTTAGATGAAGGTCGTGAAGAAGCTAGTAATCGTCGCCATGAGCTCATTTATGGCAAAGACCCTACAGATTTAGAGGTATTGACGCAGCAAGTCGCTGTTCTCATGTATGTCAATCGTGAACATAATTTAGTACAGATATTCGAATCCATCTTCCAATCAAGAGATAAAGAACTAAAAAAAATTATTATTAATTACCATTTACAAGAACTAGAATGGCTCGCCAATCGTCTAGTACAAGTCTTTGGAGAAGAGATTAGCCCTATTAGCTATGAATGTGCAGTTCAAACACTTGGAATGATTAACCTCACTCTACGCGCTGTCTTTATTGCCGATTATAAATATATCAATCGAGAAGCTATTGTACGTGTAGCATTGCGCAATATTAGCGTAATTATACCCACTATGCTTGAGTCGAAAGAGATTATCGTAAGTGTTGAAATGATTAATACCATTCAAAATGTCGTGAACTATAAAACCGTTACAAAAGAAATGGTTATTGAACAACTACAAGGATTTACAAAGGGATTATCAAATAATGAAACAATGGAAGGTTTGGAGTATGCACAATTCTTATTAGAAGAATTGCAGAAAGAAAAACCAAAGCTTTTTATCATCGAATCACTTCTAACACCTTTTCGTAAGGCTTTCGTCGGCACTGAACATATCGCAGAAGCCCGTGACATCGCCAATAACTTATGGCGTTACGTAAAAATTGAACAGCCCGCTGAACGCTGTACGAAAAATAAATAAAAAACGAGGTATCAAATGAATACTTTGATACCTCTTTACTCTGTTGAATGAAATTAAGTTCTATGACAGACTTTTGTCTAGTATTAAGAAAACACAGTGATTCACCTTAATGACATTGAAATTTTAGCACAAAGATTGTCCCATTTTGACCTGAACGAACACTAATTGTGCCATTGTGTAAATCAATGAGCTGCTTCGTAATGGCTAGTCCTAGCCCTGTTCCTGTAATATCGTCTGTTGTATTCGTACCTCGATAATAGCGTTCGAATAGATTATCGAGCTCCTCCTGAGGAATACCTGGTCCTTGATCAGCAATGGTAAGCATCACTTCTTTACCAGTATGTTGTGCTTCCACAATTACCTTCGTTCCTTCAGGTGTATATTTTTTCGCGTTAGTAATTAAATTATCCATTATTCGCTTGAGTAAAAGCTCATCTGCTTGTAACAACACATCACCATACACCTTCACACACACCTGTTCGTCTGCAAATTGTGGTAGCCATGTTGCTAGCGGCAGTACCACTTTATCTAGCTGTATGGCTTTATTTTTTAATTGATACGTATACGTCAAATCCTGAATCAGTGCGTCCATATAGGTTGCCTTTTCCTGCATGGTTGTTGCAAAAATACGCATCTCTTCCTTTGTCCACTCATAATCCTCCGATGCCAGCATCGTTGAATAGCCGTAAATTGAGCTTAACGGGGTCTTTAAATCATGCGATAAACCTGTTATCCACTCCTCCCGTAATTGCTCTGCATGCTTGATTTGCCTTTCATTTGAATCAAGTCGCTCCGATAAGTGATTGAGTGACTCTTCTACAGGTTGGAACAGTTTAAATTTTCTTTTCAACTTCCCTGTCTTTTTATGATGGATTTTTTTGTCACTAATCTCTCTGTAATCGAATTGGGTAAGTCGCTCAATGCGCGATATCACATAGACAAGTGGTCGCACGAATTGACGTGAAATACTAATAGATAAGAAAATAACACCCAACAGCAAAATAACATGTCCCCCAAAGAAGATAGAAACAAACAGTACCATTGCCTTATTAAAAGGCTCTTCAAATGGCTTATACGATGGATTAGGCATTCTTACAACAAATGTCCTATCGTTGGCTAATGTTGTACTTTGCTTTAACTCCGCATGCTCGAAAATATCGTATTTTTCCTCTAGTAATTGTGGCTTATTTAGCTTCTCATAACGTTCGCCTATGACCTCAATCCGATTCCATTGCTCGTCATAAATTTCAACACTAGCTTTATTTTCTTTTAGACGTTGCCGTGTTACAGCTGAAATGTCCCCTGTTGCTGTCCAGTTTTCAAGTGCCTCCTCAAAAAGTGGTTGCACAGGAGTAGTCGGAAGAAATAATAAGTAGTAATTCGGCAATTCCCATGTATGCATGCCTGGTTGCTGCAATGCCAATATTTCACTATCTGACTTTCCACATAGGCCACAGGTATCTCCTGTATAATCAACAATCGTCATGGTTGGATCAAATAAATACAGCTGTCCAACATTTTCTTCAGCTCTCTTCACTAAATAATCAGCAATTTTAACTGTCTTTCCTTTCTCTACAACTGCATCATCTTCGATTTCAAAGGAGCTCATCACATGAATGTTGTCACCCACACGGTCATTGATAAAAATGGCAAAAAACACCAAGCTTATAATAAAACCTGAAATGATCAATAGATAGAATATGATGAAATACGAAACAAAACGGAGTGTTAATTTTCCAGCTGGCTTCATGAAGAAATGTCCCCAACAAGCTTATAGCCAATGCCTCTGACAGTAATAATGCATGTCGGCTTTCCAGGATTTTTTTCTATTTTTTCTCGCAGCTTTCTTATATGTACCATCACTGTATTATCATCAAATAAGCAATCACCCCATACACGTTCGTATATTTGCTCTTTTGATAACACTTGCCCTGCATTGTCACATAAATATTTTAATAAATGAAACAACCGACCACTGATTATTTCCTTTACACCATCTACCTCGATTTCTGCTGCATCACTGTCAAATGTAAAACGTCTGCAAGTAAATATGTGATTTTCTGGTACACTTTTTTTCTTCATATAACGGACTAGCTGCACTTTTACTCTTGCTACAAGCTCTAAGGGGTTAAACGGTTTTGTAATATAATCATCTGCACCATTCATAAAACCACGAAGCTTATCTGCATCACTACTTTTTGCGGTTAAATAAAAAATAGGGGCATCACTTTTTTCTCGAATACTATTCGCCATATCCAGCCCACTTCCATCTGGTAGCATGATATCTAATAGATAAAAGTCAAATGTTTTAGTATTCATTTCTTCTTTTGCTTCTTCAATTGTATTACATAAGGTAATATTGTTAATTCCTTCTTTTCTTAAAATGATTTCAATCATTTCAGCAATGGCACGTTCATCCTCTAACACTAAAATTGATGCTTCCTGCATTTCCTCACCTACTTTTAAGATTACTTTAAGGTAGTCATTATTTCACCATAAGCTTCCCTATTTATTATATGTATAAGATAACCAATTAAGGAGATAAAACGCAATGACAACTAATCGTGTTACTTTCATTGATACAATGCGTGGATTTAGTTTATTTGGCATCTTAATGGCAAATTTGCTAATCTTCCAATTCGGGATGTATGGCAAAGATGAATTAAAAAATCTTTCTACCTTAGATAACGGGGCTTTATATTTTGTAAAAGTTGTGATTGAAGGCTCATTTATGCCCATCTTCACTATTTTATTCGGCTTCTCACTTATTAAATTAATTGAATCCATCCGCAGAAAAAAGAATAAAAGCCGCTGGTCTATTTTACGTCGTGCAACAGGATTAATTGCCCTTGGCTTATTACATTCTATTTTATTGTGGGAAGGCGATATTCTATTTTCTTATGGCTGTATGATGTTATTTTTAATCCCATTTATTAATCGTAAACCAAAAACTTTATTTATTTGGGCTGGCATCCTATTTGTATTAACTACGGCGTTAACATACGGCTCTATGGAAACATCTAAAAAAGAACAAAAAGAGATAGAGACATACATCGAGCAAGCGGATGATGTTTACGCTAACGGAAGCTACTTAGAAATTTTTGATTTTAGAGCTAATGCTGAAGTACCAGGAATGGAGGATTCTTCATTTATTTTCATTATATTAATTTTTGCACCTATGTTCTACGCACCACTATTCCTGTTTGGGATGGCGCTCGCTAAAAAGCAAGCCTTCGTGGAGATGAACAAGGAAATGAAATGGTATAAGCTAGGTGCTCTTCTTGTACCCATAGGACTCGTATGTAAAAGTGTAAGTTTTATAGAAAGTAAAAGTGCATTTTCTTCTATCTTATTAATGGGCGGCTCCCAGTTATTAGCGATTGGCTATGTTTGCCTCGCAGCATACATTTATAACACCCGTCCAGTTCAACTACTAGCTCCTGCATTTGAGAGCGTTGGCAAACTATCACTAACCAATTATTTACTACAAACCATCATTTGTACAACTGTTTTTTATGGCTATGGCCTTGGCTTATATGGCAAATTAGGAGTCTTTGGCGGAATCCTTTTTGGAATCATTGTTTATAGCTTGCAATGTGTTTTCAGCCTTGCCTATTTAAAGAAATTTAAACGTGGTCCATTTGAAACAATCTTACGAATATGGACAAATTGGTCTTGGACTGGGCAAGTAAAGTAACACCCCTCAAACAAGCAAATTAGAAAGGAATATTTTTTATGAATAGTGACACAAAAGAAGACTTTACAGACTCATGGTGGTTTTTAGGCATTTGTGCAGCTGTAGCAGTAATTTTAACACTATTTGCCTTTTCATAGACAACATCGATTTCATTTGCCCCCTTGCTGTATACTAGTATTACAACTATACAGCTTAGGGGGTATTTTGGTGTTACAGCGTATTATGATTACTGGCTATAAACCACATGAGCTTGGTATCTTTAATGATAAACATCCCGGTATTGTCATCATAAAGAAAGCACTGGAAGCTCGCCTACGTACACTGCTTGATGAAGGACTCGAATGGGTTATTATCAGCGGTCAGCAGGGCGTAGAAACTTGGAGTACTGAAGTCATTTTAATGTTAAAAAAAGAATTTCCTCATTTAAAATACGCCGTGATTACACCCTTTTTAGAGCAAGAGAAAAATTGGCAAGATCATAAAAAAGAAAAGTATCAGGCATTAATTGCCCAAGCTGATTTTGTCACAAGCGTGACCAAAAAACCGTATGAAGCTCCTTGGCAATTTATTGAGAAGGACAAATTTATTATCCAAAATACAGATGGACTCTTATTAGTTTATGATGAAGAAAATGAAGGTTCACCGAAATATATCAAACGACTTGCAGAAAAATATATGGAGTCCCATGATTATAATCTTTTAACAGTAACTGCCTATGACTTACAACTAATAGCTGAAGAAATTCAACAGCAAAACTGGTAGAAAAATATTGATATAATTTTCTGACAATTATATACTAGAAGTAATAAAAGCTGATTGTTCTTATGGTTTTTACCTATAATTTGAAAGGAGCTGTCATCATTTGAATAAACATATTGAAATGATTCTTGAAGCTTCTCCCGTAAATGTGTCACATGATACGTATCGTAGAGAATGTCGGTATACACGGGGAATTCATATTGAAGAACAAGAATTTCTTGCTATTTTAAATTCAATGAGTCATGATTCACGCTTATATTTTGATTTCCATAATCCACGTAAAGAAATTAAAAAGGGAACCTATTTGAATGGACACTCCGGTTTAGCCTACAATATTTATGATTACTATAAACAAAATTATAATATTGAGATATCTGAATTAATCAATGGTAAGGATTTTTATGTGAAAATCGTATAAAGCTGAAGCCCCGTTAAAATTTTAACGGGGCTTCTTCGATCTTATAGGTCTGCTACTTGAGCACCTAATTCTTTATTATTATACATTTCTGTATCTAATTCTTTAGTAATACGCGCTGTTGTAACACCAGCAGTCATTGAACCACTTACATTTAACGCTGTACGACCCATATCAATTAAAGGCTCAACAGAGATTAATACACCTGCTAGAGCAATTGGTAAATCAAGTGCTGATAATACAAGGATAGCTGCAAATGTTGCACCACCCCCAACACCTGCTACACCAAACGAGCTAACCGCTACTACTGCGATAACTGTAATAATAAACACAGGGTCAAGTGGATTAATGCCGACTGTTGGTGCAATCATAATGGCTAACATCGCAGGATACACACCTGCACAACCATTTTGCCCGATTGATAATCCGAATGAGCCTGAGAAGTTTGCAATCCCCTCAGATACCCCAAGGCGACCTGTTTGCGTTTTAATATTCATCGGTAAAGTACCGGCACTAGAACGTGATGTAAAGGCGAATAATAATGTTTCTGCCGATTTTTTCAAATACGTAAATGGATTTAAACCACTTAATGTAATGATTAATAAGTGTACGATTAAAACAATAAATAGTGCTACATAAGAAGCAATGACAAACTTACCTAAATTGTAGATCGCTCCAAAATCAGATGTTGCGACAGTACGAGCCATAATCGCTAGAATTCCGTATGGCGTTAAGCGTAATACAATTGTTACAACACCCATTACAAGGGCATAGATGGCATCTAAGCCTTTTTTAATTGTAGCTGCAGTTCCCTCATCTTTACGCGCCACACGTAAATAAGCAAAACCTAGGAATGCTGAGAAAATTACAACCGCAATCGTTGAAGTAGAACGAGCACCAGTTAAATCAAGGAACGGATTTGCTGGGAATAACTCAATAATTTGTGTTGGTAAATCAGGAGCTGCTAAGCCCGTTGTTTTTTCTTCAAGGTATTGGCCACGTGCAGTTTCAGCATCACCTTGTAAAATTTGTGTTGCATCTAAATCAAAGACTGTTGCAGAAAGAATACCTACAGCTGCCGAAACGGCTGTTGTACCGATTAAAATGGCTAAAATAAGTGCTGCCATTTTTCCGAAATTTTTACCAATCTTCATTTTAGTAAATGCAATTAAAATGGAGATAAATACTAATGGCATTGCTACCATTTGCAGCAGTTTCACATACCCAGTACCGATAATATTGTACCAAGATGTTGTTTTGGCTAATACTTCAGAATCGAGACCATAAATAAAATGAAGTCCAAGACCAAGTACAATCCCTAAGCCTAAACCGGCAAAAACACGATTAGAAAACTTCACGTGCTTTTTATTCATAACATATAAAATTCCAACGAACACAAGTAACACTGCTACGTTAAGAATGATTTGTAAATTCGACAATGGAATGCCTCCTAAGATGTTTTATAATAATGTAATCGAATTATATACCCATAATCCCTATAATTCAAGTATGTTTTATTAAGATTAATAAATTCCTATAACAAAATGCTTTCTTGCTAAGGATTATACCCCGAAAAATGGCGTAACAATCATCCTCTGGCAATGGATTAATCATGGAAAAGATCTTAAAAAATGTTTGTAAATGTATAGCTAGTTTAATCACTGCCACTACATTTGGTGACAAATGAGTAACTGCCCCTATACTGTTAGTTTTTAACAGTGTAGGGGCAGCCTTTTAAGCATTTTTCTAAAATTTAGGCTTTTTCTAAGCAAGTGACAGGTTGCCAAATGTGTAGTCTTCTTGAATCCATCTAAGCCTCTTGTAACCAAATTTTAATTTTTCATATATTTTACATATTAGTTCCACAAATCTAGCATAATTTGCTAATGAACAAAATAGTTCTGTTGTTTATTAATGAGGTAACAACTACCAGCGATTTTTTTACACTGTTTTTTCACATGTGTTACCGCATTGGATAATTGTTCGACAGAGTCAAAATACTGATATTCATTCGTAATTATGGCAATGGATAAGGAGGTACATGTTAAAGGTTCCAATTCGCCTGATCTACTAGCTACCTGAACATATGCTAAATCCTCTAACTCGTAAAAACTAAGTATGTTGGCATCAAAGTCATCAATAATCTTTTGACACATCTTTTCTACCTCGTAATACGGCAGAATAGCTACAAAATCATCTCCACCAATATGTCCTAAAAAATCTTCTACGCCGCAGATATGTCTTTTTAGTATTTCTGTTAAATACCGTAAAATTTTATCACCTTTATTAAAGCCATATGTGTCATTGTAGGATTTAAAGTGATCTAAATCAAAATAGATTAAACTATATTGCGATAGCTGTAATGCTTCCTCTAATTTGTCATCGATTAATTTATTGCCAGGAAGACTACTTAATGGATTCAGGAAGCTTGCAATGGCTACTTGTGTATCAACAAGCTTTAACAATAACTCTCGAATACTAACCATGCCATAATAAAGATTGTTTTTCGTGACGATGACATCATCATATAAATCCTCAGGAGGTCTAGCCATAGCTAATGTACTAACCTCTGTGATTGGTGTATTACGATCAACGATTAAAGGATTTTTCTTGATCATCAGCTGATTTTGACGTTCCATTAATAAATGATAGCCATACCGAGTACCGATTTTTTGATAGAAATGTGTGCGTGTAATATGGCCAATTGGTTTTTCATCACGCACAACAACAACGCTACGCAACGATGGATTACTTGTAAAAAGTACATCTACTTCTTTATTTTTCACAAATTCATCAATACATGGAACTTTCTCAATGACTTCCCCTATCTTCATGGTCACCCACCCTTATTTTCCCCATATATATTTCCTTTGCAGGCTTTCCTATCGCATACCCCTGTGCATAATGAATGCCAATACGATGGAGATAATCAAGCTCCTCTTGTCGTTCAATCCCTTCAGCGATGATTTTAGTATTGGCTTGTTCTGCATATTTCATTAACAATGTGACGAGCTGCTGTTGTTCATTATTTTGGTCTATGAATTGAATTAATGAACGGTCTAGCTTAATAAATTCTGGCTTTAAATAGATGAGCGTTTTTAAACTATTATAGCCCGATCCCACATCATCTACGGCAATGCGATAGCCCTGTGATCGATAATGCGATAATACACGTTCAAACTCCATAAAATCTATTACCGCACTCCGCTCAGTCAGTTCAAAAACCACTTGCTGAGGCTTAATACCAAGCTCCTTCAATAATTGTAACGTTTCGCCACTGTGATATTTTTTATCTAATAAAACATTCGGATGTATATTAAGGAACACTAAAAAGTTTTTATTCACCAAGTCTTTGTGTAAACGTTCCTTGAAACGTTGCAAGGAAAGATTTCTACAAAAACATTCAAATAAAAAAACACAATCTGTTTGTCCTACAAACTCATAAAACTGATCCACACTGTTAAATAATGTTGAGGGTAATGGTCGATTTAATGCTTCAAATCCTATTGTTTGCTTTGACTGTAAATCTACAATAGGTTGAAAGTATGTATGTAAATCGTTATGCTGAATAATTTGTTTCAATGCCTTTAAACGTTTCATATATAACGAACTGCTTTGATGCTGCCCATATAAATATTTAAAAAAAGAAAATATATTACTTGTTTTTATACTTTGTCCCACTGCAGACTCCATTCTTGCACCTCTTCAATTTGGTTATTATGGTTCATTGTACGCTTTGATTGTAAATAGACTGTGAATCGAATGTAAAAAGAGCCAGTTCTAGCAATAGGTTTTAACAAAACTCTTTCCTAGTCAATATTTCTTAATATTAAGACAATTACAAATAATTTATTTGATATAAAATAACATTAGTGTATGATTGTAATAATAGGTTTATATTACCTATTATATTTTTTTGTGTTTTTACTGTATCGGTCTTAATAGGGAAACCTATTTAGATAAAAATTATTCAAGGGAGGATCCTGTTAATGAGCTTGTCTATTCAACAGTTATTGGAGAACAAAGGAATTACACCGAAACCTGAACACCTTGAACTATTAAAAACACGCTGGGAAGGTATGCAGTCACTTCGCAGCAATTTAGAAGGTATTGCGATTGATGATGCGGACATCGCTGTACGTAGTATTCCTGGAGGTGATCACATTGACAACTGATTTACATTTAAAATCTGTTGAAGAATTGGCACCTTTACTTGCATCAAAGACGCTATCTCCCGTGGAATTAACGAAGGCTATTTTAGATTTTGCTGAGGAAAGTCAGCCTAAAATCAATTCCTATATGGCTTTTTATCGGGAAGAAGCTTTAGCAAGGGCAAAAGAAGTTGAACAGGAGATTCTCCAAGGCCATTATAAGGGTATGTATCATGGAATACCTATGGCCTTAAAGGACAACTTGTATTTTAAAGATAAAATAACAACGATGTCCTCAAAAATTCATAAGGACTTCGTTTCTGATTATGATGCGACAGTAGTTGAAAAGCTTCGTGACGCTGGTGTTATTTTCACTGGAAAATTAAGCATGCATGAATATGCTTGGGGAATTACCAATAACAACCCTCATTACGGCCCTGTCCGTAACCCATGGGATTTAGATAAAATTCCTGGTGGTTCAAGTGGAGGCTCTGGTGCGGCTGTTGCAGCTGGAGCAAGTGTTGCTTCACTAGGGACAGATACAGCAGGCTCTATTCGAATTCCATCCTCTGCTTGCGGCATTGTAGGTTTAAAACCTACACACGGTCGTGTAAGTAAATACGGCTGCTACCCGCTAGCATGGAGCTTAGACCATATTGGCCCGATGACAAAGACCGTTAAGGATGCAGCGGGCTTGCTCGAAGTTATCGCTGGTTTTGATCATCGAGACCCTACCTGCATTGATATTCCAATAGACAACTATGAGAAGCAGCTTACTGGCAATATCAAGGATCTAGTGATTGGTATCAATGAAGAGTACTTCTTTAATAATGTTGATATTGATGTAGAGAAGGCTGTTAGAGCAAGTATTCAAAGCTTAGTGGATCAAGGCGCTAAAGTGGAAGTGGTGCGTATTCCTTCCCTACAATATGCAGAATGGGCAGAGCTTGTGACGTCTCTTTCAGAGGCAGCAGCTATACACCATTCAGATTTACAAAAGAGACCACAAGACTTTGGTGACGATATTCGTCTGCTATTTGAGCTTGGTGAATTGCCTTCTGCAGTCGATTACTTGCAGGCTCAGCAGGTACGTCGTCAAATAAAGCAGGAGTTTACAGAGATTTTTAATAAGGTAGATGTGCTCATTTCCCCTACCCTACCTGTTGTAGCTAGTACTATTGGGGATGATTTTGCAGAGTTAAACGGTCAAAAAGTAGATTTAATTGATAATATTATCCGCTTTACAGGCCCTAGTAACTTAACAGGCTTACCTGCCCTCTCAGTTCCTTGTGGCTTTAAAGGAAACTTACCAATAGGTCTACAAATTATTGGATCAGCCTTTAAAGAAGGACGCATTTTAAATGTAGGCTATGCTGTTGAGCAAGCAAATCCACAGAGAACTAGAAAACCAAATATTTTTGTTAATATCTAGACGTTAAGCACTGGAAATCTGCTCAATTCACGGTATACCGCTGAATGAGCAGATTTTTTTGCGGGAGAAACCTGCTAGCATTTATAAAAATGGTTTTTTATGTACAAGTAATTTTATAATAGAAGCAAGAAGCTTACTACAGGAAAGGCAATGATCCACACATGAATGTAGAGAAATTTTTACAACTACCTATTACAAAAGACTTCACTGTTATTGCTGGTCACAACGGCTTACATAAAGCTGTTCAAAATGTAGAAATATTAGACTTTGAATTTTCACCTGACATCCACCATGTCAGAGATACCATCTTTACCCCCAACAGTGTTGTGTTAAGTAGTTTATTATTTGCTAAACAAAAGCCTGAGTATTTATTCAATGCTGTTAAAAATCTAATTGAGCTTGGGGCGAGTGCTTTAGCTTATAAGCCTGTTATTTTTAAGGAATTACCGAAAGAAGTTTTGTCGTATGCAGAGCAGCATAATTTCCCTATATTACGCTTTGGTGGAGATGAGTTTTTTGAGAAAATCATTTTAGAAACAATGGCTTACGCTAAGACACAGGATTATTCCTATTTTATCGAAACGATTTTACGAAGGCTAATGGAGGAAGATGTGACACAGGAGCAAATTAAATCCATTTTACAACAGCTCAATAAGCCCTTTGAAAAATATGTATTTATAGCAAATTTACGAGCTGATGACAAAATCCATCAGAGCTGGATGCGGCCCTTTTACTCGTTGGAGCCGCTATTAAAATCGGGTATGATTTGTTCTTATAAAAAAAGTCTATTTGTCATCATGACACATCCATCTCAGCAATTCCAATTTGAAAGGGTTTTACATGAATGGCTAGCATTATACGCCATACCCACTGATACCATCACTTTCGGCTATAGCAGTTGTAATGATACCCAGACTGGATTCCCAATGGCATTACGCGAAGCTTTTTTTGCCAATATTTTTGCTGAAATCGATACGCTCCCTAGCTGTCATTATAAGAATCTCGCGTCCGATTGTTTATTAATCGAGTTATACCGTAAAGATACAACATTCGCTATGGACTTTGTTACCTCCTTTTTAGCACCTCTACTTGATGATAAGGCTGATCCAGACTTAATGGAAACCGCCATAACCTACATCATTAAAAAAGGAAATATTAAGGAAGTTGCTGTAGCACAATTCTGTCATCCAAATACAATTCGCTATCGTATGGCTAAAATACGTCAGCTAGTAGCACCCATAGATAATGATTATGTTTTTTATGAACGCCTAGCTGCAGCCGTTAAATTGTACTTATTACATAGCAAAATGAACAATGACTAATCGCTTTGGAATAAGTACAAAAAAACGCCTGAATATTTAGAAATAAAATCAAATTCTATTCTTCTCTCTTATGCTATTCTATTGAAGTTAGGAGGAAGAAAACATGAAAACTTACATAGCTGATGGCATGTTACTAGTTACTGCAATCGTGTGGGGCAGTGGATTTGTTGTAACGGCCATTGCTCTAGAATATTTAACAGCTTATCAAGTAATGGCTGGCAGATTTTTATTAGCTTCAATCATATTAACCGTTTTATTTGGCGCCCGATTAAAAAAGGCTTCGAAATCAGTAATTTGGAAGGGAGCTTTATTAGGTACGATTTTGTATATAGCGTTTGCCCTTCAAACAGTCGGACTGCAGTATACAACACCTTCTAAAAATGCCTTTTTAACCGCAGTAAATGTCATTATTGTTCCTTTAATAGCATATGCCGTTTATAAACGTCGTATCGATGGCTACGAAATCATTGGTTCGATAATGGCGATTGTGGGCATTGGCTTTTTATCATTACAAGGCTCCTTGACAATGAATATAGGTGATGCCCTATCATTAGCTTGTGCTGTTGCTTTTGCCTTTGATATCTTTTGTACTAACCTTTTTGTTCAAAAGGAAGATGCCATTGCTCTAACTATTATTCAGTTTCTCACAGCTTCCTTTATAGGTGTTCTAGTTGTCATTAGCCAAGGTGAAATTCCTACGTCACTTGAAAAAGAGGCAATTTACTCTCTTGTTTATTTAGGGATTTTTTCTACGACCATAGCTTATCTTTTCCAGAATGTGGCCAATCAATATACAACTGCCACAAAAGCTGCGATTATACTATCAACTGAATCTTTTTTCGGCATGGTTTTATCCGTTATCTTCTTGCATGAAATGCTAACAAGCCGTATGGTCGTTGGTGCCGTACTTATTTTACTAGCTATACTAATTGCCGAAGTGAAACCCGCACATCCAAAAAAGAAGCTAATGAAAGCACTCGATAATCAGACCCCCAAATAGTTTCAGTTTATACTGGAACTTTTTTTATGTTTATTAAACTCGACTAGTAATAATGCTTGTCGTAATCCCCACAACTAGCACTGTAATTATAGATAATAGCAAGGTCGAGGTGGATAGGAGGAAGCCGCCTATAACAATCACGATGGAATCAATAAAAAATATCAATACCCCAACATTGATACCCGTTTTATCACAGATAAATTGTGCTATCAAGTCAGTCCCCCCTGTGCTTGTCTGAAAACGCAGCATTAGACCAATACCAAAGCCTACAAGTATTCCTCCAAGAATGGCACTGTAGAGCGCATCAATTTGCACAAGATTGCGGACAGGCTTTAAAAAATCGATAATGAAGGAAGACGTTATTAAGCCATGTATACTATTGTAAAAATAGGTTTTATATTTAAACCACGCAATAATAAAAATCGGAATACTAATGATAATAATCATTAAACCTATTTGGAGCTTATATAAATAATGTAATATTAGCGCTAACCCTACTACTCCCCCATCTAAAATTTCATAGGGCGTTAAAAATAAGTTTATTCCTAACGACAATGAAATACTTCCTATTATAATGACAAGACTTTTTGTAAAGAAATACATACAACCCCCCTCCGTGTCTATGCATGTCTTATAGTATGAAAATAGGTTATTGAACATGTTATGAAATAACCTTAGATGACTAGCCATTTTTATCGAGTACATTTGCTAAATTTCTTCGAAACTTATTCAATTTATTTCCGTATATACAGATAAATTTTAAAATAACAAAGGGGATAATGATATGGAGCATGCTTTATTGGAACAAGTAAAACATACTAGAACTTTTTTAAGACAAGAACAATTGGAGACAATCTTTGAAGAGTTTGATGTTCAACGAATGCGTTTAACTGAGGTACAGCGCTTGGAGAAATACCGTAAAATGCTTGAAAGTCCATTTCGCTTTTTCCGCGGAAGTGCCTATCTCTTTTATTTTGATATGACAAAATCCGCTTCAATCTTCCATACTCCTGATAGAAAACCGACTTGGATTCAAGGTGACATGCATATGGATAACTTCGGTGCTTTTCAAAATGAAGCAGGCTCCATTGTTTTTGATGTCAATGATTTCGATGAGGGCTATGTTGGCTCTTATTTATACGATATTGTTAGAATGAGTGTTAGTATTGCGCTCTATTTAGAGGAACAAGGCTTACATAAGGTAACCCAAGAAACGGCTATTCAACATTTTCTTAACAGTTATATTGATCAGCTAAAACGATTTGAGCGTAAACAGGATGATCCTCTAACACTCATTTTTACAAAAGATAATACAAAGGGACCCGCAAAGAGGTTATTGAAAAAGCTTGAGAAACGCCAAAGGTCTTACTTCTTACAAGATATTACGTATCACAATGAAGATGGCGAACGTGCTTTCTTATGGAATGAAGAAATTCAACCAGTCACTGCTGAGGAATACAGTGCCATTTCAAACGCACTTTCTACTTATAAAATTAGGGACATAGCTTATAAGTATGGCTCTGGGACAGCTTCTATCGGTTTAAAACGTTACTATATTTTAGTGGAAGACGAAAAGGGTGCATCAGGAGTTGAAAATTTAGTGTTAGAAATGAAAGAAGTACGCACAGCCATCCCTGCCTACTTTCTTCCCTATCAGGATCTATTTTGGGATCACTATGAACACCAGGGAGCCCGTGTAGTCGGAACTCAAAAAGCCATGCACCATTTAGAGGACCCCCATTTAGCCTTTATCACGATGAATGGACAGGAATTTTATATTCGTGAACGTTCTCCTTATAAAAAGAAGATTAAGCCTAAAAACTATAAGGATATAGAGGATTACTTTACTACAACATCACTTATGGGGAAAATTGCTGCTAAAATACATGCCCGAGCTGATATCGATTATTCTCCTGTTTTTACCTATCACAGCGAGGAGGAGATTCTAAAAGCTATCGGCAAAGAACGGAATGTATTTATAGAACATACAATTTTACAAGCAATGAGCTACAAAGAAATCGTCTATACAGATTTTGACTTATTCAAAAATTGGGTTGAAACAAAATTTATGTAATATGTAAAAAAGATGGTGTCAACGGCAGAAAAAGCAACTTTGCAGGGTGAGGGGTTGATTTCCGTTCCGCCAGCGTCCTTTCCAGGGGGCGTCCGATGAGCCGCTTCACTCACTAGCGTTCGCTCCAGGGTCTCATCTGTGACGCTAATCCCCTAGGAGTGACGCTGGCTCCACTCCAATCAACCATGTGCAAAAGTGTCTTTTTCTTATCTTTCATACTAGCCGTAACGATCAAAATAGCCAATGATTTGTATAATTAGGTAGGCTCTTATTTTCAATGTGTAGTGACAACACCTCTTCATAAAGAGTAGTGAACACCTTCACTTTATTTGAAAACCTTTGCTAAAAAGTCAGTGGGTTGAAGTGGAAGGCTACTTGACTCCCGTGGGATAGCGAGATAGGCGAAGCCCTGCACGGAGCGGTAGCGGAGGAAGCGATTCGGCGCTCGCTCACAGGAAAGCAAGTAGCCTGCAACGGAAATCCATTTCTACCTTTCAATTGCCTGTTTTGTTTTTCAACACTAAAAAAGGACCTTCGCTTTTAGCGAGGGTCCTTTCATAGTGAATATTATTTTTGCTTAGCCTTCATACGAGCAAGTAAAAAGCCGCCTTTAAATGACTTAGGCTCATACGAGATAATAAACGCATTCGGTTCAAATTGCTCTACTATTTGAAAGAGCTCTCCTTCACGATTCCTCTTCGTTAAGATCTCATATTTATAGCGGTTACTATCTCGCCCTTCTCCTATATAAATCGTGACTGCAAACCCTTCGTTGCGAAGAAATTTCACAAGGTCTTCATTCTTATTTTGCGTATTAATGGTTGTATAAACATAGCCTATCGCTAGCTTTCGTTCTATTTTTGCTCCTAAAAATATACCTAATCCAAACCCAACTGCATAGACAACCATAGATAACATACTTTGCTTCCCACTGAAAACGAGTGAAAGGCCAAATACATACACCAACATCTCCAGCATCCCAAATATCGCAGCAAGGAACGTGATATTCTTTACTAAAAATATTGTTCGTAATGTTAAAAAAGGTACATATACTAATTGTAGGATTAAAATTAAAACAATACTTTGCATTTGTACTAGACCTTTCTGAGAGTAGTTTTATATAAGTATATGTTGAAAGAGAGAGTTACATGCGATTTCAACAACTCTATTTTAAATTCCCTTTTAGTTCTAATGTTAAACATCCCATATGACTATCTAGAGTTATGTTAAAGGAACAAATTTCAACTAAAGTTATTATCAATAGTTTAAAACATACAGTCCATAACGACAAAAAAGTGGCACCTCCTCAAATCTAAATCAATAGATAAAAGTAGGTGACACTATTCTTTTCATCAAAATATGTAGAATATTTTGATGAATGTTATTTAATTATCTTTTTATACTCCCCCATGCATCGGGTCTTTTTTATGCTTTGGCCCAATCATGTTGAATAAAATATTAAGGATAATCGCTGTTACAGAACCACAAACGATACCATTAGATGTTAAGATTGAAACGCTTGTTGGCAGTGCATCAAAAATGCCAGGAACCACTGATACACCGACGCCTAAACTTACTGCAATCGCAGCAATCATCGCATTTTCTGCTGACTCGTTCATAACTGGTACAAGCATACCCATACCTTGCGTAATGACCATACCGAACATCGCAAGCATCGCTGCCCCTAATACAGACGTTGGAATAATCGTTGTTAACGCTGCGATTTTTGGTAGGAAGCCAAGTGCTACAAGTAAGCCACCTGTGATGTAAATGACTTTACGGTCTTTTACACCTGACATACGCGTTAGTCCCACATTTTGTGAGAATGTTGTGTATGGGAAGGCATTGAAAATACCACCAATTACTGAAGCTAGACCTTCTGAACGATAGCCACGAGCCAAATCTTTTGAATCTAATTTTTTATTACAAATATCACTTAACGCAAAATAAACACCAGATGATTCTACTAAAGATACCATTGCTACAAGTGTCATGGTAATAATCGCCGTTACATCAAATGTTGGCATGCCAAAGTAGAAAGGTTGTACCATGTGAAATACATTAGCATCTGCAACTGGCGTGAAATCTACCTTGTCCATGAAGGCACCTAAAACGGTACCTACTACTAATCCTATCAGAATAGAAATAGCACGAACAAAGCCTGTAGAAAAGCGATAAACGACTAAAATGATAACCAATGTAATGAAGGCTAAGGCTACATTAGAAGCAGAAGCAAAATCCTCAGCACCTTGTCCACCTGCCATATTGTTTAATGCTACTGGTAATAAGGAAATACCGATAATTGAAACAACTGACCCTGTTACTACTGGTGGGAAGAATTTCACAAGCTTACCGAAGAAGCCCGCAATTATCATTACAATTACACCAGAGGCAATAATAGAACCATAAATGTCCGTAATACCCTGCTCTGGGTTTGTACCAATCGCAATAATTGGACTTACCGCTGTGAATGTACAGCCAAGTACTACAGGTAAGCCGATACCAATGAATTTACCTGAATAAACTTGTAAAAGTGTAGCAATCCCGCACATCATAATATCAATCGCTACTAAATACGTCATTTGTGTTGAATCGAAGCCAATTGCCCCACCGATAATCAATGGCACTAAAATGGCTCCAGCATACATTGCAAGTAAATGTTGAATCGCTAGCGCAGTCGATTTAAAGGTATTCATTACGCGCGAGCCTCCGTAGCAAATGTTACTTTGCCATCTTCAAGAGAATCTACAATTGCCAATGACTCAACGCGAACACCTTGCTCACGCAATAATTTTCCGCCATCTTGGAAGCCCTTTTCAATAACAATTCCAACTCCCACAACATTTGCACCCGCTTGTGCAGCAATATCAAGTAAGCCTTTGACAGCCTCACCATTGGCTAAGAAATCATCTACAATTAAAATATTGTCATCTTCGCTTAAGAAATTACGTGAGACTGAGATCTCATTTGTTTCATTTTTTGTGAATGAATGTACCTTTGATGAATAAAGGTTATCTGAAAGCGTTAATGATTTACGTTTACGAGCAAACACGACAGGCGCGCCAATTTCTAAGCCTAACATCACGGATGGGGCAATACCTGAAGATTCTATTGTTAAAATCTTTGTAATCACTTGATCAGAGAAACGATTTGCGAATTCATGACCAATTTCCTTCATTAGAATGGGATCAATTTGATGGTTTAAAAATGTATCAACCTTTAATACGGATGAAGATAATACTTTACCCTCTTGCATAATTTTGTCTTGTAATAACTTCATTTCTTTCATATCCTTCTTTCGTAAAAAATTATAAAAAAACGCTGAATACTTTGATTCCATTCTGCTACGAGTGGAGCAAAGCATTCAGCGCAAAAACGTCGAAATGAATAGAAAACATCATTAAAATAGAAGTTCTCTAAAAGCATTGCTACCCATAGTCGATTCATTTACGGTAAATCGGTAGAAACTTGCGAGCCCTATTCTCGCTATTATATGAGTGAATTTGTATGAAACTATCAGAATAACCAATTTATCACTTTATTCGGCAAGAGCTACTATCTCTCACCAAAAAAAGTTTGATTTTTCGGAATTTAATGGTATTCTGTAACTTTTTAATTGTAAACGTTCGTGTTTTCAATCAACGTACTGATTATAACAGACTATTTTCTAGCTTGCTAGCATTATTTTGATAAATGGAACGGTACTGTCATAATGACGACATTTCTGTGAAATAACAGTGATGTACGAATGAGAAGACTCGATTGGTTGTGTAGCATATGATGCCACCCTTTTTTCGGTAAGAATTGAGGGATAACAACCGTTACTTTATGACCTGTCTTCGTACATTGATGTTCTACTTTATCAATAAATTTAATTAATGGCTGTGTAATGCTGCGATATGGTGAATAGTAGGTAACTAATCGTACATCAGGTTGCCAGGCATTCCACTTCTCTTCAAAAGCTTTTGCATCTGCTTGGTCAAAAGCTACATAAAAGGCTATCACTTTATCAACCTTAAGTGATTTGGCATAATGTAGGGAGTTTTCAACCACCTTTGTTATGCCAGCTACTGGCACAATGAAAACATTCCCCTCAATAGTAGCCAGTTCCTCATGATTTAACCTTAACTGTTCTCCAACAGCTTGATAATGTTGCTTAATGCGATGGAATACAAAAATAATAATTGGTAAAAAGATAAACACCGGCCAAACTTGAGGCATTTTTGTCACAAAAAACATCATTGCCACGATGAAAGAGATAGCGGCCCCAATTGTGTTGATCGTAAATCTTGCTACCCAGCCTTTAGATTTTTCGCGCCACCATTTTCTCATCATCCCCGTTTGCGCTAATGTAAAGGGAATAAATACGCCTACTGCATAGAGCGGAATTAAATGCTCTGTGGCCCCGTCAAAAAGTATAATTAAAACAATGGCAGCAATACCTAGCATTAAAATACCATTTGAATAGCCAAGACGGTCCCCTCGGATTTGGAAGATTCTTGGGATAAAACCATCCTTCGATAAATTCACAGCAAGCAAGGGAAATGCTGAATACCCTGTGTTTGCGGCAAGTACTAAAATCATTGCAGTTGTCCCCTGAACAATATAATAAAGAAAATTCCGACCAACACTAGCTTCTGCTAGCTGGGAAACGACTGTTGCTTCTGCTGTTGGTGCAACGCCATAAAAATAAGCTAGACTAACAATCCCGATGAATAAAACGGCTAAAATGGCGCCCATTGCTAAAAGCGTTTTAGCAGCATTATTTGGAGCAGGATTTCTAAAATTAGGTATGGCGTTAGAAATAGCCTCTACTCCTGTTAACGCTGAGCTTCCTGATGCAAATGCCTTTAATAAAATAAATAGGCTAATCCCTGCCACTGGTGTCCCAATCTTTGGATGTAACTCTGCAGGCACCTGTCCAGTTGCCACATTATAGAGCCCAATCCCGATTAGCAACAGCATAACGCCTACAAATAGATAAACTGGGTAAGCCAAGATAGAGGCTGACTCTGTTACACCTCGCAAGTTTAAAATCGTTAAGAAAATCACAAATATAATAGCAATGGGTACATTATAAGCATGAAGACTTGGAAATGCAGATGTAATAGCATCTGTCCCGGCCGACACACTTACTGCTACTGTTAAAATATAATCAACAAGCAAAGAACCCCCTGCAACAAGACCTGCATTCACGCCTAAATTTTCTCGTGATACGACATAGGCGCCTCCCCCATGTGGATAGGCGAAGATAACTTGACGATAGGATAAAATCAGTGCCACGAGTAGAATAACCACTCCAGCGGCAATAGGTAAAGAATACCAAAACGCCATTGTACCTACCGTCATCAGGACAATTAAAATTTGTTCTGGTCCATAGGCTACTGATGACAATGCATCTGATGATAATATGGCCAGTGCCTTTGTTTTACTTAGCTTTTGTTCCCCTAACGCATCGGATCTTAATGGTTTGCCGATTACATAACGTTTGAATGAGGATTTCATTGATAAACACCTTCTAGTTTCATAGAATGTGTTTCGCCTTTCTAAATTACATCAAAAAACGCCTACAAGTCATCACTAAATAAGACTTGTAGACGCTCATCCGTCTGCCAAGCTCCACTTTTCTGCTCTTAACGCTTACGAGGTTAGCTGTCGGATTCGGGCCTGAGTAGCCCTACTCCTCCAAAAGGAAGAGATTCACCCCAAGAATGGCTATGCCATCCATCAAAATTGGTTCCCCCGCGTTTAGTTGCTTCAGCGATTTAGAAATTTGAAACTTTTATAATGATGTCATAGTACGCCTGCTAATTGAAAAAGTAAAGAAGAAAATTTTTTCTTTTTTGAACATATAAATAACCACTTCTTAAAGTAAATTTCCTGAATACCTAGTAAATACCCACAATTAAAACAATAAAACTGCCTTAAAGGTATGTTCTCCCTTTAAGACAGCTCATTAAATTAGTCATCAAAGCCTTGTTCAAAATCTATAATGTTTCCAGAGACTGCATCCACATCTACTTCGTATTCATATTGACCGTCTTTTAATTCAATTTCATATACACCATCATCAAGCTTAATTTTTGTCACTTTACCCTTTGCTTTTGTTTGGGCTGTCTTGATAGCCTGCTCTTTTGTAATTATTTTTGTTGTAGCAGTCGTAGCAGGAATATGATCATCCCAATCATCGTCATCTAAACGTTCCTTTTTCTGCTTGAGTAATTTCCCACTATAAGCATCAAATTTTAAATCATATTCTTCTGTATCTGTATACACCTCTACTTCATAAATAGAGCTAAACTGATTTTGGTCAAATTCGATATTTGCAACTGTACCATCCACTACCGCTAGCGCTTTCTTCTCAATTTCCTGCATGGATAAGACCTTTTTTTCTTGGGCATTTCCTGATAATAAAGTCGTCGAGCCAATCGCTGCACCCACTCCAAGAGTAATTACTAGTGCTGGAATCATTATCATTTTTTTCATGTTCATCTCTCCTTTGTTTTATCTAAACTTAGCTTACCAAGTGAAGATGATAGAACTATAAGAAGAACATTAGAATTTCATGAGAATGATTTAATGATCGTCATCCCATGTTACAGACAGTACTTTTCCTGAAACAGCATGAATTTGAAATGTAGCTTCGTCCTCCTGCGTTTCAATCTCAACTAAATAGTAACCACCCTCTGAGGTTTCTTCAAAATCAACTGAATCCACTTCACCCTTTAATTGCTTAAGAGCTATTTGAATAGCCTGTTGCTCAGTAATAATAGGCTCTTCGATAGGTTGTTCTTGTGGCTCAACCTTTTTCTCTGCCAGTAGTTCGCCTGTATAACCATCAAGGGTTAAATCCTTTTGAATTTTCTCATTTTCAACACGTACAGTATAAACGGAGTCTGTAAGCATAACGCTTTCTACATCTCCATATTCCTTTTTAACCATTTGTCTGATCTGCTTTTCTGTTAATAGTAATTTACTTTGTCCTTCTTTCATGATTAGAGCAGTTACCTGTTGTGTCGTAACGTCAAGTATAGCTGCATACTTGACATCCTCACGCGTAAAAAGCATTTCAAAGGTATTTCCTTGTTTTTCAACTTGTGTAACATCACCATTGTAGATAGTCTCAATATGGCGAATAGCCTCCGCTTCACTAATAGGTTGAACGTAAAAATAACGATTTTGAACAAACCAAATTACTCCACTACAAAGAAGGATAATAACAACAATTACTAACATCCACTTTTTCATTGCTGTCCCTCCTTTGGTATACATAAAGTAAAGCTTGAGCCTTCCCCTAGCTTACTTTTTACATCGATCGTTATACTTAATTGTTGTGACAGTTCATGTGCTATTGCTAGCCCTAGCCCTGAACCACCTGTTTTACGATTACGATCCTCTGTTACACGATAAAAACGCTCAAACAAATGAGGAATATGCTCGATTGGAATACCAATACCAAAATCTTGGATGGTAATACGTACATGATTGGTTGTTTCAGTGGCTTGAATACGTACTTCATCCTCACTATATTTCCTAGCATTATCCAGCAAAATAAAAAGTAGTTGCTTCAATATTTTTTCATCACTATAAATAAACTTTGGAATCTGCTCATCAATTCTAAATGTTCGATGATAAGCCTGTTCCATTTGTAAAGCTACTTTATTTAAGAACGGGGCAAGCTCTAGTTGTTCGAAATGAACGTCCAATTGCTCTTTGTTTTTAGCTAGTTCTAGCAATTGCAATACCATTTCATGCATACGAGATGATTCATTGGCAATAGCTTGCAAGGATTCCTGAGCAACCTCCCGATTATCAAACCCCCTCCTTAGGAGTAGTTTTGCATAGCTTTCAATGACAGTTATAGGAGTTTTTAATTCATGGGAGGCATTTGATACAAATTCTTGTTGCTTCTGATAATGTTGTTCAAGCTTCTCCATCATCATATTAAAAGTGCGGTTAATGTTTGTTAATTCGTCCCCACCTTTTTCTGTGGTATCTATTTTTTCATATTTCCCAGTAGATGCACTTTTGCGCATGGTCTCATTTAAACGTTCTAACGGTAATAAAATAAGTCGCCCAAGTACCAAGCTCGCTAGGAAAATAGGAATCGATGCCACAACAGATACAACAACTAAGATGACCTTTAACAAATCTAATGTCCGTTCTACTTCTTCCATAGATTGCTGCAATGTTATGTCCACCACCGTTCCGTCGATCCAAATGGCAGGCATTGTGTAGGTAATAGAAGGGACCTCTTGCATTTCAAGTGTAGCCTGAACCTTCGTTTTCAAAAGTTCACCATCATAAATATAAACGGCACCATCTGTTGGCATATAGGCTCTTAATACTTGCTGTAGGTTGGTTTGTGCATTTAACTGACTCAGTGTAGAGCTTAACTCATTTGCCCGTGACTGAAGCTGATTATATTCCGTATCATAGGCAAATTTCTCATACAACAAATAAATTCCACTATTTGTTGCCACTACTATAACTAGCATAAGCAATGTTGTTAGTAGATGGATTTTTGTTTTAAGTCTCATAACTATGTTCCTTTAGCACATATCCAACACCTCGAATTGTCTGGATAAGAGGTGTTGGATTAGCAGCCTCAAGCTTTTGTCGTACATAACGTATATAAACATCCACAACATTTGTATCCCCATAATAATCATAGCCCCACACAGCCTCTAATATTTGCTCCCTTGTCAGTACTTGTTTAGGATGCTTTAGTAAATAGAACAACAAATCATACTCACGAGGTGTCAGCTGAATTTCCTTATCAAAATATACAACTTCCCTTGTTTGCTCGTTTATCGATAAATGGCCAAATGAAAGTGCAACTTGCTTTGGACTTACCTTCTGCGAAAACCGTAATGCATTGCGAATTCGTGCCAGTAGCTCCTCAATTTCAAAAGGCTTTGTCACATAATCATTGGCTCCTAAATCCAAGCCCTTTACCTTATCCTCTACCTCGCTTTTGGCAGTTAGCATGATAACAGGTGTTTGAGATTCTGTTGCACGAATACGCTTTAGCACATCAATACCGCTCATCTCAGGTAGCATGATATCAAGTAAAATTAAATCCCATTGCTGCTCACGGTATTGTAGTAAGCCTTCTGTTCCTGTATGGGCCATTGCTGCCTCATATCCTTCAAATTGAAGCTCCAGTTGTAGCACTCTCGCAATATTTTCTTCATCTTCTATAATTAAAATTCGATGTGTCATGTCGAATCCGTCCTTCGCCTTTTCTTTTCATCGTATACGATATAAGTGGTGAAAGTCTAATTAGAAAATGATGAGAATTGCACATACTTATAGAAGGATAAAGCAAACCACTTCACTTTTTTTATTCCTAGCGTTAGAATACTAATATCTTATTTTCCTATAGGAAACTTTATTTCATTGATGATACTTTTTGAAACGAGGGAACAATATGGTTTACAAACGAGTCACAAAATCGTCAGCAGAGGCGGTTTTAGATGGAGATATAAGAGGTTGGCGAAGATTTTTACCATTTTTAGGACCTGCTTTCATTGCAGCAGTCGCCTATATCGATCCTGGTAATTTTGCTACAAATATTACAGCAGGCTCTCAATACGGCTACCTGCTACTTTGGGTTATAGCCTTTTCTAATTTAATGGCTGTGTTAATTCAGTCTCTGTCTGCCAAGCTTGGGATTGCGACAGGAAAAAATTTACCTGAAGTCGCACGCGAGCATTTTTCTAAAAAAACTTCTATCTTTTTGTGGATACAGGCAGAATTGGTCATCATTGCCACTGACCTCGCGGAATTTATCGGAGCAGCATTAGGGCTTTATTTACTTTTCAATATCCCAATGCTTCCCGCCGCATTAATTACAGCAGTGGGTTCATTTGCTATTTTAGAGCTGCAAAGAAGAGGATTTAGAGCCTTTGAAGCAGGTATTTCTGGCATGGTTTTAATTGTTGTATTGGCATTTGCCTTTCAAACATTTTTAGCGCAGCCAGCATGGGGCGATGTAGCGATCGGCATGTTCACGCCACACTTTGAAGGTGTAGATTCACTATTATTAGCAACAGGTATTTTAGGTGCAACCGTTATGCCTCATGCTATTTACTTACATTCCTCTTTAACACAAAGTCGTATTATTGGTCGGAATGAGGCAGAAAAAAAACGTATTTTCCGTTTTGAATTTATCGATATTATCATCGCTATGATTATTGCTGGTGCCATCAATATGAGTATGCTCATAATTGCCGCAGCAGTATTCCATACCCAAGGCGTTGTAGTTGAAGATTTAGATGTTGCCTATAATGGCTTAAAAGATGCGCTCGGCCCACTGGCTGCCATTTCCTTTGGTCTTGGTTTACTTATTGCAGGGCTTGCTAGTTCCTCTGTAGGGACTTTAGCCGGTGACGTAGTGATGCAGGGCTTCATTCAAAGAAAAATACCTCTTTATTTACGTAGAGCGATTACCATGGTGCCACCACTTGCAATCATTGCCTCTGGTGTGAATGCTACCTATGCTTTGGTTCTTAGTCAGGTTGTTTTATCATTTGGTATTTCCTTTGCACTTGTCCCTCTTGTTATGTTTACAAGTAAACGAGACATCATGGGAAGCCTAGTTAATCACCGTATTACAACTGTTTTAGGTTGGTTTGTCGTAGTCATTGTTGTTACGTTAAACATTTACTTACTGTGGGAAACAATTTTTGGATAACAAAAAGCCAGGTACTCTAGGAATGAGCACCTGGTATCTTTTTGATTAAACATCCACCTTTTCGATATTTCTAATGGCTAAATAAGCAATACCCAGTCCCACGATTGCTAAAGTAATTGGAATAATAATTATATCGTTTAAAGTAAAGTTACCTGAATTTGACGAAGTGACAGACACAATTATAATAGATGAAATGATAGTTGTCGGTATAGAGTATTTTCTCATCCCAAAGTACAATGGGATTAAAGCTATGCCTGAGGCAGCTATCGCATTCATCAATACAGAAGGTATATGCTGAATAATTAAAGAACTTGATAGTACATCTGGAATTAATTCATATCGATCGCTTACGACACAAAAAATGGCTGTAATAAGAGCATTGGAGATAATGATCATACTGAAAGTAAATAGCATGACAATAGCAAGCTTTGCGACCATTAATTTCTTTCTACTTATCGGATACATAAAGGCTAATGTAATGGTTTTAAATTTATATTCTCCGATGATTAACTTAGCTATTAACGTAGAAGCAAAAATAATAAAAACTGCTCTTACAAATGAATCAATGACACTTAAAGCAACCTTGTAATTTTCAAGCCCTGGATCTCCTTCTACTTTAGAAATAAATAAAATCATAAACAGAAACCCGAGAATGACTAAATTAGCAATGATAGCTCCTCTAACATATGATCCTAAATGGAACTTTTTCATTTCTAAACGCATTAAATTAAGCATGAACAACGCCTCCATTGATTAGCTTTAAGAAATAATCCTCTAATGAACTTGTTTTTTTACTAATCTCTTCAATCTCAACGTCATGTTCAATTAATGCTCTTGATAGGCTTTGTTGGGATACAGTTGAGTCGTATATACGTATAGAGTTATCATCCATCAGCTTAAAATTAGTAATGTTTAATTCGTTTTCAATAATAAACGCTGCCTTTTTCCCATCACTTACGATCACTTCGGTATAATTGACCTGATCACGATTAATAGTATCCATTGCTACCTCAGTGATGAGCCTTCCATTCTTAATAACACCTATTGTATCGACCAATTGTTCTATTTCAGCCAAAATATGACTTGAGATAATAATGGTTATGCCGTACTCCTTACAAAGCATCTTGAAAAGCTCTCTTAACTCCTTTATTCCTACTGGGTCCAATCCATTAATTGGTTCGTCTAATATAAGTAACTCTGGCTTTGTAATAATGGCCCTTGCAATGCCTAATCTCTGCTTCATCCCTAGAGAAAAATCTTTAACCTGCTTATTCTCTGTATTCGTTAACTTTACTAAGTTAAGAACATGTGCAATTTCTTTCTTATCATAATAACCCATGTATTCACAATGTAATTCTAGGGTCTCACTAGCCGTTAATTTTTCATAAAAAATAGGATATTCAATAATTGTCCCCATTCTTTTTAGTATTTCATAGGATTTGTCGGTCAATTTCTCCCCTAATATTTCTACATCTCCACTTGTAGGCTTCGTTAGATTAGTTAGCATCTTCATAACAGTGGTTTTACCTGCACCATTGGGACCTAAAAATCCATAAATCTCTCCCTTCTTAACGTTCATATTGACAGCAGAAACAACTTCCTTTCCATCGTACACTTTCGTAAGCTGATTTGTTTTTACAATGTATGTCATGTAATTCGCTCCCTCAATTGTGACTAGCTTCATTATAAAAAATGAAACTCTCTATTTTATTACTGCATTCTTACAAATTTCTTAAGTAAAAAAGCCTGCAAAGCATTAAAGCTCTACAAGCACAACTGGATTCAATACATCATTCGTTTTAGCGAAATGGTAAAAGTAGTTTTTTCATTAGGAATACTCGATAACCGGATGGAGCCATTCATTATTTCTACTAGCCGCTTTGTAATCGTTAGTCCCAAACCACTGCCTTGAAAAGATTTATTTCGAGAATCCTCAAGTGTATACATCCTTTCAAATACGCTATCGATATGATATTCATCAATACCCTTGCCACAATCCCACACATCAATATCAATATTGGCTTCTTCATGTCTTACGGTAATTCCAATTACATTGCCATCTGCTCCATATGCAATAGCATTAGACAGTAGATTGTTTAGAACCCTATTTAATGCTTCTTCATTACCAAGGGCATACATGGGGCTTGCAGGAATATCAATATTAACATCTAATCCCATTGAAGTAACCAGATCGTAAAAAGACAAAATATTTTTACGGCATATTTCACTGACATTGATTTTAGTGATTGGGTAATCTGTATCTCCAGCCTCTAATTTCGCCAAGTCAAAAAATGTATGGATAATTTTTAACACTTCTAATGTTTTAGCATGTACACCTGTAAGTAATCGTTGGCGTTCTTCGTCACTCATCGCATTTTGAAGTTGAAGCATTTCAATATAGCCAAGTACAACGGTTAAAGGTGTTTTAAGATCATGCGAAATATTGGCCAACATCTTTTTCATGGAATTTTCCATTTTTCGATGTGTAGCCTGGATTTTTTGATGTTGATCTAGCAACGTATTCAGTTTAATAAGTAACTGTTGAATTTCTGAATTTGTAGTTGTTACTAGAATCTTTTCATACGTCTGTTCATTCACAATTACGTGTAGTTTACTATGAATGTATTGGATAGCGCGTTCTTGTTCCCTCTTGACTTTCCATTGAAAAATTAGGACCCCGATTAGCAATACAATTATTATTAATAGAAATATCATCATATTTTTATCCCTCAAACTTATAGCCGATTCCCCATAGAGTTTTAATATACTGAGGATTTGATGGATCATCTTCTATTTTTTCACGTAGTCTTCTAATATGTACATTTATAATATTTTCATCTCCGTAATAGGCATCTTTCCATATCATCTGATAAATTTGCTCTTTGGTAAAAACCCTGTGACGATTTGTCACAAACAATTTTAAAATGGAAAATTCCTTTGATGTCAGCTTTATCTCTTGTCCGCTCTTTGTTATTGAGAAATTAACGATATCTATCTTTAAATTATCAATTTCGAGGACCTCTTGCTTTTGTTCAGCTTGACTAGAGTATTTCGTAGCTCTTCTGATAACAGCCTTTACACGTGCTGAAAACTCCAGCATAGAAAAAGGTTTAGCAATATAATCATCTGCCCCCAATCCTAAGCCCAATGCTTTATCAACATCACTGTCTTTTGCAGACATAATAATGATAGGAAGTGCTGCCTGCTCTCTAATAATCTTTAATACTTCCAAACCATTTAATTTAGGAATCATAATATCTAAGATGACCAAATCAAAGGTATTTTGCAAACAATTATGTAATGCCTCTTCGCCATTAGTCGCTGTTGTGACATTGAAACCTTCCATCGTTAAGTAATTATCAACCATTTCACGAATGGCTTCATCGTCTTCTACCAGTAAGATATGTTTTTGCACTATCATGCACCTCTCCTATCAAAACCCAATTTCCATATGTATATTACATTACCATATTTATGATGTTTGATTAGAGAGATTTTGTTTATGAGTGTTGAAAAAAGAACTGCCCCATAAACCATCGCTCTTAGGTTTACAGAACAGCTCTATTATTTAATCTTCAACTTTTAAATCACAATCTTTAAGTGGAAGCATTTTTGTTTTGTGCTTTATTTTATAGCCCAACCATAATGCTAAAAATAATGGAATCCCAATATACGAAACAAGGATACCGTACCAATCAATCTTATCGCCTGTAAAGGCTGTGTAATTTTGTCCAATGACTACAATCATACAAACTGTAAAAGCAAATAGTGGTCCAAACGGATATAATTTGGCTTTATAAGGTAATAATCTTGGATCTAAGCCCTGTGCATCAAACGCTCGGCGGAAACGATAATGACTAAACGCAATACCTAGCCATGCAATAAAGCCAGACATTCCAGAAGCATTTAATAGCCAGATATAAACCACTCCATCGCCAAAGAAGGATGCCAAAAATGCTAAACAGCCTACAGCTAATGTTGCCATAAGTGCATAAATCGGAATACCTCTACGACTTAGCTTTGCAAAAAATTTAGGTGCATGTCCATCCACTGCTAATTGCCATAGCATACGAGAAGATGCATATAGTCCTGAATTTCCTGCTGACAGCATAGCCGTTAAAATAATGGCATTCATTAAAGAAGCAGCAAAGGCAATACCTAGACGGTCAAACACTAGTGTAAAGGGTGATACTGCGATATCTTCTGATAACAAACGTTCGTCTGTAAATGGAATCAACATCCCGATTGCACCAATCGCTAAAATATAAAACAAAAGAATACGCCAAAATACAGATTTAACAGCCTTCGGAATATTTTTACCAGGATTATCTGTTTCACCAGCTGTAATTCCTAGTAATTCTGTCCCTTGGAATGAAAATCCTGCAGCTAGGAAAATACCAAATGTAGCAAGGAAGCCACCATGGAATGGCCCATCACTAACAAAGAAATTAGTAAAACCTACAGGAGCCTGCCCACCTAAAATACCAAAAATCATTAGTAAGCTAATGATAATAAAAACAATAACCGTTGCTACTTTAATCATGGCAAACCAATATTCACTTTCACCATAACTTTTTACGGATAGTAAATTAAACGTCAATACAACAGCAATAAATAATACTGTCCAAAGTGCTGATGAGCTATCTGGGAACCAATATTTCATAATTAATGACACAGCAGCAATTTCGGCAGCAATGGTGATTGCCCAGTTATACCAGTAGTTCCAGCCTAATGCAAAGCCCAAAGCGGGATCTACAAATTTGGTTGCATACGTACTAAATGAACCTGATGATGGCATATAGGCAGCCATTTCCCCTAAGCTTGTCATTAAAAAATACACCATAATACCGATTAAAGCATAGGCAAGCAATGCTCCCCCAGGCCCTGCCTGAGCAATAGCACCTCCACTGGCTAAAAATAGCCCCGTACCAATTGTACCGCCTAAAGAAATCATTGTAATATGACGGCTTTTTAATTCTTTTTTCAGCTTCGGCGCTTTATGTCCGAGCTGATTTACTTTTATTTCACTCACGATATAGCTTCCTTCCTATTTATGAGGCAAAAAAATGCCATCACATATACACTGTGATGGCTACGTTAATCCTCAGTTTTTCCTACATGATAGCTCAACACGTTGTACAAACGTGACAGTTCTGTTCCTTTCGGAGACAGCCCCAGCATGAGGTTTTCAAGTCCCCTCACACTTCGGCAATATTTCCTTTCAGCTAATCTCATCAATGCTTGTCATTTCAATTAGCATACTTATAAATATCGCGACCTCTACCTCAATACAAACATGAGGCATATAATTATTAAATTTATGATGTTTATTATACTAACATAAGACCATAGACATTTCAATACCGCAAGAAATGTTCCGTATTTTATGAATCTTCTACTATTTTTAATAGTGTGATAAAGTGTTATAGTAGTTCAATTAGAATGGTTATTATTAGGGGGGATTTATTTTGACTACAAATGATCATACCACTAGTTATCCAAGTAAAAAAATTAGCTGGAAAGGAACAACCTTACTTTTAGTCTTTGGCGTTATCTTTATAGCCTCTACATTACGAATGCCACTAACTGTTGTTGGTCCAATTATATCCTTTATCCGTGAAGATCTTGGAATATCTAATGTAGTGGCTGGCTTTCTAACAACAATTCCATTGCTGGCTTTTGCTATTATATCTCCATTTGCACCAGTTGTAGCACGCAAACTAGGGCTTGAGCTAACATTATTTTTATCAACTTTTCTCTTGGCCTTAGGAATTGTCCTACGTTCACTTGGTACGACAGAATTACTTCTATTGGGTACTGTGTTAATTGGCGTAGCCATTTCTTTTGGAAATGTACTAATTCCAGGATTATTAAAATTGAAATTTCCATATCATGTGGGTTTATTAATGGCCTTTTTCACCATGTCCATGAATTTTACTGCTGGCCTTGGAGCTGGTATTAGCTATCCGATAGCTAATTCATCGTTAGGCTGGCAAGGTGCGCTTTCCATTGCACTCATACTCGTTCTAATTACAATCCTAATTTGGATACCTCAACTAAAGTCAAATTACCCAGAACCAGTTACTACATCTAAAAAGACCAGTACACCTTTATGGAAATCACCTGTTACTTGGGCTGTCACAGGGGCAATGGGTTTACAGTCTTTATTATTCTATACAACAGCAGCGTGGATACCTGAGATCTATATTGCTCAAGGTTTAGCGCCTGATAAAGCTGGCTGGATGTTTTCAATCATGCAATTCTCACAAGTACCAATGGCTTTGGCAGTGCCTATTATTGCAGGTAAAATGACTTCTCAACGCCCACTTGTATTGATGTTTACATCCTTCTATTTAGTAGGCTTTGTTGGAGTTGTCATGGAATGGACAAGTCTTGGGGTCCTGTGGATGGTTCTTCTAGGGTTAGCAGGTGGTTCTTCATTCGCCCTAGCAATGATGTTCTTCACTCTCCGTACTCGTACTGCATTTGAAGCAGCAGATTTATCAGGCTTTGCACAATCTTTGGGTTATTTATTTGCCGCAATTGGTCCTATTCTTTTTGGCTACTTGCATGATTTATTTGGTGGTTGGAATATTGCGGGATGGCTCTTTGTCGTTGTGGCAATTTTACTCTTCTTTTGCTCAATGAGAGCTTCTAAGAATGAATATGTGCATTAAAATTAAATAAAGCAGGTGGTTCAGCTTCCTCCATCTGCTTTATTTCTATATAGTGTTTACACATTACTTAATTGTCGAGTTGCTGGATTAATGTTAGCAATTCAGCAAGGCATTCTGATGCTTCATTATTACGAGCTGTTATAGTAGAAAAAATAGGAACAGCCTCTTGTAAAAGCAAATAACTATAATAGTAATAGCCTACAAAAGCTTGCTTTCCATAGCCCTTTGGCGTTTCTTCCTCCCACTCCTGCTCATCATTGTCCTCATTTTCTATCCATAAATAGTTGACGTCTAATAGCTCCTGCATATTTTTAACAGTATTGACTGGGTCGAGATAATCTTTCGTAATAGCATGTGCCACAGCTAAATATAATTGTATTTCTTGTAAGGAGACAACCTCTAATTTTTTACTAGTAAGCTTTTTTAACAGGACAAGCAAAACCCATAGTGTCACCTGCCACAGTGTACCTTGATGTTCGATTAATTCAGCTAGTTGTGTGTATTGCTCCTGTTCTATCAGCTTAGGAATGGCTGTACCTCTACCATAAGGTGTCGTCAATTGTCTCCACGGGATATTGGGAATTTGCTGATCTAACATAGTAAGCCCTCTTTCATCAAAAGTGTTGAAAGTAAACAATTCCTTTACACTAATAGCATGGTTTTTGATAAAAATAATTTGGTGTATGATATATATTTACATAGGGTTTATGGAATATGTGAGTTGTGGCAGGGGAAAGTGGTGGGATTAACCATGTCCAGTTGCCAGTAACTTCTCTTCCTGTTGATTTTTCAGCCTCCTCAAACAATCTAAACTGCTGAGCTGCTGTATGATGATCAACAATGCTCACACCCTCTTCTTTAAATGAGTGAAGAACAGCAATATTAAGTTCTACTAAAGCACGATCACGCCAAAGAGACGCTTGTTTGGTTGTATCAAGATTAAAAATCTCTGCAATTGCAGGTAACATATTATAACGATCATGATCTGCTAAATTTCGAGCACCAATCTCTGTTCCCATATACCAGCCGTTAAATGGAGCTGCTTGAAAATCAATTCCAGCCATTTGAAAACGCATACTCGAAATAATAGGTACAGCATACCACTTCATTCCTAATTTCTCCACATCGATTGACTCTGGATGGCGGATTGAAACCTCTACTATATTTTCTTCAGGAATTACAAACATTTGAGGAGCACGATCATCCACCTGTATAACGATTGGTAGTACATCAAAATCAGTTCCTTTACCTTTCCATCCTAACGACTCACACACTTTTGTAAATTTAATGGACTGCGAATCTCCAATAATGCCTGCCTCTGTTTCATAGCCTGCATAACGAATTAGTTGATGATTCCAAATCCGTACTCTATCTGAAGCAAACACTGTTATAGTTGGACGGATTTTCCCATGATTTGTCGCATAATCAATATGTTCTAGTAATTTTTGAAAAATAGCCTTTTCATCTAAAACATCACGTGCATCTACTACATGCAGTGACTGCCAAAACAGACGTCCAATACACTTATTGCTATTTCGCCATGCCACCCGTGCGCCAAAAACTAGCTCCTCTGTTGTTGGGTGATATTCACCTGCATCCTTAACTGCCTGTAATCTATTCTTTAACCAAAATTCTGATTCATTTTGTTCTGTCTGATATAGACTTAAAAATTGCTTTATCTCCTGTATATTCATATCGATTCCTCCACTTATCCTCATATTAGAGGAACAAAACCACAAGCACCATGAAAATAGTAATTGAAAAAACATACATATTTTATATATGAAATAGTTTGTTCAAATTTACTCTATAGACTCTCTTTCTTAAGAGAATGTAAGGGAGAGGGATCCTAACTATTGTAAAAAGTCTACATTAATCATATAACCTTCATAGTGTTGTAGCAAAGCAATCAATAGAATTTTTTATGAAAGATAAAAGTCTTTCCATTTTAGGCTACTTACATGCTGCTGACGCTTGGCTTTCGCGCTGCGGTTAGCCTCTTTCTGGCTAACCCCGGCAATCAAGTAGTCTTCCTCATTTATCCCACAAATAAATTGAAGGTGTTCACTTATGGCTGGCTGTTGTAACTGATTCCCTACTCCACATTGAAAATAAGAGCTTATCTCCTCTAAGCATACAGATAATGGGCTTTTTGATCGCTATGCTACTATGAAAAAAGTAAAGTAAAGACACTTTGCAGAAAAGTTGATTGTAGTGGAGCCAGCGTCACAGATGAGACCCTGGAGCAAACGTAAATGAGTGAAGTGGCTCATCGGACGCCCTCTGGAAAGGAAGCTGGCGGAACGGAAATCAACCTCTTACCTTGCTAATAGGTGTCTTTTTCTGCTAGTGATCTTTTCTCAACAACATGAAAAAGGAGAATAGAAAAAAGCATGTAACACACATCTGTGCTACATGCTTGATGACCCGTACGGGATTCGAACCCGTGTTACCGCCGTGAAAGGGCGGTGTCTTAACCACTTGACCAACGGGCCGTGGCTCCGAAGGCAGGACTCGAACCTGCGACAACCTGATTAACAGTCAGGTGCTACTACCAACTGAGCTACTTCGGAATAATGATGGGCCTAAATGGACTCGAACCATCGACCTCACGCTTATCAGGCGTGCGCTCTAACCAGCTGAGCTATAGGCCCATTTTGGAGCGGGTGATGAGAATCGAACTCACGACATCAGCTTGGAAGGCTGAGGTTTTACCATTAAACTACACCCGCAATAATGGTGGGTCAGGACGGAATCGAACCGCCGACACTTAGAGCTTCAATCTAATGCTCTACCAACTGAGCTACTGACCCGAAAAATGGAGGAGGTAGAGGGATTCGAACCCCCGCGCGGTGTTACCCGCCTGTCGGTTTTCAAGACCGATCCCTTCAGCCAGACTTGGGTATACCTCCAAAAATATTACAATGGTGGAGCCTAGCGGGATCGAACCGCTGACCTCCTGCGTGCAAGGCAGGCGCTCTCCCAGCTGAGCTAAGGCCCCATTTATCATGAAAGATGGTCGGAATGACAGGATTCGAACCTACGACCCCTTGGTCCCAAACCAAGTGCTCTACCAAGCTGAGCTACATTCCGTAAACATGATTTTATTGGCGCGCCCGACAGGAGTCGAACCCATAACCTTCTGATCCGTAGTCAGACGCTCTATCCAATTGAGCTACGGGCGCATGCTAATTAAAAAATGATGAGCCATGAAGGACTCGAACCTTCGACCCTCTGATTAAAAGTCAGATGCTCTACCAACTGAGCTAATGGCTCATGAAATTAAAAATGGCTGGGGTACTAGGATTCGAACCTAGGCATGACGGAATCAAAATCCGTTGCCTTACCGCTTGGCTATACCCCAATTTTAAAATGGGGCGACTGATGGGAATCGAACCCACGAATGTCGGAACCACAATCCGATGCGTTAACCACTTCGCCACAATCGCCACTATATAAATTATATTAGCTGTATTATGAACGAGTACCTCAATACCTGGCAGGGGCAGTAGGAATCGAACCCACACCAAAGGTTTTGGAGACCTCTATTCTACCGTTGAACTATGCCCCTAAAATGGTGGAGGGGGACGGATTCGAACCGCCGAACCCTAAGGAGCGGATTTACAGTCCGCCGCGTTTAGCCACTTCGCTACCCCTCCAAGGGAATGGTGCCGGCGATAGGAGTCGAACCCACGACCTACTGATTACAAGTCAGTTGCTCTACCAACTGAGCTACACCGGCAATAATAATGGCGGTCCCGACCGGGATCGAACCGGCGATCTCCTGCGTGACAGGCAGGCATGTTAACCGCTACACCACGGGACCAAAATGGTGGAGGATGACGGGCTCGAACCGCCGACCCCCTGCTTGTAAGGCAGGTGCTCTCCCAGCTGAGCTAATCCTCCACAAAAAATAAGCGAAGCGACGTCCTACTCTCACAGGGGGAAGCCCCCAACTACCATCGGCGCTAAAGAGCTTAACTTCCGTGTTCGGTATGGGAACGGGTGTGACCTCTTTGCCATCATCACTTCACTTATTCAGCTGAAAGACTTATTCTTTCAAAACTGGATAAACGATACATTGAATGTTTCAAACTTTTTTGGTTAAGTCCTCGATCGATTAGTATTCGTCAGCTCCATGTGTCACCACACTTCCACCTCGAACCTATCTACCTCATCGTCTTTGAGGGATCTT
>NZ_JAVGCX010000023.1:0-64489 GCF_052928325.1 Lysinibacillus sp. BSL11 | reverse complement strand
CTCACAAGGTCTTTCATGGGGAATGGTTACGCTAGAAACCATTCTCCATGAAAGAGCAGAGCAACCGAAGGGCGGTAGCCAAAAACCTCTCTTATTTTAGTGTCCGTTTTATTGACAGAAGTACCAACCTGCTCTAAAAAGAGATGAAACCGCTCCAAAGAAGTGAGAATCCGCTCTCAAAGGAGAGAAAGCCGCTCCAAAGTACCAAAAACTCTTTCTCCAAATTAAAGAAATCCCGCTCAAAAAAAGTGTTGCTCTCTTCCAAACTAAAAATCTCTAACCACATCAAAATCAAAATCAATACTCTCTTTCATTCGTTGGATTGATCGAAAAACCGCGTAAAACAGAAAAAAATGTTATTTTCTAGTGATTTATTGCTAAACAAAAAGTTAAAGGCGCTCTTTGAATCATTAACATATTGTCTAGTTTCATAGAGAAAGGACAATGTTAAAATAACATAAATTCAGAATATTCTTTAAAAATAGGAGGTCCTTTGCATGACAGTAACTAGTTTAAAGACAACAGAATCGTATGTGCGAGATCGTGAGACGGTCATTGCCCTAACACAGAAGCTCGTGCGCATTGAAAGCGTTTACCGTGAGAACGATCCGAAGGGCAATGAGCAAGAGGTGGCAACTTTTGTAGCGGCGTATTTACGAGATATTGGGATCGAGACGCATATCGAGGAGGTTGTGCCGGGGCGACCGAATGTCATTGGCATTATTGATTCGGGTAAGCCTGGGAAAACATTACTTTTCGAAGGACATACAGATGTGGTGACAGAGGGCAATCGAGAGGCTTGGGCCTACGATCCATTTGGTGCAGAAATCATTGATGGGCGTATGTATGGCAGGGGAACGAATGATACAAAAGGGAATCTTGCTTGTATGATTACAGCTTGTCAGTCATTGCTACTAGATCAAGAGGCGTTTACGGGCAAAATTATTTTATGTATTCCTTGTGATGAAGAAGGGCTTATGCTGGGCATTAAACATTTTATTAAAAATGGCTGGGCTGATGGTGTGGATGGTGCGATTATCTGTGAGCCACAGGAAAATAATGTGTGTATTGCACAACGTGGGGCTATTCGTTTACAGGTAGATATTTTCGGTAAAATGGCGCATGGTGCGATTTCGTGGAGTGGCATCAATCCTAACTGGCGTATGGCACGTTTCATCGTAGAGCTTGAAAAGCTGGAAAAAGAGGAGCAAGCACGATTAGGGCGTGATCCAATGCTGAATTGGCCATCTATTACACCTACGATTTTACGTGCGCCTGTAAAAGGCGATGCACAAATCAATGTCATTCCGGATCATTGTATGACAACACTCGATATTCGCACGGTGCCTGCGCAGGATCATGATGAACTGCTGAGTAAGATTGAAGCGATTATTAAACGATTACAAGCAGATGACCCTGATTTCAAAGCTGAACTGACGGTTCTTGATAACCGACCTGCAACAGCAACAGCGAAGGAAGACCCCGTTGTACAGGCTATATATGAGGCTGTGGCAGAGGTAACAGAAAAGGAACCAAAATATAACGGTGTTCCAGGCGCGACAGATGGCACGTTTCTTCATGTGCATGGTATTCCAATTGTAACAGTTGGGGCAGGAGATCGAGAAATCCCTCATCAAATCAATGAGTATGTGGATATTGAAGAATTGGCAGAAACAACGGCAATTTACCGTTTAGCAGCATTAAAATTTTTGGCGGGTGATGCACAATGACGGCGATCAAAATAGCAGTAATACCAGGAGATGGCATAGGAAAAGAGGTTATGCAGGAAGCGTTAAAAGTTTTAAATTGTTTGCAAGAACAACATAGCTCCTTACAAATTGAAACAACCATCTTTCCTTGGAGCTCCGATTACTACGTGCAGCATGGCTGTATGATGCCTAATGATGCACTGACAACACTTCAAACATATGATGCGATTTTATTTGGAGCTATTGGCGATGCTCGTGTGCCCGATGATGTGACCGTTTGGGAATTGATTATGCCGATTCGGAAACAGTTCCAGCAATATGTGAATTTCCGTCCTATTAAATCACTGCCAGGGATCGCGTCTCCGTTGGCTAACGGCAAAGAAATTGACTTTGTGATCTTCCGTGAAAATGCAGAGGGTGAATATTCGGACAGTGGTGGTCGACTGTACCAACAGCAGCCGCAGGAAATGACGATTCAAAATACCATCATGACACGAATGGGGATTGAAAAAATTGTCCATGCTGCCTGTGATTATGCGAAGCAACACGGTAAAACCAAAATAACAAGTGCGACAAAATCAAATGCCATTATTCATTCAATGAAATTCTGGGACGAGCATACAAGCAAAACGGTGGCTCAAAGTTCACCAGCACTACAGCTCGAATCCATTTATATTGATGCACTCGTTGCTTATTTCGTAGAACGACCACAGGATTTTGAGGTGGTGGTGGCGTCCAATTTGTTTGGCGATATTTTATCTGATTTAGGCTCTGCCATTGTCGGAGGACTTGGCCTGTCTCCATCAGCCAACCTGAATCCAGAAAAGGATTTTCCATCGATGTTTGAGCCTGTTCATGGCTCAGCACCAGATATTGCAGGCAAGGGCATTGCCAATCCAATTGCTCAAATTTGGTCGCTTGCCCTACTGCTTGGCCATCAAGGCAGACCAGATTTAGAACAGCTCATTGTTAAAGCTATTACAGCTGTGCTGCAAGAAGGCGTTGTGAAAACAGCAGATATTGGTGGACAAGCGACAACAGCACAAATGGGCGATGCGATTTGTCAGGAAATTATTAATAGAACTTTAACAGCAGGAGGTGTTTAGCATGGCAGTTGAGCAAAAGGTGATTGTGGTTACTGGTGCAGGAGGCGGTATGGGAAAGGCCATTATTCAAGAGCAATTAAAGCAGGGCAATCGAGTTGTTGGACTTGATCTATCAATAGACGCCTTATCAGATATTGCACAGGATGCCCTTCAATGCTTTGAAGTCAATGTGTTACAGGAGGAACGTGTGCAAGACATCTGCCAACAGGTTTTTGATAAGTATGGCAGAATAGATGGTCTTGTTAATGCACTGGGAATTGCCCAGTCAGCTACACCGATTGAAGAGGTCACAATGGATGAATGGAATCGATTAATGGATGTTAATGTGAAAAGTTTATTTATCACGACAAAAGCAGTTGCCCCTTTTATGAAAAAACAGCAAATGGGCTCTATTATTACAATTGCCTCGATTTCAGCAGTGCGGCCAAGGCCGGGCTTACAGGCTTATATTGCATCCAAGGGTGCAGCAGAGAGCTTTACGAGAGGACTAGCAATTGAACTAGCATCTAGTCAAATTCGGGTTAATACGATTCATCCAGGACCAGCAGACACACAAATGCTTGGTCAATTCGCCGCACAAGGTGCAGATGTAGAGCAGACGAAGCAAAGTGTCTTTGTGCAATCTGTGCCATTAGGACGATTAGTGAAGCCAGCAGATATAGCAGGAGCTGTTAGTTATTTACTCTCAGATGCAGCAAGCATGGTCACAGGGACGACATTACATGTAGATGGTGGCCGTGGATTATAGGAGGGGTATAATGAAAAAAATTCCTATGTTGATAGATGGTGAGTGGGTTCACGGTGATGCACAGACATACCTCGATGTTAAGAATCCCTCAACAGGTGAAGTGATTGCACAAATTGGCAACGCAAGTAAAGAACATGTAGAAGAGGCAGTGCGTGCAGCACGAGTAGCCTTTGAACGAGAGGACTGGCGTCAATGGAAAGCCTATGAACGTGGGCAGTTATTGATCGAATTTGCTCATTATATTCGTAAGCATGCAGAGGAATGGAGTTTACTAGAATGTCGGGATGTAGGAAAGCCCTTATCACAGGCAAGAGCAGATATTGAAGCAGCGGCTCGCTATTTTGAATTTTATGGTGGTGCAGCGGATAAGGTGATGGGAGATACCATTCCAATTGAGGATGGGCTATTAAATGCAGTAGTGCTAGAGCCAGTGGGCATTACGGTACATATTGTGCCATGGAATTATCCGATTCAAATTACGGCAAGAAGTGTAGCAGCCGCTATAGCAACTGGTAATGCAGTCATTGTGAAAAGTGCGGAGGATACACCACTAACAACACATGCCATTGCACAATGGTTCGCCGATAAGTTGCCGAAAGGGATTTTTCAGCATATTACAGGCTTGGGACGAGAAGTTGGTCCTTATTTAACTTCACATCCCGATATTAATCATATTACGTTTACAGGTTCTGTTCCCACAGGAATTGCGGTGATGAAGGCGGCTGCAGAAAATGTTGTGCCTGTGACATTAGAGCTTGGTGGTAAATCTCCTAATATTGTTTTTGCGGATGCTAACATGGAGCAGGCATTAGAGGGAGTCGTACGTGCGATTATCCAAAATGCTGGACAAACTTGTTCAGCAGGGGCACGTTTACTCATTGAGGAACGAATAAAAGAGTCCTTCATTTCCCGATTAGCACAAAGGTTCCAAGCGATCCAAGTAGGACCAGGTGAGGCAGATATGGAGATGGGACCGTTACTGAATGAACAACAATATACGAAAATCACTGCATTATTACAGCAAGCAAAGGTAGATGGCTATGTTGTGACAGGTGGGGAACCATTGACATTGGCAGGCCATGAGAATGGTTTTTATGTTCAGCCAACTATACTTGATGGTGTTGATCCAAATGATCCATTAGCTCAGGAGGAAATTTTTGGTCCAGTGTTAACCGTCTTGACATTTTCCACTGTAGAGGAGGCCATCGCATTAGCCAATAGTACGGACTATGGCCTAGTGGCAGGCATTTGGTCACAAAATATCGATACGGCTCATTATGTGGCAAGTCGTGTGCAGGCTGGCCAAGTATTTGTCAATAATTATGGGGCTGCTGGAGGCATTCAAATGCCATTTGGCGGCTATAAAAAAAGTGGAATTGGTCGAGAGAAGGGCTTTGTTGCACTGCGAAACTATACGCAAATGAAAAATATCGCTATACGCTATGCACCACCTAATCAACACTGAGATGGAGGGACGCATATGGAACAGCCAAAAGAAAAAGATGTACTTTTAGAGGTCAATCACTTATCAATTAAATTCCATTTAAAAAATGGCAAAGAGGCAAAAGTTGTGGAAGATGTGAATTTTACTATTCATAAAGGAGAAACCGTTGCACTGGTTGGTGAATCGGGAAGTGGCAAAAGTATTACATCCTTAGCCATTATGCGGTTGCTGCCTATACCTCCAGGAGAAATTACGTCAGGTTCTATCACTTTAAATGGTAAAAATCTACTTACCTATAAAAATAAAGAAATGAGCCGTATTCGAGGCAATGAAATTAGTATGATTTTTCAAGAGCCCATGACCTCTTTAGATCCCGTTTTTACGATTGGCAATCAAATGATTGAAGGCATACGAAGACACCAAAAGGTATCGAAAAAAGAGGCATGGAATAAAGCGCTACAGCTTTTAAAAGAAGTCGGGATTGCGAATGCAGAAAAGGTCATCACCGAATATCCTCACCAACTCTCAGGTGGGATGCGACAACGAGTCATGATTGCCATTGCGATGTCGAATAATCCGCAGCTATTGATTGCGGATGAGCCAACTACGGCACTTGATGTCACGGTTCAGGCACAGATTTTAAAGCTGATGCTAAAAATGAAGGAAGAGCATCGATCAGCCATTTTATTCATTACCCATGATATGAGCGTTGTTGCAGAGACAGTTGACCGCGTTATGGTGATGTATGCGGGACAGATTGTCGAGGAAGCCCCAGTAAGAGAGCTCTTTTTAAATCCACAGCATCCTTATACAACAGCGCTTTTAAAGACGATGCCAAGCCTTGAAACAGATGTCAAAAGGCTACCATCGATTCCTGGTACAGTGCCACCTGCGTATGCATTACCTGACGGCTGTCGCTTTGCGCCACGTTGTCCCCATGCGCTGGCACATTGTCATCAGGAGCAACCTGCTGTTCATCACATTCAAGAGGCACATAAGGTACGCTGTCATTTATTCACGGAGAAAGGAGAGCTGGCTCATGACGGAGAAAGAAGTTTTGCTGGAAATTAATCATTTAAAAGCCTACTTTCCTGTGAAACGTAAGTCGATGAAGGAAGAGAAAAAGGTCATTAAAGCGGTGGATGATATTTCGATTGAGATTTATAGAGGGGAAACGCTTGGTATTGTTGGCGAATCAGGCTCAGGAAAATCCACCTTTGGGCGAACAATTTTGAAGCTCGTTGAACCAACAGCAGGGGAAGTGTTGTATAAAGGACAGCCCATCCAGCATTTAAAGGGGAATAAGCTGCAAAGTTATCGTAATCAAATGCAAATGATTTTTCAGGATCCCTTTGCCTCCCTCAACCCACGGATGCGAATCGGCTCTATTATCGAAGAACCGATGAAGCTGCAATTAACCTTGACGAAGGAGCAACGCAAAGAGCGTGTGAAGGAGCTATTACAAAAGGTAGGGCTACCTGAGGATGCCATGCATAAGTTTCCACATGAATTTTCTGGTGGGCAGCGGCAGCGTATTGGGATTGCACGGGCATTAGCGATTCATCCAGAATTCATTATTGCCGATGAGCCCGTTTCAGCACTGGATGTGTCGGTGCAATCACAAGTGCTCAATCTCATGATGGATTTACAGGATGAATTTCAATTAACCTATTTATTTATCTCACATGATTTAAGCGTTGTGAAGCATATTAGTGACCGTGTGGCAGTGCTGTATTTAGGCAGAGTAGTGGAGATTGGGACAAAGAAGGAGCTATATGCCAATCCGTTACATCCCTATACACAAGCATTACTATCTGCAATACCAGTTGTGAATTTTGATGAGCCTAAGCAAGAAATACTTTTACAGGGTGAGTTACCAAGTCCGATGAATCCACCTGTTGGCTGTGTCTTTCATACACGTTGCCCGTATGTGATGGAAAGATGCCATCAGGAGAGACCGAAGCTTCACGATGAAAATGATCAACAACGAGTAGCCTGTTTTTTATATAAAGAAAAATCAGAAAATTGCAATTATTTAACAAGTGAGGTGTGAAGAATGTTTGGCAATATAACGGATGTGCCAGGTGTTAAGGTAGGACATCGCGAGAATAAAGAGGGCATCACAGGCTGTACGGCGCTATTAGTGGAAAACGGAGCGGTGTGTGGAGTGGATGTTCGGGGTTCTGCACCAGGTACTCGTGAAACAGATGCGTTAGATCCCATCAATGAAATTGACCGAGTCCATGCCATTTGTTTAGCTGGGGGTAGTGCTTTTGGGTTAGATGCTGCTACAGGCGTCATGCAATTTTTAGAGGAGCAAGGGATTGGGGTAGATGCAGGAGTAGCGAAAATACCGATTGTACCAGGTGCTGTACTCTTTGACTTGTTTATCGGTGATCCACATGCACGACCTACTGCACTTATGGGCTATGAAGCGGCACAAGCGGCACAAGTCGGTTCATTTCCAAACGGCAATGTAGGCGCAGGCTACGGAGCAACTGTAGGCAAATTAGCTGGTCCAGCATTTGCAATGAAGGGTGGGCTTGGTAGTGCTTCCTATGCGTGGAAAGATGGTCTTGTAGTAGGTGCTATCGTGGCTGTCAATGCAGTTGGAGATGTCAAGGACCCCACAACGAGGCAAATTTTAGCTGGAGCAAGAGATACACATTCTGGTCAATGGGTGGATTGCTGTGCCTATTTAGAGCAACATGCACAATCAGAGGCTTTAGCGGGTACTAATACCACCATTGGTGTTGTGGCAATGAACGCCAAGCTAACGAAGGCGGAGGCTAAAAAGATTGCGCAGCTTACGCAAAATGCCTTAGCACGCACGATTTATCCTGTTCATACGATGCTGGATGGCGATACGATTTTTGTGCTTGGTACAGGGGATCAATCCTATGCACTTGATTATTTAGGCCAGCTAGCGACAAAGGTGATGGAGGAAGCGATTCTGGCTGGCATTAAAGCCGCTGAACGATTGGCGGATGTTGAGAGTTATACAAGCATTCAAAAGACAAGCACTTAAAAAAAGGGGGAACAGCCATGCAATGGAAAAAAAGCGGATTGATACTACTAACACTGTTAGTGGCAATCGTTATGGCAGCGTGTTCAAGTGATGGAGAGAAAACTACGACTACTTCAGGTACTACAGATGGTCAAACGGCAACAGATGTTCCACAGGAAATTGTTGTACGTGTGAATGATGATCCAGATTTTTTAGATCCACATAAGGCGACAGCATCCATTTCGTATCAAATGATTCTAAATATCTTTGAAGGGCTAATGGCTCCTGAAACAGATGGCTCCTTAAAAGAGGGACTTGCTGAAAGCTATGAAATCTCTGAGGATGGCTTAACCTATACGTTTAAAATTCGCCAAGGTGTGAAGTTTCATAATGGTGATGATTTAACGATGGAGGATATTCAATATTCCTTTGACCGTTTAATGGGGAAAAATGGTGGGGAAAAAATGTCCAATAGCTTTGATAACGTAGCATCTACAGAGGCGCCTGATGCAAGTACATTTGTGATCAAGCTAAAAGAGCCAAATTCAAATTTCTTGTATTCCTTAACAGGGAGACAATCAGCTATTATTCCAAAGAGCAATGATGGGAAGCATAATGAAAATCCAATTGGTACAGGTCCATTTGCCTTTGTGAAATATGCACCAGGTACAAATTTAGAACTTAAGAAAAATGAACAGTACTGGCAAGAAGGATTGCCTTATTTGAATAAAGTAACCTTTGCCTTCCAATCAGATGATCAGGCAGCCATTATGAGCTTGATGGCAAACGAAGTAGATTTAACGAGTGTTCCTTGGCACCGTGTGAGCGAGGTAGAGGGAAGCTATAGTTTATCACACCAAAATAATAACTCTTCTCTTATTGTTACATTTAACGAAACAAAGGCACCATTTGATAATGTGAAGGTTCGTCAAGCAATCAATTACGCCATTAGTAAAGCCGATATTATTGACTCCGTGTTTGCAGGCTATGCTGTGCCACTTGGCTCTAATATGAGTCCAGCGATGGGTGATTTCCAAAAGAAGGGTTTAGAAAGCATGTATGAGCGAGATGTGGAAAAAGCGAAGGCGCTATTAGCGGAAGCGGGCTATCCTGATGGCTTTAAAACTAAAATTACCGTCTCTTCACACAATGATATTTACTCAAATATTGCACAAATTGTCGTAGCTAATCTACAAGAGATCGGAATTGATGTAGAAATTGAAGTAGTGGAATGGGGAATTTGGCTAGATCGCGTTTACTTTGGTCGTGACTATGCAATGACAACGATTGATTTAACGGGTCGTGCATCTGCTTTTGAAGTGTTGAATGATTACATTTCTACAAATGATAGTGAAAACTTCTTCTTATTTAAAAATGAAGAATACGACAAAATTATGGCTGATGTTTTAAAGGAAACCGACCAAGCCAAGCAAATAGAGTACTATCATCGTGCACAGGAAATATTAGCTGAGCAGGCGACAGCAGTATACATTGCGGATTATCAAATTGTTTGGGGATCTGACAAACAGGTGACGGGGCTCAAGAGCTATCCATTCTGGTTCCACGATATGTCAGAGGTCAAGTTTTCAAACTAGAAAGGGATGAGTGCTTATGATGTATATCCTACGTCGAATCATCCTGTTAATAACAACCATCCTTCTAGTATCCATTATTACATTTGGTGTTTTTCAAATTTTACCTGGTGATCCAGTTCGCACAATGCTAGGGACAGAGGCGGATCCCACTCAAATTGAAAATTTACGATCTGAGCTTGGCTTGGATCGTCCTCTTTATGAACAATATGTGGATTGGATGAAGGGCTTATTGACAGGGCAATTAGGGAATTCCATTCGATTTTCCATGCCAGTAAAAGAACTATTATTTGATCGACTTCCTGTCACCATGTCATTAGCAGGACTCACCCTTATCATTGTCTTAATCATCTCTTTACCTTTAGGGATGTTTGCAGCAAGAAGACAAAATAAATTAAGTGATGTGTCATTATCGACAGTAACCCAAATCGGTATGGCAGTGCCATCCTTTTGGCTAGGGATGATGCTTATTCTTTACATTGGCTTACAGTTCAGCTTCTTTAAAATTAGTGGCTATATACCTTGGACACAAAGTGTAGCAGGGGCGCTTAGTACGCTAATACTTCCAGCTTTAACCATTGCGATTCCACAAATTGCGGTGAATTTTCGTTATGTTCGTACAGCCATTTTGGAGCAGGTCCAGCTCGATTATGTCCGCACGATTCGCAGTAAAGGGATGTCTGAACAAAATGTAATGTATAAGCATGTATTGAAAAATTCCATGATTCCGATATTGACGGTTTTTGGGTTGATTATGGCAGAAGTTGTAGCAGGGACGATTATTGTGGAGCAGGTGTTTTCATTGCCAGGGATCGGTCAGTTATTGATTACGGCTATCAGTAATCGTGATTTTCCACTCGTACAAGGGATCGTTATGTATATTACAGTAGCTGTTGTCATGATTAATTTTATCGTCGATGTTTTATATTCTGTGTTGGACCCGAGAATTCGATTACGTTAAGAGGTGACTACTATGAAACAATTACAGCGCTATACTAAAAAAATCAATATAGTCATTGGTCTCCTCGTCATTGTTGGCTTTCTGCTCGTCATGATTGTTAGCTTTTTTTATACACCCCATGATGTCAACGCGATGAATATACCTGAAAAATTGCGTGGTCCAGGTGGTGCCTATATGTTTGGAACAGATGAATTTGGGCGAGATATTTTTAGTCGCATTATGAAGGGGACACAAACAGCCTTTGCCGTGGGTCTATTAACGGTTGCGATTGGAACGATATTTGGTATTCTCATAGGCGGAATTGCAGGCTATGTTGGTGGCTGGGTCGATGAAATATTTATGCGCACGATGGACGCTTTAATGGCCTTTCCAGGAATCATCTTAGCATTAATGCTTGTAGCGGTATTCGGCCCAGGAATAACGAATACAGCGATAGCGCTTGGAATTATCGCGATACCTGCTATTGCGAGGATTGCCCGCAGTGGCTTTGTGCAACAACGTGACTCGGAATATGTGCTAGCAGCGAAGTTAATTGGTGTTAAGCCTTATAGCATCATGTTCCGTCATATTTTGCCAAACATTTCGTCGCAAATTATTGTTGCAGCAACCGTGACTTTTGCGACAGCAATGTTAGCCGAGGCAGCACTGAGCTATTTAGGGCTTGGCGTACAGCCACCAAACCCTAGCTGGGGTAGAATGTTAAAAGATTCACAAGCCTATTTAATCGGTGCCCCTTGGTATACGTATGCCCCTGGGGGAGCCATTACGATTCTTGTTCTAGGCTTATATATGCTCAGTAATGCTTTACGAGATTTTATGGACCCGCGTTCAAAATCGTAATAGATCAGGTGCTGTCTTTTGCAACAGTTCATATGCCTTAACAGCCATCTCAATATTGAGGCGATGAGGAGCTTGTAAAAAATCAGCACCTAGTATACTTTCTAATCGTTCTATTCGTTTGTAAAGTGTTTGACGGACAATAAACAGCTGTTCTGCTGTATCATTTTTAGCCCCATTACAGGTCAGATAAACAGCCAAGGTTTGAAATAAATCATGGCTACTTTTTTGATCTAATACTAAAATTTCCTGTAAATAATCTTTTACAAATTGTAGGAGGGCTGTTTGATCTTGCTGTAATAACAATCGATAAACACCTAAATCTTTATAATAGATGGAGCTCGTTAATTGATGATGCTGCATTTGGATGGCTGATTTGGCTTCCTTATAGCCCAGATGAACACTTTCGATCGATTGATAGACATTGCTAATACCACAGCTAAGGGTAAGTTGCTCAAAAAATTGTGCTGCTTTTCTTGCAATAATTTGTGAAATCGCTTGATCAAAAGCGTCGCGATTGTCTTTCATATAATCTGCAGCAATGAAAAAGGCTAAAATAATTATCTCGTGCTGTCTTACTGAAACAGTAGGGAAAAATCCAAGCTTTTTCAGGATCGAACGAACATACATGGCATTTTGGAGCTGGATTTCCTGCCATTCTTCTTCAGGCACAGTATTGGCTTCATCATGGAGATTGAACACAACGACTCGGTAAAATAAATTACGACTTTCGATTGGTAAATAGCTTTGATAGTATTGAATATCTACTGGCTGACCTTGAATTAAGGCTAGTATGAATTCATCTTCACGGCTTTGTTGTCGCTCCTGAAGCATGCGGTTACGCATTAAAATATGGGCAATCGACATAGTTGCTCGTTCAAGATTTAACAAGGTGTAATCACTCTGCTTTGGCAGTTCAGAATGCATACATAAATAGCCCCACACTTGTCCAAGCCCATTAACAGGAATAATGACAAAATGGTCTTTTCCCAAGGATAGAAGGTGCAAGGGCTCTTGTAGTTCTAACTGCTGACAATGCTCCTCCATGACACGTAAGTATTTTTTAGCCTCCATAGGATAATAAAAGCTTTTTGTATCTTCTGAAACAAATAGAAAGGGAGCATTTGTATCTTGATGGAGCACTTGTAATATTTTCAAAATACCATTTGGCATTAATGATAATTCCATAAAGGTTTTGGATAGTGTATCTAGCTGTGTAAGTGCCTGCTGGTGTTGATTAATTATGTACGTGTGCAAATCTTGCGTAATATCGATAAATCGTACAATTTCTTCAAAGATGATGATAGGGAAATGATGGGCATTTGCCATGGCAATCAATTCTACGGGAACATGGTCAAAATAATCGCCAATTTCTATACAAAGACCAGCTGCCTCATTACGAATAAGGTTTTGTAAGTAGGCGATTTGTGTTTCTCGTTCTAGCTGTAAACCGACACCCGTGGTTAATATTAATTCACCACCATTGATTAATGTTTCAAAATCTTTAATTTCTAATATATGTGTCCACAATACTTGGCGATCAAGACCATGCTGCCCTGCAATAAGCTTCGCCGATTCAAAATGCTTGCGCTTGAGGACATCACGTACGAGTAGAGGATGTTTCGACATCAATTAGCACCTGCCCTTCGAATGTACAATGTCTATTTCATTATGTTAGAGAAATCAGAAAATTTCAATATTATCTAGCTTAATAGGGAAAATGGTGATAGACAAAAAGACACCGATGATACACGATTGGAGGTCATGATATGGAGCGAAACGATCAGATTACACATACTTTACAGCAAAAAGATCATGAACACATTTGGCATCACATGTCTATCTATAATGACAAAGCACCTCCCATTATTGAACAGGGAGAAGGGGCATGGATTACTGATAGTTTAGGCAATCGCTTTTTAGATGGTATGTCAGGCTTATGGGCAGTGAATGTAGGGTATGGGCGTGAGCGTCTTGCCAGAGTTGCGTATGAGCAGCTAAAAAAGCTTTGCTATGCTCCTTTAACACAAAGCCATGAACCTGCCATCAGGCTCGCTGAAAAAATTAACAGCTTACTTGATGATGACTATATGATGTTTTATTCCAATAGTGGCTCAGATGCGAATGAAGTAGCGTTTAAGTTAATACGTCAATACCATCAACAAAATGGGGAAGGGAACCGCTACAAAATCATTGCTCGTTATCGGGGCTATCATGGCAGTTCACTTGGGGCATTAGCAGCTACAGGTCAGGCTTTACGTAAATTTAAGTACGAGCCGCTGACACCAGGCTTCTTACATGTTGCTCCACCTGATCACTATCGTCGTCCAAAAGGGCAATCAATTGAGGCATACAGCCTAGCACTTGCCCGAGAAATGGAAGAAAAGATTATTTGGGAGCAAAAAGAAACCATTGCGGCTGTCATTATGGAGCCACTCATCACGGGTGGTGGAGTGCTTATTCCACATCCTACATATGTCAAAGAAGTCGAGCGCATTTGTAGAAAGCATGGGGTATTACTCATCATGGATGAAGTCATATGTGGCTTCGGACGGACAGGTAAGCTATTTGGTCATCAGCATTTTGATATTCGACCAGATGTCATTACCATGGCGAAAGGATTAACGAGTGCCTACCTACCACTATCCATTACAGCTATACGGAAAGACATTTATGAAAAATTTAAAGAGACGGACGGCTATAGTCATTTTCGCCATATCAATACGTTTGGGGGCAATCCAGCAGCTTGTGCAGTGGCCATAGAAAATATAAAAATCATGGAAGAGGAAGGACTTGTGCAGCGAGCAAGAGATTTGGGTATTCAATTCCTACATGATTTGCAAGACCTATTAGAGCTGCCTTTCGTTGGCGATATTCGTGGGCTTGGGTTACTCATCGGCATTGAGCTGGTCGAAGATAAACAATCTCAAACACCTGCCAAGCCTGAGCTAATCGCGAAAATCATAGCTGATTGTCAAGCAAATGGCTTAATTATTGGAAGAAATGGTGATACAGTTGAAGGCTTCAATAATATCATTACGTTAAGTCCACCGCTGTGCTGTACAGATGAGGACTTTGAGTTTATGGTTGCTGTATTAAAACGAGTATTTGCAGCCAATGTCTAGCCCGAGGCGATTCCAAATGTGCAAAAAACACGAGGAATCGCCTTTAATACTGTCGTTTATGCCCTTTCTTCACCTCTTCCCAGTCAATCTCGATGTTATGCAACACACGTGTTAGAAGTCTGTGAATGCTGTTCATCTCCTCATTGGAAAACCCTTCAAGCGCACGGGCATTGGAATATTCGCCCTCCCGTTTTAAAAATGGATAGATGTCCATGCTTTTAGCTGTAGGAAAAAGTAATTTATTTTTCTTATTACCTTGTTCAATTCGTTTTTCAATAAAGCCTTTGGTCTCCAATTTTTGAATAGCTCGTGAAGCCGTTGTACGGTCTACCTTCAATAGCTCTGCGACTTTCTCTTGAATAATACCTGGATTTTCACAAATACGGATGACATATAAATATTGCCCCTTTGTTAAATCTAATTCCTTGAATTCAATATTGCTTATTGAGTCTAATGCCCGTGCAATGGCACCTATTTCACGTAAGATTTCTTTCATGTGCGATCCTCCTGAGATTTTTGTTGTAATTGCAATAAAAATCATTCTATACTAATACTATCATCTTCAAAGTGAAATTGCACCTCGAGAAGATGATAAGGCAGGAGAACCTAGGAGGAATAAGTAATGACTATAAAAAAAATAACAACTGAAGCAGAATTACAAACAGCGTTTGATTTTAGACGAAGCGTTTTTATTGAAGAGCAGCAAGTCCCTGAGGAAGAAGAATATGATGAATTTGATGCACTAGATGCTCCATGCGCTCATATTTTGGTGTATTACAATGAGCAACCCGTTGGAACAGGTAGACTACGAGTTGTAGAGGGCTATGGCAAATTGGAGCGTATTTGTATATTAGAAGAATACCGCAAATTTGGCCTTGGTAAGGAAGTTATTGTGGGCCTAGAGCAAATTGCACGAGATAAAGGGCTAACAAAAGCAAAATTAAATGCTCAGTCCTATGCAGAAGGCTTTTATGAAAAATTAGGCTATCAGCGTGAAGGCGAAGAATTTATGGATTGTGGCATCCCTCATATTTTAATGAAGAAATACTGGTAGCAGATGAAATTCACACGATTATAGAACATGCCAGACTTAGCGTCATACTTTGTAACTTTTTAATCGTTGCTTGGGTCTACTGCTTAAAGGGGGGATGTTGTTGAAGAAATGGATATGCCTTTGTATCATGAGTTTGTTACTGACAGCTTGCGGTAGTCAAGTCATAATCGAATGGGTTGATTTAATCAAATGGGATGGTAAGCAATATGAAGCTGTTTATGAAGTCGCGTTAGCCGATCGTTCATTCATTGAAAAGGAAATAGGGGAAGTTGATTTTAAAGTGGCTGATCATGTAAAAAGAACCTCCTATCGCTTTAAGGATGGCGATGCAGCCTTCCGTGAGAAAGGGACAAAGCTTTATGCGATAAAGGGTCTTGAAGATGCTATTGCGGTAGAGGATCAGTCGGTCATTAATGGCTATCGAATTTATATGATAAGAGATGAAGCTCCGCTGCGACAGAATTTTGATCAGGTTCCATTAGAAGAAGTGAAGAAAATAGAATTTTACTCATCTATGGAAGAAGGCGATCGGAAAACGGCTAGCTATACAGACCAGTCTGACATGGAAGCTATAAAGGCGATTTTAACCAACAGTAAGCTAGCCCCATCCTTTGAGCCGAATGGAGATACGAACCGTTATGATGTACTCCTTTATACAGACGATGCCATTGCTTTTCAATATGGCATACAATTTGATGGTACTACTTATTTTTGGTTTCCGTCAGAAAACGCGATTTTATCGAATGATATACAGCAGTTTATTTCCAAAGATTAGCGTACTTCTCTAAAGAGGCTTATATTGAAGTATATTTCCATGCTACTTTCTGTAATGGTTCAGGCGATAAGGAAGATTCACACTTTAGCAAAATGCTCCAATTAAAGGAAGCTGCCCAAACGATAAGGCAGCTTTCATTTATTTTTCCTTTACAACCGTACCTGCAAAGCTATCATGAGGAAGACGTTGACCCTGCTGCTGCTCGAAGGCGTGGCGATCTTTTAGATAATCGAAGGTACTGATAGTGTCTCGATAAGCCATGCGTTTAATAATTTGACCTTCTGATAATGGACGACCATCTTCATTTTCGAGTGTTAATCCCATTGCTTTGTAGCCAATCGTTTGTCCATTTTTACGGAGTTGTGCATATTCTAGCGCCCACAATACCACAGTTGGCGTAACAAGTGCATGAACAGCCTCGTTTTTTACTTTTTTTCGTAGGAAGTATTCAACCCCCAACGTGACAGCTGTTGAAACAGCTGTATCGATTAAAAATGCAGCTGTGCGTTTTTTTGTCATCGATTGCATATAAGCCCTCCTTTAATGACCTGTCACTAGTACATACGAACAATAAGGACAAAAAGTTTCGATTTATCCTAAATTCATATCTAATGAAAGTACAGGATAGGATGGAATCGCCCCATGCTTTGTGGTTGAAATGCCTGCATATCCGTTTGCAAAAGAAAGCAGAGAGATCGCATACTGTTCACAATGAGCTACCATTTGAGCTACTGTTAGTTGATGATGAAGAAATTGACTTAAAATCGCGCCAATTAAAGCATCACCAGCCCCAGTTGTATCAACGGTTTTTACCTTGTCAGCAGGAGCCTTCACATGATGCTTTTTCGTATATAGGGTAGCCCCAGCAGCACCATGTGTAATGATGATAACTTCTACATATCCCTTGAATAACGTTTGAACAGCTTCCTGTTCGTCTTCTAGAGTAGTTAAAAACAACAGTTCTTCCTCTGAAAGCTTGACAATATGGGCTTTTGGTAAAAAGGCTAAAATGGTTTCACAACACGCCGTCTTATCCTGCCATAAAGGAAGGCGCACATTCGGATCAAAGGATATAAGGCTCCCTGCTTGATGTGCCTGTTCAATAAGGGCAAGATGTGCTTGTTTCATAGGACTCTCTACAAGATTAACAGAGCAAAAGTGAACGATATCGTGCGCTGTTAATAGCTGCGAGGGGAGGTATTCCTGTTTGTATAAGAGATCTGCAGCATGTCGGCGATAAAACTGAAAATCTCGATCGCCATGTTCATTTAATGAAACAAAGGCAAGACTTGTTTCGCCATCCGTTGTTTGACGAATAAACTGGGTATCTACACCTGCTTGCTGCAACGTTTTGATTAGGAAGTCACCAAAGGCATCCTGACCTACTTGTGTGAGAAGGGCCGCCTGCTGTCCTAGCTTTGCACAGACTGCGGCTACATTGGCAGGTGCCCCTCCTGCATGTTTAGTAAAATGCTCAATGTTGGCTAGGGAGCCATGCTGCTGTGTCGGTGTAAAGTCAATTAATAATTCTCCAATTGTGAAGAGCTTGCCCATTATGAGACCTCCTGTGGTAGACGCTTTTTCTTTGGAACATAAATCGTATAAAAAATACCAACGAAAATGAGAAGGATCCCCATCGTTTGCGTAAAGCTTGGCATAAAATCAAGCAATAGCATATCCAGTAAAATGGCGACAACAGGGTCGACAAAAACCAATACGGAGACAAGAATCGTAGACAGGCTACGAATACTATCAAAAAATAAATAGTACACAAATCCTGTATGAATAAAGCCTGTGCCGAGTATATAAAACCAATTGGTTGACGTTAATCCATCGAACAGCGAGAAGTCGATAAAAGGCAGTAGTATCACGATTCCAACTGTTGTTTGAATATAGGTTAACGCATACGAGCTAAGCTTCGTGATGGTTTTACTTGTTAGCATCGTAAGGGCATAAAATACCGCTGACAGTAATGCCCAGATAAAGCCAGATTGCATAAATTCTGAGAACGATACAAAATTATTGAGACCGATGATAAAAATACTACCGATAAAGCAAGTGATTGTTGCAACAAGTGCCTGAATGGTCATCTTTTCCTTTAAAAAGATAGCGCCTAAAATTAACACAAATATAGGGGCTAAATTATAGATGGAAATGGCAATCGAAATGGACATTTCCTCAAAGGCTTTAAATAAAAATACCCAATTTAACACAATAAAGACACCGCAAATAAGCGTTTGAAAAATTTCTTTCTTATCCCATACCTCTGTTTTATGTCCACCCGTAATGAGCCACATACCACCTAGAAAGAGGGTTGCGCAAATGCATCTAACAAAGACAAGCTCTGTAGCGGGAACACCAGTGTGAACGGTAAAAAAGCCGATGGAACCAAACAGTGCCATGGAGACTGTTAGTTTAATGATTGCTGAGATGTTCATACGAAACCTTCCTTCTATTATTTTATTAAACTATAAGAACTATTCACGAATTTGGCCGTTGCCATGAATAACATATTTTGTTGATGTTAATGCAGGCAAGCCCATTGGTCCACGGGCATGTAGCTTTTGTGTACTAATACCAATTTCTGCACCATAACCAAATTCAAAGCCGTCTGTGAAGCGGGTGGAGGCATTATGATACACTGCTGCTGCATCGACATTGTTTAAGAACGTCTCGGCGGTTAATTGATCTTCTGTAATGATGGCCTCAGAATGATTTGTGCCAAAGTATTGAATATGCTCAATCGCTTCATAGACATTTTCCACTAATTTAACGCTTATTTTTAAATCAAGGTACTCTGTCGCATAATCATCCGCCGTAGCTGGAAGGGCAGCTTCAAACTGCTGACATACTTGCTCATCCGCGATGATGGTTACACCTGCATGATGAAGAGACGTTAAAAGCTGGACGCCATGTTCTTTAAACCAAGTAGGATGAATGAGTAAGCTTTCTGCTGCATTACAAACAGAAGGACGCTGTGTTTTAGCATTCAGACAGATTTTTTCTGCTTTTATGTAATCCGCCATTTCATCCACGTAAATGTGGCAGTTGCCTGCACCTGTTTCCAGTACAGGAACAGTCGCTTCATTGACAACTAAATCAATCAGGGCTTTGCCACCGCGTGGAATGAGCACATCTAAGTACTCTTTTAAATGGAATAGTTCTTTGGCTGTTTCGCGGCTTGTATCCTCAATTAATTGAACAGCATCGATAGGGATGGATGTTTTAGCAAGCGCGCGATGAATACTTGCGACAAGAGCCATATTAGAAAACTTGGCGGAAGAGCTTCCGCGCAAAATAACGGCATTGCCTGTTTTTAGAGAGAGTGTTGCTGCATCGATTGTGACATTTGGTCGAGCTTCATAGATCATACCAATAACACCAAGTGGGACAATTCGTTTTTCGATGCGTAGCCCATTGTCTTTTTCAATACGTTCAACAATTGTACCTACTGGATCGTTTAAGGAGACGAGTAAATGAATGGCATCGGCCATTGCCGCAATCCGTTCTTCATTGAGCATGATGCGATCTAACGTAGATGCAGGTATACCTTGCTGCTCACCCTGTGCCAAATCCTTTGCATTTTCAGCCATAATGTCATGTTGATCGATTAATAGCTGTTCTGCAATTTTTTTCAGTGCCTCATTTTTCTCGCAGGTCGTTTTAATATTTAACATGTAGCTTGCGGCTTTTGCGCGTTGTCCTTTTTCTTGAATTTCACTTGTCATTTGTCATTCCTCCTTAATTCGTTTGAATTTTCAGCCATTTATCTCTGTGAATTACCTCAATAGGGCTTTTCAGCAATGTATCAGTCCGTTTTCCCATGGCAGAGATAAGCTCTTGAGAAGAGTACAGCACTTCGCCACGTCCTAGTAAGTCCTTTTCACTATAGACTTCTACAACATCACCATTTACGAAATCACCTTCTACACGATAGACGCCAGCAGGTAATAGACTTTTACCATTATTCATTAAAGCCTGTTCAGCACCACTATCTATAAAAATTTTACCAGAAATTTCCGTGAGTGCAATCCACTGTTTATGATTTGTTAATACAGCAAGCTCGTCATGCTCCACATAAGTGCCATCACCATGCCCTGCTAAAATATCGACGAGCTTCTGTGCACCATGACCTGTTCCGATAAATACCTTCACTCCTGCACGTAGCGCTGTTCGGGCAGCCAGAAGCTTAGAGGCCATGCCACCTGTGCCAACCTTTGATCCTGTACCATCCGCAAAGCTTAGCAAATCATCTGTAATAGCCGCTAATCGATCAATGCGCTCTGCCTGAGGGTTTTTATTGGGATTGGCATTATAAAGGCCATTGATATCTGTTAAAATGATGAGCTGATCTGCGTGGACAAGTCCACTGACGAGTGCTGAAAGCATGTCGTTATCTCCAAAGGTTAATTCACTAATTGACACTGTATCGTTTTCATTAATAATCGGTAGCATGGATCGTTCTAACAATTCCTCGAAAGTCGCATAGGCATTTTTATAGCATTCTTTTTTAGAAAAATCTGTTCGTGTCAATAATATCTGTGCAGGCATGATATCGTAAATACTAAATAAGGCACTGTACGTTTGAATAAGTAGGCTCTGTCCTACAGCAGCAGCTGCCTGCTTTCCTTTCACTGTCACAGGGCGAGCAGGGTAGCCTAGTTGTTTAAAACCCGCCGCTACAGCACCTGACGAGACAAGCAACACTTCATGACCCAATTTCTTCAACTCGGCGATTGCCTGCACATGGTCCATTAAGCGAACTTTATCGATTTCACCCTTCACATTCGTTAAAGAGCTACTACCAATCTTAACAACAATTCTTTTTCTCTCCATCTCACTACCTCCATCATTGCTGAATCAAGATAAAAAAAGCCTTTTCATCCTAAAAATTAGGACGAAAAGACTTGCCTTCCGTGGTACCACCTACATTGAATATCATGCGACATTCCACTTTTCTCATAACGCTCGAGACTGCGCCTAGTTTGGCTAGGACGTTTCACGAAGTAGGTTTCATTAGTCTTTCTTGTACAATGCCTTCCAGCCGATGGGCATCGCTCTCTTTTCAAGCAGTGGCTAACTACTGGTCTTCGTTCGTTTTCTTATCTATTGACTAAAGGATGCACTACTTCTATAAGTCTGTCAAGCTGAACGGATAAATTACTTGAAAGTTTTGATAAATTAAGAAAGGAATGCGTTAAAATGATAAAGAGGCTGCTTATTCATTTATTTAAACCACCAAATAGCTATGAAAAGGGGAAGCATAGCCAGCACAATGACAAAGAAACTCCAAATGACTTGTTTCCCTGAAGACATATTTTTGGGTTTAATACTCATTTGTTCATACAGCTGGTTAATGGCTCGTTGCTCTTTCGCATAAAGCATTGCTTGAAATTCTTCGTAATCTTGTATATAGCTAGATGGGGCACGTGGACTGAAGCGTAAATTTCGAATGGAATCCGTAATCTCTTTGTCAGCCATCCAATACGTGATGACAGGTGCTAAGCCTGCGTTTTGTGTGGCCTTTACCTCAATGTCATGGGATTTCATTTTATAGTAGACCTGTCCATGCTCATCCTCATATTGCTTGACAATATCACTTACTGCCATTATCAATCACCTCTTATGGAAGTTATCTATTTTATCATGAGTTTCTACTATTATAATGGATTAGGGAAGAAAAGTATCGCTTGAGCGAGCATAAATTGTGAAACCAAAATTGAAAAAAAGTTTTGGATAAAGTCATAAACTTACATCTAGTGAGAACAACGTCATGTAGTATAATGTAAATAGTTTTTTAAAAGAAGTTGAAGGAAGGGAAAGTTTTGGACATTTCAACGTTATTTGCGTTTTTAGGGGCTGCGATGATTTTAACCATTATGCCAGGGCCCGATAATTTATTTGTGCTTGCCCAAAGTATTACACAAGATAAAAAAGCGGGTATTGCCACATCACTTGGATTGTGTACAGGACTACTTGTTCATATTAGTGCAGCAGTACTGGGTATTTCTGCGATAATTTATCAATCGACCATTATTTTTTCCATCGTCAAATTTGCAGGAGCAGCGTATTTATTATATCTAGCTTGGCAATCATTTCGTGCTAAAGGAGACCCTTTTACGTTGCAACAGCAAAATACGCAAGCTTATATTAAATTATATAAAAAGGGAATATTAATGAATATTTTAAATCCTAAAGTATCGTTATTTTTCCTAGCGCTGTTACCACAGTTTGTTAATCCATCGCAAGGACATGTGGCGTTTCAAATGCTTATTTTGGGTATTGTATTTTTAATACAAGCACTTGTATTATTTTCATTGTTTAGTATATTTGCAGGGAAAGTTAGACAAGTCATTATTGGTAAACCTGCGATTGCTAAACGACTAAATATGGTTCAAGGTATTCTCTTCACATTTATCGGGATACAGATTGCCATCAGCAAACAGTAGGGAGGAATGGACATGGCTATTTTACATATTACCTTTAGCTTAGCAACACAGGGTTCTATGAAACTTGCAATCCGTCAACATCGTTTGCAGCGAAATGAATCAGTTCTAAGTGTCCATGATGATCTCTCGATTGGACCTCTTCAAAACTTTGAAGAACGTAAAACTTGGTTAACCACGCATATTTTAGATGATGATGACCAGCAATTGTATGATGAGATGTATGAAAACTGGAGGAAAAAGATCGCTAATTTACCTTGTGATGTGGATGTGTGGATTTGGTATAGTCACAACACACATGAACAAATAGGACTGCGCTATGTGATGAGTGAGTTAATTCATAAATGCAGTATGGTGTATGGTATTGATGCAACGGAGAATCTAAAGAGTATCCACCCCAATCTAGACATTCGCCATACAGGCGAGCTTTCCTCGGAAATGCTCATGAAACTTCGCCCTAGTGCGAAACGATTCTCTGTGCAAGAATGTCAGCAACTCGCTAAGGAATGGGAGAACATCAAAGAACAGCCAAGTACATTACGGTTATGGAAAAGTGAACTATTGCATGTAAAGGAAGATGCAATGGATGCATACATTATCGCCAGTGCAAAAAATTTGCATTTACAGCAAAATGAAGAGTGGCTAATGCCTACGCATATTTTGGCACAGATATTTGAAACATTTGTCCATTATGTAGGAAATGATTTTGTAGAGTATCGCTTACTGACCCTCGTCGAACAGGGCGTATTTGCCATGAAAGGCGATACAACGGATATTTTTTCCTATCAGGTTAAATTACTTTAATTCATTTAAGTGAATGAACAGTAAAAAATCAGGCGAGCAAAGCCTGATTTTTTATTGTTCCAAATGCTTGAAGCTGCTTGTATGAGTAGTGCTCAAAGTCAGTCGTTTCAACATAATGATTCAGCACAGTAACTTAACCGTTTTAATTTTGATAACACTTTTCATATTCATCTTTCATCAACAAACTTTGACATGCCAAGCCATTTTCATGATAAATTTCTTTATCAATATTTAATACTAGACTTCTATTTGAATTGGTATAATTAGGCTCTTTATTAACAATGGATAATTTTTCCTCGTCTAGCCATTTCATCGAGAATTGACTTTTAGCCTCTGCATAATAGACGATTTTGTTTATGTGAGCTTTATTATTTAAAATTTCTATCCATACATGAACACCACCACTTGGACCTGCACCACCATATGGTTCATAATAAGCGTGCGCTATATATTCCCCTGTAGGAGATAACACAGATTCGGCCACCTTTTGCGTATTTTCTTTATCTAAAGTACTAAACGTAAAAAAATATTGAATATATATAAATATTCCCAAAAACAGGACTAAACCTGTCAATAGTGCTGTTAATGTTTTTTTAGGGAAGTTTTTCTGTTTAAAAAAGAAATTTATTAATTTGATTACAAAAATGAATAATACGATCAAGGTAAATAAAAATACAAAGAAACCTAATGTATTAAGTAATAAATTCAAATTATTACCTCCCTAGTATGGTGAAACAGTGCCTTTTAGAAAATAAAGCGAGTAACAAGGACATCTAGATGATGTTGTTACTCGCTCTTTTTATTTATTGTCATAAAAATCGAAAACAAATTGTTTAAACTGACGTGCAGATGGCGATAAATAACGATTTTCTATCCAAGCCATGCCGATAATTCGTTCACATACCATATCCTCAACATGGATTTTAACGATTTTTTTTGGGTTTAAATCCTCATCATCGGGTAGTAAGGAAACGCCAAGCCCCGCACCAACAAATCCAGCGATTGTCGATACTTCATCACCTTCATAAGAAATTTTAGGCTTAATGCCCGCAGCATTTAATAAGCGATCAGCTGAGCGACGTAATGCATAGCCCTTTTTCATTAAGACAAAACTTTCATGCTCCAATTCTTTCATTTTGATGCTTTTACGATGGGCTAATGGATGGTCAATTGGGACCATTATAAAGAGCTCATCTCGCCATAATTCCTTCCAACAAACTGGCGGCTCTGTATCGATCGCAGCTAGTAGGCACAGGTCTAACTCACCTGCCAGTAATTGTTTTAACTGTGAATGGGAGTAGTTTTGTGTGAAATGAAAACGTATATGGGGATGTTTTTGACGGAAGGCACGAATCAAGTCGGGTACAATACTCGTTCCAAGTGTATGTAAAAAACCGAGTGATACATCTCCGAGTTCTGGATTATTAAGTTCCTGTAATTCTAAAACAGCCTTTTCATATTCCTTACGCATGCGCTGGACACGATATAAAAATAGCTCTCCATATCGGTTTAGCATAATCGAGCGCCCTTGTCTGTCGAAAAGCGGTACACCTAATTCTTCCTCCAGCTTTGAAATTGAACGACTAAGTGCTGGCTGTGAAATCGCTAATGCTTCGGCAGCCCGTGTCATATGCTCTAACTTTGCAACGGTTACAAAATATTCTAATTGTTGCCACTCCATTTTTTTCACCTCTTTTCTTGTGAATTTTGAGTTATCTGCATTATAACGGGAAACAGACGGGAAGTATAGGTAGCAAAAAATTTTTAAAAGGACGTTGCAATTATTTAGCAGAATGGAAAAGTTAAGTAGCAGAAAGTGTGATAGTACAGCCATTAAGTTGACATCATTCATGCATAATACACATTGATTTGATAAAAACTATAAATTGTACATTATGAATAAAGGGTGGTAAGATAGACACATAAAATACACAATTATTAATTTCCGTGAAGGGGATATCATAAAATGAAGTTAACAAAGCCACAACCTCTAACAATCGAGGGAGGCAAAAAAGCCGTACTATTACTGCATGGATTCACAGGTAGCACAAAAGATGTGAAAAAGCTAGGAGAATTTTTATCTCAACGAGGTTATACTGTGCATGCACCAATTTATAGTGGGCATGGTGTAGAACCAGAAGCATTATTAGAAACAAAACCAGAAGATTGGTGGAACGATGTAGTAGAAGGTTATAACTTCCTACAAGAGAAAGGCTATGAAGAAATCGCTGTTGTTGGGATTTCACTTGGAGGCGTCTTTTCATTAAAAGTGGCAGAGACATTCCCAGTGAAAGCATGTGTAGCGATGTGTGCACCGATTACACGTGATAATTCAAAAGGCTTATTTACACGTTTGTACCATTATGCTCGTTTATATAAACACTTTGAAAATAAATCAAAAGATCAAATTATTTCAGAATTACATGAATTACGTATTTCACCGAAGGATTCATTGGACGGCGTAACACGTTTAACAACAGAAACGCGTGAAGAATTATCAACGATCAAAGCACCAACTCTTGTGTTACAAGGCTCATTAGATGATGACCTATATCAAGAAAGCGCACCTTTTATTTTAAATACTGTGGAAACAGACGACAAAGAAATCATTTGGTATGAAAACTCTGGCCACATTATTACATTGGATAAAGAACGCGATAAAGTGTATGAAGATGTTTATAAATTTTTAGATCATATTGAATGGTCAGTTGCAAACTAAGAAGGGGCTGTCAGTAGACAGCTCTTTTTTTGTTGAATCTCACTGGATAAACGAAAAAACTATTGTAATTATAATAAATGCTTGATAACATGATGAAATTGTAGTGAAAAATCATTCGATTAAAATAATTTGCTATAGTCTAAAACTTCTAAGGAGCACATCAATTATGCAACAAAAAATACCTTTTTCAACTTACGCAGTCATTGGAACCATGTTATTTGGACTGTATTTTGGAGCAGGGAACCTAATTTTTCCTATTCAAATGGGTCAATTTGCTGGGACTAATTTTTGGTTTGGATTAATCGGATTTTTAGTGACTGCTATCGGCTTACCATTCCTCGGAATTTTGGCAATTGGCTTATCAGGTAGTAATGGTTTACGTGATCTAGCCAATCGTGTTCATCCTATATTTGGTATTATTTTTTCATTAGCACTGTACTTAACAATCGGCCCATTCTTTGCCATCCCACGTACAGCAACTGTACCTTTTGTAGTAGGGTTTGAGCCATATATTCAAGCACAACATGCAACACTGCTACTAGCTGTATTTAGCTTTATATTTTTTGCCATTGTCTACTATTTTTCTTTAAACCCAGCAAAAATAATGGATTATATCGGTAAATATTTAACACCTGCATTTTTAGTTGTTTTATTTATTTTAATTATTACAAGCATTACAAAGCCAATGGGCCATTTCCAGCAGCCAATCGGTGAATATATGGATGCTGCCTTTATGACAGGCTTTAAAGAGGGCTATAATACGATGGACGCCCTTGCCTCACTAGCCTTCGGGATTGTTGTCATTAATGCAATTAAAAGTGCGGGGATTACAGATCGTAAGGAAATTGCCAAGGCTACATGGACATCAGGTATTTTTGCAATGGCTTTAATGACGCTGATTTATGGTCTCATAACCTATATGGGCGCTTCTAGTATTAATGCTGTCGGGACTTTTGATAATGGTGGTTTAATCTTTGCGGCAGTGGCCGATCATTATTTCGGCTCATTTGGAGCTATTTTATTGGCGGTCATCATTGTGCTCGCTTGCTTAAAAACAAGTATCGGCTTAATTACATCTTGTAGTGAATTTTTCCATGAGGTATTTCCAAAAATCAGTTACAAATGGTTTGTGTTCCTGTTGTGTGCTGTATCCTTTACGATTGCAAATTTTGGTTTAAACAATATTATCAAATATGCTATTCCAGTTTTAATGTTCTTATATCCATTAGCAATCGTCTTAATCTTGCTTGCTCTAAGCTCATCCTTCTTTAAGAATAAGCAAACAGTGTATGCCATTGCGATGATTTTTACATTTTTCATTAGCCTGATTGATGGCTATAAAGCCCTGGTAGAAAGTGTGCCAGATGCGAAGTTAGGTGTATTGGATGCAGTAGAGAAATACTATTCTGCGATGCTACCTTTTTATGATATTGGCTTAGGATGGATACTGCCAGCGTTAATAGGGGCAGTAATTGGAAGCATGATTCCGTCTCGAAAAGTTATATAATGAAAGAAACACGCACAGAAAATGTCTCTGTGCGTGTTTCTTTATGAATTAGTAAGCTGTCCAGCCACCATCAACTGCAATAACTTGTCCATTCACAAAGCTAGCCTCATCCGAGCCTAGGAAGATCGCTAATTGAGCGATTTCTTCTGGCTGACCAGCCCGCGGATTGATGGATAGTCCTAGTGCTTGTCGTGCAGCTCCTGTTTGGCTCATATTTGTCATAGAAGAGGCGATATTGGTCATCACTGCTCCTGGCGCAATACCATTACAGCGAATATTTTTATCAGCATACATAAAAGCTGTATTTTTTGTTAAACCAACTACCGCATGTTTTGAAGCTGTATAAGCAGCCCCAGCCCGTGCACCATATAAGCCACCTGCAGAAATATTATTGACAAAGACACCGTGACCTTGTGCAAGGAAAATTTCGGTAGCCATACGCATAGAGCGCATAACAGCTGTTGTGTTCACTGCAAATACTTTTTCCCATCGTTCATCAGAAATTTCTCCAACTGGCTCCATACCATCCATAATACCTGCATTGTTGACTAATATATCTAATTGACCATAGTTCGTTTTTGTTTCATCAAATAAGCGTTGTAAGTCTTCTGTAGATGCGACATTGGTTTGAATGGCAAATGCTGTTCCTCCAGCCGCTTGAATACCTTCCACAACCGCTTGGGCACCCTCTAAATTTAAGTCTGAAACGGCAACCTTAGCGCCTTCTTTTGCATATCCTTCTGCAATGGCTTTCCCCATACCTGAAGCTGCACCTGTCACAATGGCTACTTTACCTTCTAATCTCATCTCAAAGACCTCCTCATAGTAATTTCTTTACTTATTGAACATCTGTTCATTAAAATCATATAATAAAAATGAAAGCGATTTCAATATGCAAAAAAACGGGATGTGTTGAGTAATCAACACATTTGGACAAACTGTTTATTAAGGAGCTGAAAAAATTGCGTACAACAGATTTACGGATTATTAAAACCAAGCAAGCTCTCCACGATGCTTTATTGACCTTGCTTAGCCAAAAGCCATTAGAGCAAATCTCCATTGCTGAAATTTGTAGAGAAGCAAAGGTCAATAGAGGAACCTTCTATTTACACTACGAGCAAAAAGAGGGGCTCTTTGAAGAATACTTTCAGGAGATAATGGAGGATTTATATCAATCCTATGAAGAACCCTATCGTGCGGTCACGACATTGAACACAAATCAATTAGATCCCAATACCATCCGTATTTTTCATCATATCGAACGCTTTAAAATGTTTTACCGTATCGTCTTTTCTAAAAATGTCCCGCTGACCTATTATTACATGCTTTTTGATGGCATTTATTCTCTGCTAAAACGAGATATTACCACACAGCACATACATCAAATGGAGGATCATATATCGATCGACTATTATAGCGCCTATCAAGCAAACGCCATCATCGGTCTCATCATTCAATGGTATCGCGGCGATTTCAGCGATAGCGTGACCATGTTAAATCAACAGCTAGCAGCTATTTTAAAGAATGTGAGAAGTGGGGGATAGAGTAAGAAGCAGTGGATAGAACGTTAGAATTGAAGGATAGAGAGAAGTAGCGGATAGAATGCCCGAATTTGAAGGATAGAAGAGAAGAAGTAGCGGATAGAACGCTCAATTTGAAGGATAGAAGAGAAGAAGTAGCGGATAACCCCTCAAAGAGAAGGTCTACATCAACTTGTAGACCTTTTCTTTTCTATTAAATCATTTGTTGGCTTAAATGTGACGATCAGCGTAGCAATGGCTAGTGTCACGAAGATGATGATGCCTAAGGAGCTACTGTTTTGCAGGAGATTATCGGTACTACCACCAAAGATGATCGTGTAGTAGCCATCTGCTCCATAAGTGGCAGGTAGCATGGCAGCGACCTGCTTGTATCCTTCAGATAGCATGGTTTTTGGAACAAGTACACCAGATGTTACTAATTGGAGTGAGAGAGCACAAATATTAAATATCATCCCCATATTCCCAAAGGCAATCACAAATACTTGGGCCAAGCTAAGGAAAGCAAGATACATTACAGATTGGAAGAGATAAATCGACAACAGGCTTTCTTGACTATCGATATTAAAAAGGTGCATCAAACCAATTGTTATGAATGGCAATGTAAAGGCTACGCCCACATTGAGTAGCTGTCGTGCGAGAAACAATTGCCATTTTGATAGGCTTGCTTGAACGAGCTGTGCTGCTTCTTGGTGTTGCATAATCATGACCATCGCTCCCACAAAGGAGGAAATGATGACCATAAATGGGACGAAGTTTGCAGCAAATCCCTTTACATCATTGGTTTTTACAATTGTACCATCGACGGGATGGTCTTTGACATTCATTACAGTCGTTTTGACAGAAGTGGTAATTTGTTGGGCAGTGTCTTGCTCGAATGGAAGCTGAGCAAATTGTTGAGCAAAGACTGCAACCGCTTGATTTTGCTGCATTGGATAAAGGGCTTGATTGATTTCTTCTGTTAATTGCTTTGCAACACCCTCCATCATATTTTTCGCTACACTTGCATTGGCTTGATTAATCGCATAAATAATTTCAGCCTCTTTCCCTGCTTGGATTTGATTTGTAAAATCGGCTGGAATCTGCATAATCATATTAATTTTTCGTTCGTTTAATGCGCTCTCAGCTTTCTTCATCGAAGAATAGTCCTCCATTGCAAAGGGGATGGAGCCTTTGATGTTATGTGCTACCTGTTGCCCCATTACAGAATCTTCCACAACAATGCCAATGCTTAACTGTTCAGCTCTTTCATTGACACCATCATAGGCAGTCATCCAGATTGTAAAGAAGATTAATTGAAAGGCAATGGTTGCAACAATGCCAATATAGGTTTCGCGAACTCGTAAAAATGCTTGTAAACCTGTCATTTTTTATTCCTCCTAAAATTAAGTAAGTACTTACTTGCATTGATTGGAAAAATTTTTTCTAGGAAACGAGTCCCCTAGAAAAAATAGCAACACTAGTTTGTAAAAGTTCTTCCGTTGGTAAGTCAGACACGATTGTTCCAAGTTGAGCACGTGACATAAAATGACCAAAATTCAAAGCGATAAGCGATAATGCTGCTGCTTCAAAATCAACTTCTCTTATTTTCCCCTGACGATGCATCTCTTGAAAATAGTGAATGAGCTCCTTTTTGATGAGGAGAGGGATATTGGCGATTTCCTCACTAATTTCAGGAAATTGAATAGATTCCTTAAAGCCGATCATGACAAAATCTTTTATCGACATTAAAAAATGAAAATGCTTCAATGAGAAATTTAATAAATCCTTTTCTAATTCCCACGTTACATTTTGATTGATCTCCTGCTGTAGAAGCGGATAATAAGAAAATTGCTCAATAATGGCTTTTAATAAACCACGTTTGTTGCCAAAGTGACGGAAAAGAGTGACCTCATTGACACCTGCTAATTCTGCAATGGTTTTGGTAGTTGCAGCTGTATAGCCTTTTTCACTAATCAATTGTAGAGCAGCTTCGATAATTCGTTGTGCAGTTCCTTTCGTTGTCAAAAACATACTTCCTTCCATGCAAGTAATTACTTACATCCTAGCATAGTGTACGAGGAACTGCAACACTATGAATGAGCGTTGACAATTATATCGACTGCTGATATATTTTAGTATATCGACTGACGATATATTGATGGACGATATAAAGGAGGATTTGTATGACACAGCAGCATCCGCCATTAACAGAGGGCGTTTATTATATTTTATTAGCATTATATGAGGCGAGGCATGGCTATGGCATTATGCAATTGGTCGAAGAAATGAGCAATGGAAGAGTGCGCTTAGGGGCAGGAACCATATATGGTGCGATTAAAACATTGTTGGAAAGAGGATGGATAGAGGCACTTGGTGGGGATGGCAGAAAGAAAGAGTATGTTATTACCGAAACTGGAAAAACAATGGTGGAATATGAAATTTTAAGATTAAGGGAACTTTTTGACAATGGTATCCGTATAACGAGAGGAGTTGAATAATATGCATAAATATCGATTGATGATTAATCCCTATGCAATAGAGAAGTGGGTCAATGACATGGCTAGTCAGGGCTGGTACTTGAAAAAATTTACATGGATTCGCTTTACGTTTGAGCGTGGAGAACCAAATAACTATGTTTATCGCCATGAGGAATTAGAGCGATTCGGTACGCACTATGAAGAGGAATATCTCGAATTTCTTAAAACCTCTGGTATTGAGCAAGTAGACCGTTCTGGTAATTTTGTATTTTTTAGAAAAGCAGCACGGGAAGGTCCATTTGAGCTGTATACAGATAAAAAAACGAAAATTGGTAACCTGTCAAAAAAGATGATGCTCTTACTTTCTCTTATTCTACTTAATTTGTTCATTGGACTGATCGGTTTAATTGGCGATTTTTCGGAGCAAACAACAGACTGGGTTGGTTTCACGTTAAATACGCTGAATTTTGTGGTTGTAGCATTATTTGCCCTCCCATTCTATAAGCTTATGCGTATGCGCAATCGATTAAAGAGAGAATTAAATGTATTTTCAGATTAACGAAGCGTCTATTATTTTCCGGGAAATCAGAAAATAATGAAAAAGGAAGCATGATTTTATAGTAGGGGTGATGCAAAATGAAAAAAAGAATGTATCGTTTTTTTATTGATTACGAAAAGGAAGAACGATGGGTCAATGACATGGCAGATCGGGGGTGGAATCTTAAAAAGACAGTGGTAGGCTACTTTGTTTTTGAAAAAGGGACACCAGGTCAATATATTTATCGAAATGAATTTGTTAATAGAAAGTCGAAGGATTATTTTGAATTTTTAGATGAAATGAATATCGAGTGTGTGTCTAAGTTTGGTGGGTGGGCCTATTATCGAAAACCAAAATCGGAGGGGCCTTTTGAGATATTTTCAGATGCTTCCTCGAAAATAAACTATATTAAATCCATGAATCGCATATTTATATTTGTGTTACTGTTAAATTTAATCATTGGTATTTACAATCTATCGCTAGGTTTACAGGAATTCGCTGCAGGACCTATGAACACAAGCGTGGGGTGCATAAATTTGATTGTAGCCTTACTGCTATTCATTCCTATAGTGAAAAATGGAAATCGTAAAAAGGGCTTGAAACAAGACTTACATATATTTGAAGGATAAGGAGGATGACAACATGACGTTACAGTTACAGCATGTTACAAAGAAGTATAAGGATTTTACAGCTGTGGATGATTTGAATTTTACCATTGAAAAGGGTGAAATTTTCGGTCTAATTGGTCAAAATGGTGCAGGGAAAACGACGACATTCCGAATGATTTTAGATTTACAGGAGACGACGGCGGGGACAATTACTTGGGATGGTAAGCCAGTTAATGCCATTAACCGAGATGTCCTTGGTTATTTACCAGAGGAGCGTGGTATCTTCCCAACAATGAAGGTAGAGGAGCAGCTTTACTTTTTTGGTGAGCTACGAGGTATGAAGCGAGCAGAGCTGAAAAAGGAAATAGATTTTTGGATTCAACGTTTTGAATTGGGAGAAAAACGTAAAGATAAGGCAGAAACATTGTCAAAAGGGAATCAGCAAAAGGTACAGCTAATTGCAAGTTTTATCCATAAACCTGCGTTTTTAATTTTAGATGAGCCGTTCAGTGGGCTAGATCCCGTCAACAAAGATTTACTAAAGGATGCTATTTTACTATTGAAAGAGCAAGGCACGACGATTTTGTTCTCCAGTCACCAAATGGATAATGTCGAGGAGCTTTGTGATCATTTGTGTTTATTAAAACGAGGTGTTTCTTTATTTTCTGGAAGCTTACTAGATTTAAAGAAACAATATGGTAAAACAAAGCTTGCAGTTCGTACGGATTGGTCAACAACACAATTATTGGCACTTGAGGGTGTCAAGGATGTGCGTGTAGAGAAGGAGCAAACAGTGCTTACATTAGTAGACGAAAGCTTTGCTCAAGGTATCTTTGAGCAGCTATCCAATGGGAAGTATATTGAAAAATTCAGCTTAGATTATTTATCATTAGATGAAATCTTTAAAGATAAGGTAGGTGGCCATGTTGTCGAAGTTTAGTTTATTAATGAAGCAATTATATAAAGCTAAAATTAAATCAAAATCCTTTATCTTAATGACTTGTTTATATGTCCTTGTCATGTCAGTGGCTGTCTTCTGGTCAGAAATTAAGGAACTATTCACAGGTGATGATGAAGCACAGCAAATCGCGATTATTAATGAAACCTCTGCTGATCTAAGTGGTATATTTGTCTCGAATGGAGATATGAACTTTATTCAGGATGAGCAAGATGTATCGACCCTTGAAAAAAGAGTAAAGGACGGCAAGCTGGATGCGATTGTGACGATTAACGATCAAAATAGTCAATTACATGCGGAAATTGCTACGTTCACACCACTGAAATTAAACGATCAATCTACATTATCATCCTTATTACAATATGCAGGACAGCACTTTGCCGTACAACAATTATCACTTTCATCTGAGCAAGCGGCACAAATTATGGCAGCTCAAACAACAATTTCAACGAAAAACTTAAATGAGGAATCAGCCGGTGGAAAAAGTGAAGAAGAAAAGCAATCAGGGCTAGTAGTTTCCTATGCGGTAGGGATTTTAATCTATTTCTTCATTTCTACATTCTTATCGATGATTACGACTGAAATAGCTTCTGAAAAAGGCTCACGCGCAATGGAAATGCTTTTAGTTAGTGTCAAACCTGGGACACATTTTAAAGCAAAAATTGCTGGAGTTTTATTGCTTGCTTTAACACAGATGGGCATTATTGCGATCGTGTTCCTTATCTATGCGAAGTTTATCAAAGGTGGGATGGTTTGGGATGCAGCTGCTAGCATTATCAAGGAATTGTCCATTGGCTATGTCATCTATGCTATCGTATTCCTACTGTTAACAGTTATCCTTTATCTTATCATCGGTGCATTATTTGGCTCTTTAGTATCGAAAGTAGAAGAGGCAGGTCAAGTATTAATGCCTGCGATGATTATTACGATCATTGGCTTCTATGTTATGCTGACAGGCATGGGGAATCCAGATACAATTATTATTAAAATATTCTCTTATATCCCACTAACTTCTGGCATGATCATGCCAATGCGTATTGGCGCTACAGATATCGGTGGCATTGTACCATTACTTTCATTAGGAATTTTAATCGTAACGATTGTTGTCGTATACCTATTTAGTTTATCGTTCTATAAACGTAGTGTATTGACATATAGCTCTGGCGGCGTCATTCAAAAAATTAAGACGGTATTAAAGGTAACAACATAATATATTGGCAGCTACATGGATAATGTAGCTGCTTTTTTGGTGTCATGGTGCCATTGCTAGCAAACAATGTAAAGGAATTTGCGGAATCAGTCGAATTTTGGATAGAAAGAAGCTATAATTTATAAAAGGGGATGAGATGATGTTAGCTAAATCAGAGGTGGAAGCAGTCCTGAACCGATCATCAAATCAGCGTTTAGCAACAAGCGAAGAAAAAGTGCAGCTCTTTCAAAAGCTTCAACAGCTGTACCCTAATAGTAAAGAAATAGAAGAAATTCTTCACTATTGCACTGAAGTGGAAATTTTTATTAATAGTGCTCACCCTAACCAATATAGTTTGCAATATAAGCTACACCAGAATGGCTATTGTATAGCAGATTCGTATTTTTTCATCCTATAGAAAATGAAACTTTTTTACATGGTAATCGTAAGTAATTAGTAGAGATAAATTGCAGGGGGTAAAACATATGTCTGAATTCAACAATGATCTTTTAAAATCCAAGGACCCATTCGCTTCAGAAAATCCTTTATTACAGCCAAAACCACTTTTACAGCAGGCAACTGAGCAAAAGCCAGTACTTGTATCAGAGCAAGAGCTATCACAAATCGCTCAAAATCAGCTAATGTTAAAGCAAGATCCAGAGGTTCATACACTTGCACAAAAAATTGATGTCAAAGATCAAATTGCCATGCTAGAGCTTGGTAAAGAAACAGCAAGTGGTATTTCAACCTTTTCCGATAAAATGCTCGCAACGATGAAAGCTAGTAAGCTGGAAGAATCGAGTGTGTTATTAAATAACCTGAATAAAATTATGGATAAATTCGATCCACAGGACTTTGCGGAAGAGAAAAAGGGCGGTTTCATCTCCAAGCTCTTTAACAAAGGAAAAGAGCAATTGGAAAGGTTCTTATCTAAATATGACAGCATGAATAAAGAAGTGGATGTCATTTACCGTGAAATCCAAAAATATGAAGGGGAAATGAAGCGTAATACCATTGACCTGGAAAATTTGTATGACCAAAACCTAAACTACTTCCAATCATTAAGTAAATTTGTTGCAGCTATTGAAGTGAAAACAGAAGAGGTTCGTGCGTCTTTACCAGCACTTGAACAAAAGGCTCAAAGTGGTGATCAATTGGCCGCTATGGAATATGAAACAATGCTTCGCGCTGTAGAATTATTAGAGCAACGTCGCTACGATTTAGAAATGGCGCAACAAGTATCATTCCAATCAGCTCCACAAATTCGCTTAATGCAGCAAGGGAACAATCATCTAATTGCCAAGATTAATTCTGCCTTTGTCACAACGATTCCGATCTTTAAGCAGGGGTTAATTCACGCAGTGACATTGAAGCGTCAAAAGTTGATTTCTGATTCTATGGTGGAACTAGATCGCCGTACGAATGAAATGCTTGTCCGTAATGCTGAAAATATTAGTAAGAACAGTGTGAATATCGCTCGTCAAGCTGGTAGCCCAAGCATTAAAATTGAAACCATTGAAACAACATGGCAAACAATTATGGCTGGTATTCAAGAAACGAAGCAAATTCAAGCAGAAACAGCAAGAAACCGTGAAGAAGGTCGTAAACGTATTGAGCGTTTGCAATTGGAATATGAGAAACTGAAAAAAATGTAAGGCTAAAGCTTCTTGCAGCTATTGTTGCAAGAGGCTTTTTTTATGGAAAGGGTAGGCAGATAGAGGCTCCTTCCACACAAGGGAAATGATCTTTGACAAAAAGCAAAATAGTGATTATGATAATATCAAATGAGAATGATTATCAAGTGGAAAAGGAAGCGGAAAGATGCACAAAGGTATTCGATTACATGTAATTATTCGTGGAGGAGTGAAAAATAAATGGCAAATAAAATAAATCCCTCTACATTGTCGTATGAGCCTTTTAAAGATGGAACGCTAGCTCTATACACGACAGATAGCTTAATGATTGTACCGCAAAATCGCTATCTAGAACTTTTGCATATGGAAGAGTTATATAATGCTATGTATAAAGATTTAGATAACAAGCAAAATGGTATAGAACGAGAACGAAAAATGCTAAAAAAACAAAATGCACAGCTAACAGAGGATCTACAAAAGTTAAAGCAGCAAAACACGGTTTTGCAGAAAAAGGTCACTGAATATAATTGTGTGGTGGAGGAGATGAAGGTGCTCCGTCAACAAAATACAGATCTTCTCATTGAACTAAGTAAATATACAGCGATGTCAAGAGAGTCATTGACAGGGCCCTTGAAGTCGATGATTCGAGATATGCGTGAGCAAGGGGTTGGAATTAAAGAAATCCATATTCGCATCAAGCGCCAAATCAATCCAGAGATTAGCTATAGTACTGTACGCAAGTATATTTCTGAGCTAGAGTCGGAACAGAAAGGTTAACAGCTTTTAAAAGGAACTAGAAATTTGGCATTTACAGCAGCTACTCAAAGTCCTATAATGAGTCTATTCTTTAACTAGTTTAAGATTATAGGAAATCGTTAACCGATTTCAGTAAGAGTAGGAGCGTTAATATCATGTCAAATGAGAAAAAAGGAGTTTTGGCTGCCTTTTTTGCCTATGCCTTTTGGGGAGCATTCCCTCTATATTGGAAATTACTTGAGCATGTACCAAGTATGGAGATTTTATTATCCCGTGTCATTTGGTCCTTTGTCTTTACGGTGCTGGCAGTGATCGTATTTAGAATGCGACAGGATCTCATAGCAGATTTAAAATATTTATGGTCACATCAAAAGCATTTCTGGCAGCTTGCAGGTGCGTCCTTTGTCATTTCAATGAACTGGTATTTATATATTTGGGCAGTGACGCATAATCATCTCATTGAAACGAGCTTAGGCTATTACATTAATCCGCTTTTGTCTGTAATTTTTGGGGTGATTTTCTTTAAAGAATCGCTGAGTCGTGCACAATGGGTAGCGACAGGGATTGCATTTATTGCGGTGATTATTTTAACAATCAATTACGGCTCAGTACCTTGGGTAGCTTTATTGATTGCGCTATCTTTCGCTATTTATGGTGTGCTAAAAAAGAAAATTACACTGGATGCTACAAGAGGGCTAGCCATTGAAACGTTATTGATTTTACCCTTTGCATTAGGCTATTATGTCTATCTTTTCGCTACACATCAAGCCTCGTTTTTACATGTCGATGTTAAAACAGATATTTTGATGATCTTTAGTGGTTTAGTAACAGCCGTCCCGCTTATTTTATTTGCGAAGGGAGCACAAAATATTCCTTTATATTTACTAGGATTTATCCAATATGTATCGCCAACTATTGTCTTGATTTTAGGCATCGTGCTTTACAAAGAGCCATTTAGTCAAGTTGAGCTCCTTGCATTCAGCATTATTTGGGCAGCTTTACTTTTATTCTCTGGTTCGAAAATTATAGAAACAAGAAAAGCCCATCATAAATCAGTTTCGTAAAAGACTTGTAGATTTTTCTACAGGTCTTTTTTATGTAACTTTTACCACTTCGCTTTGTAATGCACAAAACTTTTTTATTCCTTATCGGATTGGGCTACTGAATTGCCTGCTATTTTGTTTAATCGTATCTTAAAGATCGATAAAATTCATCCACTAATATGGTAAAAAATATAACTATTAAAATCGCTAGAGCGAATGGGAGAACGATTACGATGGCTGCTGAATTTTTCAGTTCATGCTTTTGCCTTCTAAAGAATAGCCAATTAATAATGGTAGCCATTATAAGTGCACTGAGCAGGATGAGGCTAACAATAGAGTCTTTTTTGATAGATTTGACAAAAATAGGAGAAACCTTTTGAAGGTAGGTACCTTTACTTTCCTGTTAGCATATAGTAAAATGTCAATAATTAGATAACAATGATCAATTAATGAGAGGTGCTTTTTGTGAGTGCGGTAGGTTCTAACTAGGTAAAAATTGAATGAAATAGTGGCGATGACGACAGCAGGGGATACATGTTATGAACACCCCTTATTTTGTCATGGACCTATTTCAACAACCTATGTAGATACCTACAATACTTTATTAAGCGTGGCATATAGGATGAAACTTCAATTAGCTGAAGTTTTATTTGTGATGCCAGGAAAACGCGCCTTTTAAAGATAGAGCTGTGGGGATTCCTCGCAGCTTTTTTATGTTGTTTAAACCATCATTGCTATCTATTTATTGGGTAGGTATCTTCATGTATGATAAAACATAACAATGAGGAGCAAAAAGAAATGAATAATACTACACTTGAAAAATTACAATATCATGAATTAAAGGACATCGTTAAATCCTACTGTGTCAGCGGGTTAGGAAAACAGCTTTTAGATAAATTAATGCCCAGCTCAAACTTAGCAGTGGTAAAAAATCGGTTGAATGAAACAACAGAAGCTCGTGCAATATTGGATGCAGAGGGGCATGTTCCGTTTTTAGGGGTATCAAATATTGAGCATATCATGACGAAGCTTGAGAAGGGGATGCTTCTAGATCCCAGTGAGCTAGTGAGTATCTCCGATTTTTTACGGGGCTGCCGCAACATCAAAAAATTTATGTTAGATAAGACATTTTTTGCGCCTGTTCTTTCCTCTTACGCTCATTCTATGGCTGAATTTAAAAGCGTGGAGGAGGAGATTAATTTTGCGATCAAAGCCAATCGTGTAGATTCGGCTGCTAGTCGTGAATTAAAACGCATCCGACATCATATGGAAACGACAGAGGAAAAAATTAAAGAACGTTTAACGAAATTTTTAAATAACAGTGCCAATAAACCGTATATTCAGGAATTTTTTATTAGTCAAAAGGATGATCGCTATACGATTCCGATTAAGGCGACCTATAAAAATCATGTACAGGGAACGGTCGTTGAAATTTCCTCAAAAGGGGCAACCGTTTTTATGGAGCCAAGTGTTATCGCTAAATTAAATGTAGAATTAGCTACCTTAAAGGCTGAGGAAGCCGTAGAGGAATATCAGATTTTAGCGTCTTTATCAGGGCTACTGATGGAACATCTTCATGCAATCACCATTAACATGGAGTTAATCAGTCAGTACGATATGGTTTTTGCCAAAGCGAAGTTCAGTAGACAAATTGGTGGTAGGGAGCCGCGTATAAATGATTACGGTTATATTCAGCTGATCAATGGTAAGCATCCATTACTACCAGGAAATGCGGTACCCCTTCAATTTTCCATTGCAAAAGACTACCGTAGCTTAATTATTACAGGTCCAAACGCTGGTGGGAAAACAGTTGTGTTGAAAACCATTGGCCTTTTAACATTAGCTACGATGTCGGGCTTCCATATTGTAGCGGATGAAGGAACGGAAATGGCTGTATTTGATCATATCTTTGTTGATATTGGCGATAATCAAAGTATAGAGAATGCACTTAGTACGTTTTCTTCTCATATGAAAAATCTTTCAGATATTATGAGAGCTGCTAATAATCATACACTCTTACTGTTTGATGAAATTGGCAGTGGAACAGAGCCAAATGAAGGAGCTGCACTAGCCATTGCGATATTAGAGGAATTTTATCAAATGGGCTGTATAACTGTGGCAACTACACATTATGGTGAGATTAAACGATTTTCTGAAATGCATCCTGATTTTATGAATGCGGCAATGCGCTTCCATTCAGAAACATTAGAGCCTTTGTACCAATTACTCATCGGCACCTCTGGAGAAAGCAATGCCTTATGGATTTCTAAAAAAATGAATGTCCGCGAAACTGTTTTACAAAGAGCAAAGGATTATATAAATAATAAAGAATATCAGCTGACGCTCGTTCAGGATAGTAAAATTCGAAAGCCTAAAGAAGAGAAAAAAAGCTTGGCAGCAGCGTATACATTTGCCAAAGGGGATCGTGTGAAATTATTGGACTATGATGATGTGGGATTGGTATATGAAGAAATGAATCCGTACAATAATGTCAGCGTATTCTATCAGGGGCAAATACTAGAGGTGAATGTAAAGCGGCTTGCCCTTGAATTACCTGCAACAGAGTTATACCCTGAAGGATATGATTTAGAGACATTATTTGTAGACTATCAGGATCGGAAGCTTCAGCATGATATCGAACGTGGTTCGAAAAAAGCGTTACGCAAGATCCATAAACAAATAAAGAGTGATCGTCAGCAATAAAAACAAGGGATTGCACAGCCTCGTGCAATCCCTTTACTAATTAAGTTATGGAATCAATCTGTGCCTTAATTGTTCGATAGACTTCCTCAATTTTTCGTTTATAGGGCAAATCCACTAAATCCAGTGAATCTGTATAGGCCATTTTTGCAATTTCATAGGCTGTTGTTAGCTCACCAAAATGGGCATAGCAAAGGGCTTTATAGGAAAAGCATTCATTCAAGCTTAAAATATCATATGGATGACTAATATAGATCGGTCTGTGTTTATATTGTTCGAATGCAGCCTTCGCCTCCTCATATTGTCCAAGTAAATATAAGGATTTTCCTTTTTCAGCATAATAAAAATTTGGATCTAGCTTGTCTAAATACTCATCGTGTCTAAGCTGATAAAAACGTTCTATTTCGATCAGAGCCTGCTCATAATTATAGCTGTAATTATTATAATAATGTGCCTTCAATACAAAGATAAAAGCATCAACCTCAACACGTTCAGCAAATGCCTGATATTGCTCCAGTTTCATAAACATATGATTGGTTTGTTCAAAATCACGATCAATCATGGCACAATAGGCACCAATTCTGTACATATTATCAATCTGATAGAACAGTTGGTTTTTATGAGCATTGGCAATCGTCTCTTGAATTAGTTTTTTCCCTTCCTCATGCTCACCAATTGCAAGTTGGAAAATACTTGTATAATAAGTCATTAATAAGGCATCACGAGAATCGAGCTGATAGTCCTCTTGTTCGATAATTTCCTTTGCCTGTAGGATACGATCGTAAGCTAATGTATATTGACGTTTTGCTGCTAAAATAGCCATCTCTAGGATAAAGGTTTTGAACCAATGACTGAGTAAATTAATCTCCTTAAAAATAGTGCGGGCTTGCTGAAGCGGGGCTTCCCATGTTGTTAATCCAGCTTCATACTGGGCATCTGCGTAAATATACAATAAACGGCCAGCTTCATAGCTTTGAGGCAGGCTCTCCACAGACGGCTTAATTAAATCGACAATTTCTTGATGATGATCAGCATCACCACGTTTTACTTCTGCAAATAAACTTTCAACCTGCTCTAATAGCTGGCGAATGGAGGATGGGGTTACTTCTTCCAGTAATGCACTAGCTTTTACACCTAAACGTTCAGCAATATAGTCAAGGCTTTCCATGGAAGGCTTGGCCTTATCATTTTCTATTTGGCTTAACATTCCTTTAGTTAGACGATCACCGGCAAGTGCCTCTAATGTTAATTTTTGATCTTTCCTTAATTTGCGAATTCGTGTGCCTAAAGAGTCCACTGCCTCGCCTCCTTTTGTTTAATTATATTAAACTTTTGCTTGCGTGAAAAGAGGGAGTTATGGTATATTTTGTTTAACCTAATTAAACTTTTTAATTTAGTTAAATAATGGAGGGGTTTAGATGAATGAAGCGGAAAAATTGAAAAAGGCGACCTATCACTTATGGACGTTCACGGCGAGTAAAATGATTGCCATGTTGGGAGCAAATGTCATGGCATTCGGTATTAGCTTGTATATTTTAGCGATGACTGGGTCGGCAATAAGTTTCGCTACCAATATGATTTGTTCAGTATTACCACGCGCACTTGTGGCACCCTTAGCAGGCTATGTCGCAGATAATTTTTCAAAAAAACGCACAATATTAATAGCACAGGCAGGAACCATTTTGACAGTAGGGGGATTACTGCTTTATACAGAAACAGTAGGAATGTCTGTTTATGCTATATACATAGCTACTGTTTTTAATACTATTTGCTCGGCCTTTTCTGGTGTAACGTTTTCATCTGCTATTGCCACACTTGTCAATCCAGAGCGATTACAACGTGCGATGTCATTTAACCAAATGTCAATGTCCGTAGCTGCAATTGGAGGACCAGTCGTTGGTGGTATGATGTATGGGTTTTTTAATATGGATGTGTTTTTAATGGTGAATATGGTGGCCTATGCGATTGCCTTTTGTTTAGAGGCAACAATGGACTTTAACCTTTATAGTACAAGAGGGGAAGATACGAAAAAAGAAAAGATGTGGGAAGGGCTGAAAAGTGGTTTTCATTATATCAAGCAACGAAACGTCATTAAGACCATTATGTGGGTAGCATTATGGATCAATCTATTCTTTTCTGCCATCGCTGTTGGAGGAACGTACATCATTATTGAATTGCTAAAAATAGAATCCACACACTTTGGCTTTATTGAAGCATCTGGTGCTTTAGGTATGCTCTTAGCATCCCTTTATTTCGCAACAAGACCTGAAGTAAAGGTACCTTTACGCTTTTCGAAAATCAGCTTATTACTATTGGCGGGAAGTGTCGGCTTAGCAGTCATCCCATTAGTCACTGATTTTTCTTATATAGCTATCGTGATCTTCTATCTCATCATTTACTTTATTTTCGCAATTTTTGAAATGGGAATAAATATGCCCATCGGTGTGTATATGCAAAAAATCATTGCGGAAGAGTATCGTGGGCGTGTTTTTGGGCTAATGGAAACGATGGCGATGTCTATGATGCCGATTGGTATGGTAGTCTATGGCATGTTATATGATACATTACCAGCAACTATTATTTTACCAGTAACGAGTGTCATTATTATTATCATTTCACTTGTGATGCTGCGCTCATCTATTTTAAAAGAGGCACATCCAGAGTATTATGAAAAAGCAGCTCTCCCAGAAGGGGTCGCGAACACCACAACTTAAAAGAACAGGCATGCGGTGAAATGCATGCCTGTTCTTTTACTGATCCTCAATGACAATATAGGTTGCTTGAATAGGGCCATGGACACCAACGATAAGAATCATTTCGATATCGGCTGAGTTACTTGGTCCCGTAACAAAGTTGATACAGGAAGCAATTTTTTCACCCTGACGGATTTTTTCACTAATCCAACGAGCTGCCTGTGTCATGCGAGGCACAATTGTACTTTTAGGAATGATAATGATCGACTTTTCAGGTAAAAAGCTAATGCTTCTCCCTCTATCTTTGCTACTAAAAAGCACGGCAGTTCCCGATTCTGCTAACGTCATTTCACTAATGGTTATCCCGATATTTGCTTTTTCAGCTTGACGGATATTTTCCTCAGGTTGCTGTGAATCCCATTCATAAAGCTGAATATTGGCTCGTGGCCATTGCTCGTTCATAAGTGCGGATAATCCGTAGTCTTGGAACCGTTTATCCTTCCATGTAATAACGGACTGACCTCCATAATTGTCAACAACATCCTGTAAATCCTCTGGAAGTGTGGCAGTGCTAGAAATGACAATATTGGTATGGATGTTGGTGCACTGCTTGATTAATATTTCTACCAATTCATCCTTTGTCGCATCTTTGAGCACACGATCCTGTGGCTGATACTGCCAAGTTGGTCTCGGAAGTTCTGTCTTAGGCGAACGCCCGAGCTGCTGCGCAATATTTGCTAAAAAGGTTTCTCGATGCTGAATCATACCAGTCATTATTGCCCGCCTCCTTTTGTACGATGCTTCATCCAGTCTCTAAAGCTGTCTTTACTTGGTGCAGGGAAATCCCTTGCCTCGGTCCATGCTTTTAGGGGGCCTGGTCCTTTAGAAATAGTCTTGTTTTTGGTAAATGGAGACATGGCAGGTGCAGCCATTCTTGTCGCCATTTTATAAAGGGTAGGGGAGGCAGCCCCTAGACCAAATGCCTTCATTAAAAGCTTTTCAGAGATAGGTGCCTTGCCCTCATTTTCAACAATGACCTGTCGATGGCGATGAATGAGCTGATGTAATGGTATTTTAACAGGGCATGCATCTGTACAAGCACCGCACAATGTAGAAGCATAGGGCAGTTCTTTAAAATCATCGTAGCCTCCTAAAAGTGGAGAGAGTACAACACCTACAGGTCCAGAGTAGATAGAGCCATACGTATGCCCACCAACATGACGATAGACAGGGCAAGCATTGACACAGGCAGCACAGCGAATGCATTGTAAAATAGGCTGGAATTCACTACCTAAAATAGCCGAGCGTCCATTATCGACAATAACTAAATGAAATTCCTCGGGTCCATCCGTATCCTCTTCGTCTTTTACGCCTGTTAACGTTGTAATATAGCTCGTTAGCTTTTGACCGACAGCACTTCTTGTTAATAAACTAACAAGGACCTCCATTTCTTCAAAGGTAGGAACTATTCTTTCCATTCCCATAACTGTGATTTGTGTTTTTGGCAGCGCTGTTACTAAATCAGCATTGCCCTCATTCGTAACGAGTGTAATGGATCCACTTTCAGCAATAGCAAAATTACAGCCTGTAATACCAATATCGGCTGTTAAATATTCCTGTCGTAATTTTTCACGTACATAAAGGGCAAGTTCCTCTGGCTTTTCTGTTTGACTGTAGCCTTGTTTTTCCTTAAAAACATCTCGAATTTGCTCCTTATTTTTATGCAAGGCTGGCGCCACAATATGCGAAGGGGGCTCGTGATCTGCCACCTGCAAAATATATTCACCTAGGTCTGTCTCAATCACTTCACAACCAAGCCCTTCTAAAGCTGTATTTAAGTTAATTTCTTCTGTCACCATTGATTTGGATTTCACAATTTTTGCCGCATTTTTCTTTATAGCAATGCTTTGAATATAGTCGGTTGCTTCCTGTGCAGTTTGCGCAAAGAACACATGCCCACCTCGTTTGGCAACATTTTCACTTAATTGATAAAGGTAATAATCAAGGTTTGCTAAAACATGCTTGCGAATTTCCTCTCCATGAGAACGCCATTCTTCCCAATGTCCTAATTCCTCTGCTTGTTGAAGGCGACGTGTTTGAAAACGTTCTTGGGCACTCGAAACCGCACGACGCATAAACGGATTATCTAGCTCTTTCGTGACACGTTGTTGAAACCGATCATCACTTGTTTTCATGGCCATGTTTATTTCCCCCTTTTATCGGCAATTTAACACTTCTGCAATATGCATCACTTTAATTGGCTTACCCTGACGTTGAATGCGGCCACCGATATTCAATAAGCAGCCTGCGTCAGCTCCTATCACAATGTCAGCGCCTGTTTCTTCCACATTCAGTACTTTTTCATTGACCATTTCTCCAGAAATATTGCCCATTTTCACTGAAAATGTACCACCAAATCCGCAGCATCGATCCTTACCAGGGAGATCCACATAATGCAAGCCCTTGACGTTCTTTAATAATTGGAAGGGTGCCTCTTTCACACCAAGAAATCTTGTCATATGGCATGACGTATGATAAGTAGCTTTACCTTCTAGATACGCTCCTACATCTTCTATCATTAATACGTTGACAATAAACTCTGTGAATTCATAGGTTTTAGCTGCTAATGCTTGCGCTTTTGGCTCCCATATGGGGTCTCCTTTAAAAACTTCTTGATATTCCTTCAACATATAAGCGCAGGAACCAGAGGGAGAGACTACATATTCAGCATGCTCAAAGGCTGTGATCATTTTTTTCATCGCATTTTTTGATTCTTCGACATAGCCGCTATTGTAAGCAGGCTGCCCACAGCAAATTTGATCCTCTGGAAAGTCGATATCACAGCCTAGTCTTTCTAATACTTCCACAACTGCTTTTCCCACATCCCCTTGAAACATATCCACTAAGCAAGTGGCGAATAGTGTGACTTTCATATTCATCGCTCCTTTTTAGACAACTGGTCATCAGATGACTTATCGATAATTTAATCTTACAACAAATTTGAAAAAGTGAAAACGTTTTTTATGAATTTTCAGAAAATAAAAACTACCTAGCGTGTACTAGGTAGTTTTTAGTATGAATTGGATTCTGTTGTTTCGAAATATTGTAATAGCACTTTTTCAACGTTGCTTAGATGGGATGCCATTGCATGTTTGGCTAGCTCTTCATTTTGCTGTTTAATCGCGAGGAAAATCTGCATATGTTCATCATATAATTGTTCGCTCGTTGTTTTTTGTGAGTACAACCAAATTCGCCGTGTCTCTTTCATCGTTTCGATCATTAAACCAGAAATTTGATCTAAAATTGTAGTGAGTAGGGGATTTTGAGAGGCATTGGAAATAGCTGCGTGAAATTGATAATCTACTTTTTCCCCAAGCTCACCATCACCATGTGCCTGCTTCATATCCTCTAAAATTTGTACCATTGCTAGAATATCCTGATCTGTACGTTGGAGCGCTGCACGTCCTGCTGCTCCCACCTCAATAATTTTGCGCACTTCTAGTAAATGAGCGATATCCTGTCTATTCGTTAACATAGCTGTGGATAAAGGAAAGTCAAGCTGATGGGCTGGCACACTTTTGACAAACGTTCCAGAGCCTTGTTTGATTTCAATTAATCCCATTGCTTTTAAGGCAGATAATGCCTCCCGTACAGCGGAACGACTCACTTGTAATTGCTCGGCAAGCTGCTCAACTGAGTCAAGTCGATCACCTGGCTTTAGGACACCAGCTCGTATTTTTTCATGCAATATTTCGGATACTTCTTCATAGATCTTTTTTGGTCTAATCTTTCTTAATTCCAAGGGCTACACCTCTTTTTACTTCATTATTATACATGAAAATAAGTCATTTACTCATGGTTTAACATGAACACTTTGTGTAGAGTAGAGGACTGTCGAAATTTGGGGAAAGAATAATAAACCTATAATAAGGTCATCTGATGACTGTATATCCAGATGATTTAAACGATGAGTATAAAATAAATAGTTTTTTTACTATAACATGAGCGTGATAGTGTCTATGAAAAACAGAAGCTTCTTTCAACATTAATGACAAGCAATCGACACTGTCAAGAAAAAGGTAGAAAAATTAGCTATACTCTTTTTGAAAAGGGGGGAAGATTGGCGGATTTTGTTGACAGAAAATCAACAGGAGCGCATAATGCAGAAGGAGCTTGATGGGACTTCTCAAAAATCTCATCATTTTGCCATGAAACGTTCACAAACTAGAAGGGCGCTTTTTATTTTATTTTTTGGTACGATGGATGCAGTAACTGTAAGGAGCGAATAAAAAATATGGGATCTGATATTAACGTATTTTTAGCTTTTGGTGCAGGGTTCTTAAGTTTTATTTCACCATGTACTCTTCCACTATATCCAGCATTTTTATCGTACATAACGGGTATGACATTAGATGAGCTAAAATCCGAAAAAGGTATGCTACAAAAACGTGCCATTTTCCACACACTATTCTTTTTACTAGGCTTTTCCATTATCTTTATCATTATTGGACTAAGTGCTTCATATGCAGCAGAATTCTTCCTGAATTATCAAACATTATTACGACAGGTTGGGGCTATTTTAATCGTCGTATTCGGTTTAATGATTGTGGGATTATTGCAGATAGACTTCTTAATGAAGGATCGAAAGTTCCAATTTAAAAATAGACCATCTGGCTATTTTGGGTCTGTCTTAATTGGTATTGCCTTTGCGGCAGGTTGGACACCATGTACAGGACCAATCCTTGCATCGATTATCATGTTAGCAAGTACAAACCCAGGTGCGGGCTTTAGCTATATGTTTGCGTATTATTTAGGATTCGCCATTCCATTCTTCGTACTATCTTTCTTCATTTCACGAATGACTTGGATTCGTACACACAGCCAGAAAATTGTAAAAATCGGTGGGTACATCATGATTGCCGTTGGGATTTTATTATTCTTTGATGGCTTAACGTATATTACACGCGTTTTACAGCCTATTTTCGGTGGATTTACAGGGTTTTAATTTGTTAAACTAAAGAGGCATACCGAACTTTAACGTGGAGGGAGATGAACATGTGCCTACAGTTTTAGTAGTAGATGATACGCTATTTATGCGTGTTGCAATCAGTAATATGTTTACAGAATGGGGTTATGAGGTAGTCGGTAAGGCAGTAAATGGTAAGGAAGCTGTGGCGATGTATCGAGAGTTACAACCAGATTTAGTCACAATGGATGTAACGATGCCCGTTATGACAGGTATTGCAGCCGTAAAAAAAATCATCCCAGAATTTCCAGATGCAAAAATCATTATGGTAACAGCATTAGGTCAGCAAAAATTAATCGTAGAAGCGATTGAGAGTGGGGCAAAGGATTTTATTACAAAGCCTTTCGAGCCAGAACGATTAAAGGCTGTTGCTGATCAATTACTTGGACAAAATTGTTAATTAGACATTAGAGGAGGATTTTTTTATGTTAAGCAGTATCCCTTCTCACTATTATGTTATAGGGTCGACCATTATGGCCATTCTTATGGGGAGCTTTGTGATGGTCATACGAATGAGAGCTTCCAAAATGCCGACAAATGAGAAGAAAATTATTATTCCACCAATAGCGATGTCCTCTGGTGCACTGATGTTTTTATTTGAACAATTCCGTGTACCACCAATGCAAATCTTAGAGGCGGCAGCTGTAGGAATGGTGTTCTCGACAATATTAATTGCTACTTCTAAATTTGAAGTAAAGGGTCGAGATATTTATTTAAAACGTTCAAAAGCATTCGCTTTTATATTAATCGGATTGTTAATATTCCGAGTGGTGGCGAAAATGATTTTAAGTAGCTCCATCGATGTCGGTGAATTAGCAGGTATGTTCTGGATATTAGCCTTTGCCATGTTAGTACCTTGGCGTATCGCAATGCTCATCCAGTTTAAACGTGTCAAAAAAACAATTCCAAAACTACACTAGTACTGAAGCTGGTGTAGTTTTTTTATGCTTTTAAGCGCGGGTAGAGGTCCAAATGAAGAGGATAAAGCAAGCAAAGTGCAGGATAGCCTCATAGAAGGAGCGGATAAAATCACAAAAGTGGCGGATAAAGCAGGAAAGCGCGGATCGAGGTCCAAATGAAGAGGATAAAGCTAGCAAAGTGCAGGATAGCCTCATAAAAGGAGCGGATAAAATCTCAAAAGTGGCGGATAAAGCAGGAAAGAGCGGATGGGAGTCCAAATGAAGAGGATAAAGCAAGCAAAGTGCAGGATAGCTTCATAAAAGTAGCGGATAAAATCTCAAAAGTAGCGGATAGAGCAGCAAAGCGCGGATAGGAGTCCAAATGAAGAGGATAAAACTAGCAAAGTGCAGGATAGCTTCATAAAAGTAGCGGATAGATCCTCAAAAGTAGCGGATAGAGCAGCAAAACGCGGATAGGAGTCCAAATGAAGAGGATAAAACTAGCAAAGTGCAGGATAGATTCGTAAAAGTGGCGGATAGAACTTCAAAAGTAGCGGATAGAGCAGCAAAGCGCGGATAGGAGTCCAAATGAAGAGGATAAAACTAGCAAAGTGCAGGATAGCCTCATAAAAGTGGCGGATAGAACTTCAAAAGTAGCGGATAGAGCAGCAAAGCATGGATAGAGGTCCAAATGAAGAGGATAAAATTAGCTAAGTGCAGGATAGCTTCTTAAAAACACAGGTCAGGACAATATCGCATAGCTAAGTAAAAAACGCTGCACAAATCTTTGTGCAGCGTTTATTCATTCGAATAGATGTTCATAGGGGGAGATGTCAATTTGCATTTGCTCTAATTTTTTGCGTAAAAATTTGTGATCGCGTTTTGGTGTTGCTTGGATATAGCCGCGAATAATGAGGTCATTGTTAATGGCTGCTGCTTTTTCTTCTAATGCGAGCTCGCCAATTTTCCCTGCAATTTTTTCCTTAGCCACTTGTCTAAAAAGCTCAGGTACAGGGCTTACGAGTTCGTAGAGTAATTCTTTTTCAGCTTGTCCCCACAAGTGAACGGTTTTATCTAAATAATATTCTTGCCAATCTAAATCTGATTTTCCATCCTGCTTTGGGAGTGCCTTTAAAAATTTGCGGAACATGAAGAATCCACCAATAGCCATCAATGAAATGAGGACGACAACCCAAAATAAAATAAACCATAAAAACCAACCTTGTAACAAATCGTTCACCTCTTTGCCTTCTCTCACTCTATTATAAAAGCTTCTGAAAAAAAATTCATCCTTAATGTCCCTTTTTTAGCAATTCGCCTTTATATAGTATGCAGAAGGGAGGTGATGCTACATGGCTAACGTTAACTTTGTAAATGCTACAATGCGTCTCAAATATGTGGATGGCTATGATGAGAATAATAAGCCTACGTTCACAACGAAATCGTATCGAAATATTAACAATACACATAGTGCGGACGATTTGTTAGCTGTTGCTTATGCCATTGCTAGTCTTTCATCACAGTCACTAGCTGGCATTGCGAAACAGGAAACACACGATTTATCTTAAGGAGGGATCACAGAATGACACAAGTTCTAGAATTACAATTTGTAACAACTGATGGGAAAACGACAACCCTTTCGATTGATGCACCCAAGCCGAATATCACGGTGACTGAAATTCAACAGGCTATGGCAACGATTATGGCTAAAAATGTGTTTACTGGGCAAGGTGGTGCACTGTCAGCCATCAAGGGAGCTCGTATTGTAGATCGTCAAGTAACAGAATTTGAAGTAGTAACAGAATAATTCAACAATGGTCTTTGCTACGAGAAGTGCAAAGACCATTTTTAACGGAAGAGAGGAGGAGAAGGATGGAACAGTGGTTGAACATGATATCCGATATCGGTTTTCCGATTTTAGTGTCATTTTATTTATTGCACCGCGTCGAAGTAAAGCTTGATGCGATACATGCTGCGCTCGTTTCATTAAAATGAAATGGATTTCACAAAGATGTACGAAAGCTGTCACTTAGAAGTTCTTGTCAACGCTTACAACCTACGTTAGGATGGGGATAGTGTAGGTTAGGGAGAGTGTTGACATGAAACGTAAATTAATAGGGCTAGTGCTGCTGTTAGCCTGTGCAACTGTGCTAGGCGCATGTGGAAACTCAAAATTTAAAGCAGATTATAGTCTAGAAATACCCGATTTCGAACATGTTAATCAACGTGGTGAAACGGTTTCGCTTGAAAGCTTAAAAGGTAAGCCTTGGATTGGCATGTATATTTTCACAAACTGTGTGTCCATCTGCCCGCCCATGTCATTAAACATGGCACAAGTCCAAGAAAAGCTCCAGAAAAAAGGCGTAGAGGACTATAACATTGTTGCCTTTTCAGTAGATCCAGACGTTGATCAGCCAGATGTGTTAGCGGATTATCTTAGTAAATACAATGTTCCAGATGAATCTAAATGGAACCTTCTTACAGGATATTCACAGAAATATATCGAACAATTTGCGGTGAAAAATACAAAGATTTTAGTGAAAAACGACCCTAACAGTGACCAAGTCATTCATGGTAATCAATTTTTCTTAGTCGATAAAGATGGTATCCTCGTCAAAATGTATAATGGCTATGCTGAAAACATTGAAGATGTACCGATAGATACAATAGCTTCTGATATCGAAACATATATTGATGAAAATTTATAAAGTAACAGTAAACCGTCTCAAATGGTTGAGGCGGTTTTTTTATATTTTTCTATCTGGAAAAATAATCTTTTTCTGGTTGGGAGTCGTTTATAGTGTAGAAGGAGGGTGATGGCGTGTCTGATCATGAAAAATTCGAGCGGTTAATGGCTATACATACGGAGCAATTGTTTCGAATTGCTTATTACTATACAAAGGATTTACAAATAGCCGAGGATATTGTACAGGATGTGTTTATTAAGTTCTATCATCAAAAACACTATGAGGAACGAGGAGAGATGAAGGCATATTTAGCTCGCATGACAATCAATAAATGCAAGGATTATTTAAAAAGCTGGGCATACAGAAAAATAACATTTCAGCATAAATTTTTTACCAAACAAAAATCAACATTGCAGGACAAACTGATTCGTCAAGATGAACAAGCGCTGTTAGATGATGCTATTTTAAGCTTACCACTTAAGCCACGAGAAGCAATTGTCTATTTTTACTTGGAGGAGATGACGATTAAAGAGATTGCGGAGTTACTTGCGATTCCTGAAGGTACTGTGAAATCACGTTTAAAGAAAGGAAAGGAGCTATTAAAAGTAGAGTTACAACATATTGAGTGGGAGGTGCTTTTCCATGGATAAGCATACAATGCAGATACTACAAGATGTTTCAGCACATAAGGAAGCCATTATTCATAAGGTTCGACAACAAATTCAGCAAGAGCCTGTTATGTCCAAGCCGAAGTGGACATATCGTGTCGTTACGATGATGCTTACCTGCACTATTTTATTATTCATTGCCTGGCAAGCCGCAAAACCGATGGATGAGCTGGCGACACAGGATGAAGGAGAAACACCTACATTCACGGATTTATTTCAAACAGAAGTGGAGGGAAAAGACACAGCATTCAGTAATTTTCTTCCACTTGCTAATTATTTAAGTCAGGCAAAAGATATCCAATATTATGCACCACTTCAAGGTTTAGAGGCAATGCAATCAGTAGCCACATCACTGGAGGATGTCGTTCATCTCACTGATCCTGAAAATTTACCATTTCAACCAAATATTCAGGAGGTCTATGCAATTTCAGCAAAAATGGAGGATGGTAGCCAACAAACGCAATTTCAATTTAGCTATAAAGAAAAATCCTCCACTGGGGTGGATTTACAATTTATTAATTTTACCGTGACAAATGTAAAGTATAATCCCTTAGCGAGCTATGTGAAGTCGAAAAGTATGGAAGAAACTTTAGGGATGAAAGTTTCGAATATAGGCTTAAATTTTATGAATCCCCTGTTTTATCGGGAGATGTCACCAGAACAAGGTTATGTATATACTTATTATAATTACGATGAGACGGATAAGCGAATCTTTCAAATGACTACTAGAGCCAATGAGTTTTATTCTTACTATAACGGCTATGTCTATCATATCGGGTATCAACTTGATGGAAACCCTCAGGAGGTTCAAGAAAAAATGGCGATCCTTGCAAGAGATTTTATTCTTGGCGAATAAGTCATGAGACATTTCAATTGAGCTATAATAGAATGATAGAAAAGAGGGATGGAGGTTCGACTATGACAATTGCACAAACCTATTTACAAGTTGTTCAGAAAAGATTTCAAAGTGTGAAAGAGCTAGGGGATAAAACGCTTGCTCAAATGGAAGAGGCACAATTGCACTGGGCATACAATGAAGAATCCAACAGTATTGCAGTGATTGTAAAGCATGTAAGTGGGAATATGATTTCCCGCTGGACAGATTTTTTAACGACAGATGGAGAAAAGCCAACGAGAAATCGGGATGATGAGTTTGAGGATAGTCTTCACACCAAAGAAGCAATTATCTCGGCTTGGGACAAGGGTTGGCAGGTGTTTTTAGAGGCCTTGGCGAGTTTGACAGAATCCGATTTACAGGGGCATGTCACGATTAGAGGGGAGCGACTAGCGATCATTGATGCTATTGAAAGACAAATGGCACACTATGCACAGCACGTCGGTCAAATCATTTATATCGCCAAACAGGTAAAGGGCTCTGATTGGCAAACACTCAGTATTCCTAAAGGACAGTCACAAGCTTTTACTGAAGCTATGCTAGATAAACATCAACGCTAAAGAAGAAAGATCGTAGCCAAGTAGTAGGTGCTACGATCTTTTTTCTGCTAAATAGAGCTTGTATAAGGCTGTTTCTAGATCGGTCGCTTGAGCGAGTTCAAATGCCTCCTGCTGACTTCTATGATTTGTGATTATCTCATAGAAAAAGTGAATTAGAAACATGAGATTGGCATTACCCTCAATATAATCATCAGGAGCTAGGTAGGAATGACAGCCACTCTCTAAAAAGGCTGTCGCTAGCTGCTGCCAGCCTAATGTACAGCCTGCCGCAATGACCTTGACACCCTGTAGCTGACAATAGGTTAAGACATCTTGAGGTTCAAAATAGATACTCCTTGGTTCATTTTCTTCATATACCTCTTCTCCTAGCTCAGGCAGACAAAATCGCCCCTCATCACCATGAAAGTTCAATAGCAAATAATCCATTTTGTGAGGAAGATCATTTCCAGATAAAATATCAATTAAATCATTTGGTCTGCCAATTAAATCGAGTGTCACTCCTGCACCAAAAGATTCCAGTGCCGCTCGAATGGCCATGGATTCAAAATCACAATCAGGACCGACTACTAAATGTACGTATAATTCTGGTCTACTCATACATCATCACCTCTATTTAAGTATAGCTGAAACTTATTAGCGTAGTAAATCGTATATGACAATAATTACTATAAATGTAAAGTGGTAAAGGAGGTGATAAAGTGCACAAGGGTGGTTATATTTATACACTTATTCTGGGCTTTGTTCTGAGTATAAGGCATAGGGTCTTGGAAAAGCACTTATTGATAAGGGCTTTCAAGCTTTTTTAAGAAGAGGTTCCCAAAATTTACTTAAAGGAGGACCTTTGATAATATTTGAACAGCTTCCTTTTCTTTGTCCTTCATAGAATGTGCATAATAGGCCATCACCGTATTTGGCGTATTACCAATCATTTTAGCTACGACAGGAATTGGAACTCCTTGAGCACACATGATTGTAGCATATGAATGACGAAGCCCGTGAGGCGATATTTTTTTTAGAAATAATTTTATCTTCATATGCCTTATTTAATATTCTCCCAGCTAAATTTTTCCCTATTGGAATCAAAGTATCAAAATTTACGAACACATAATCGTTGGAGGTTGCAATTATTTTCTTTCGATATGAATCAAGTAATTTCCATAATTCTGGATCAACCTCAACAATACGGACACTATTTTTAGTTTTGGCATCACGGTGACCTAAATAATCTCTAGTTGCATAAATATTTATTGTGCATTTTTGCAAATAAATGTCATTCCATTGAAGTGTAGCAACTTCACCTTTCCTCATTCCTGTTAAAGCTATGGTCCAAATTAATGCAGTATGGGTCATATCGTCTGCTTTTTTTAGGTAATTAAGCAGTTTTTTTAAATCATCTTCATTTAGGAAATTTAATTGTTCCTCTTCATTAACGCCACCTTTCTTTATTTCTTTTTCTTTTGAAATTTTCATAGATGTAAAACGATTTTTGGATAGTATTTCATTTCTAACAGCTAAATTGATAGCATTATTAAATACTCCGTGAGCACTTTTAACAGTATTAACGCTTTTGGTTTTTAACAATGCATCAATAAATTGGTTTTTATAAGTCAAATAATCCAAGTTGGAAATTTTATAGTGACCTAAAATTGGTTTAATATAAAGTCTAATCATCTGCTCATTTAAAGTTTTTGTTGATATAGCCAAATCAGTTTGTCTTGCTTCAAACCAGATATCCATCCACTGGGATACAGTCATATTTTTATTTTAAATGGATAGAGGATTCATTTGATTTCACATTTGAACGTTTCGAAATGCCAGAAGAATTTACAACTTTACCAGAAATGCAATAAAAAAGAGTTCACAATATGTGAGCTCTTTTAATTCTAATTAAAAAGGATAAGGTGATTATAAATGACAAACTTAACTGCATTTTTTGCACACAATAAAAAGCAAAACGGAAATATTAAGCGTGCTTTTTCTAAAAGTTTCGTAGATGAACAAGGGAAACCTATTGAATGGGAGTTTGCGCCAGTTTCGCCAGAGCGTGATGCTGAATTAAAGTCAGAATGTACAAAGCGTTCAATGATTACTCAAGGTAAACGTAAAGGACAATTTAACACGGACTTTGACCATTTTAAATACCAATGTTTATTAACGGTTGATTCTATTGTATTTCCAAACCTAAACGACAAAGAGTTACAAGATTCTTATAAAGCTATGGGTGCAGATGCACTACTTGGTAAGATGCTAACAATCGGTGAAATTGCAGATGCATCAGTTGCGGCACAAGAAGCTAATGGTTATGAAGCCGATTTGTAGGATTTGGTTGAAGAAGTAAAAAACTAATTGAGGACGGTGATGGTGACGCTAATATCATGCATTGTTGGATACAAAAACAGCATCGCCTTCCGTCCGAATATATGTCTTTACCTATCGCTGATAAAGCATGTATCATAGCATCCGTACAGGTGAAGATTGAAGAGGATAAAAAGCAAGAGCGTGAAGCAAAACGAGGTTCCAGAAAAGGAAAGAAGCAATAGGAATCAGCTAATTATGCTAATTAGCTATAGTGAAATCCCTCTGTGTTATGTATATTTGTGTATGAGAAGGGGTACAGATGTTAGCTCTCATAATTATTTTGGTGATAATTATGTTTTTATTCGCATTAATAAAAGTCGAGAGGTCAAAATCATCAGAATGTCATAAATGCGGTAAGAAATTTAAAATGTTTGGTAATAAAGTAAAATGTCCATTCTGTCATACTAATCATCACAAACAACCAGATGGAACATATATGAATGTAGCTTCTGGAGATATGTTCGATAGTTCTTCTATTGAGTTGATGCGAAGAAATTTAGCTAATGCAGCTAACTCAATGAATCAGATTGAACAAGTAATTCATGCAGCTAATAATGCGCAAGGAGGGCTCAACAATTGTATACGTGATGGTACAGATGCGATGAATGGTTTACTCAGTAAAGTGATGGCTTTAATAGGCGCTTATTTATCTTTGCGTGGTTTGGGTGAATTAATTGAAATTTCTGATGAATTGACCAATACCAAGGCACGTGTACAACTACTAGTTGAGGAAGTGCCTGTAATTCCTGATTAATTAGCTAAAGTCGATTTCGGTCTCGGAGATTTGAGCGATATAGAACTTGATGAACAACTTATACACGATGCCGCACAAAGATCATTTTCTCCATTTAAGGATACCGCTGACATGGTTTCGAGAATTGGTACTAATGCTCGCGGTTCATTTGGAAGTTTTGGTGAAGTTGTAGCATTTAAAGAGCTAGTACAAAAGCAATTTGGTATTGCTGGAGCAAGTGCGGTTGAAGCAAGTAATGCAACCATTCAGTTATCACAGGCTTTAGCTTCAGGTGTTTTACGTGGCGATGAGCTTAACTCAATCTTTGAACAAGCACAAAACTTAATATCAACTATTGCGGACTACATGGGTGAACCCCTATGGGCTATTCGTGACTTAGCTGCTGACGGAATGATTACAGCTGACATCGTAAAAAATGCTATGTTTGCTGCAACAGATGAAATTAATAAAAAGTTTGACAGTATGCCAGTAACTTGGTCGCAAATGTGGACTTATTTTCAAAACGAAGCATTACGAGCATTTGGTCCAGTATTACAAAAGATAAATGAAGTAGCAAATAGTGAGCGTTTTAAGGAATTTATTGCGAGTGCAACACAGGCCTTATATTTAATAGCTAACGTTATAGGATATGTTTTCAATGCCATTGTTTCATTAGGGGCATTCATTTATGATAATTGGCAATGGGTCGCTCCTATTATTTTTGGAGTGGGAAGTGCCCTACTTATTCTTGCTAGTTATATTATCTTAGTTCGAACAGCTCTATTGATAAAGACAGCCGCTGTTTGGGCTTGGAATGCTGCACTTGCTGCTAATCCTGTTGTATAGGTAGTAATAGCTATTATAGCTTTAATCGCAATAATATACTTAGCTGTAGCTACAATTAATGATTTTACATGTTCCTTGACAAAGTGACAATGATCCGTGTTCATGGAGGACAACAATTTTTAATTATAGATAAAGAGGTGGTTGAATGATTCCGCAACAAGTTGATAGTGATGGATTGACACGTGATTTTGAGGAAGTAATTGAACCATCCAAGAACTACAAATTAATACATGAAAAAGATCGCTGTGTTGGTTTCATTGATGAAATAGAAGCTATGAAACAAGCGATTTTTTTAATGCTATCTGTTGAGAGGTATGATCATATTATTTACTCATGGAACTTTGGAGCTGAGTTTAAGGACTTATTTGGACAACCTGTATCTTATGTTGCTAGTGAAGCGAAGCGAAGGATACATGAAGCTTTGTTGCAAGATAATCGTATCAATGAAGTAGACTCATTTGTCGTTACAACTAAGAAAAATAAAGTACATGTACAATATACAGCGCACACTATTTATGGTGAAATCACAGCAGAGAAAGAGGTGGAATACTAATGGCTGAACCATTTAATTTAGATACAACCTATGAAGATTTAATGGCACAGAAATTGGCTGGAATAGATAACTCATTAGATAAACGCGAAGGCACCTCTATGCTATTTAATGCAACAGCAGCCAATAGTGTAGAAACTATTCAGATGCTAATGACTGTAAAGAACTTCATCGATATGGTATTTGCTGATACTGCACCAAGAGAGTATTTAATTCTTCGTGCCGCTGAACGGGGATTAAAGCTGCATGAAGCTACCTATGCCAAACGAAAAGGTGTTTTTAATATAGTTATACCTATAGGCAGTCGTTATAGTTTGGATGATTTAGATTATGAGGTTATTGAACGTATTTCACAAGGTGTTCTCATTCTCCAATGTGAAACAGCAGGGAATATAGGGAATTTATTTTCTGGTCAGTTAATACCAATCGACTATATCAATGGATTACAAACTGCTGAATTAACAGATGTTTTAGTACCTGGTGACGATGAAGAAGATACTGAATCTTTTCGGGATCGTTATTTTAATAGCTTCGAATCTACCGCCTTCGGAGGTAATCGTGCATCAGATTATAAAGAAAAGGTTGGCTCACTACCAGGGGTAGGTGGTGTACGAGTGTACAGGGCTTGGAATGGTATAGGCACTGTTAAGTTAGTCATTATTAACTCTCAGTACGAAAAACCAACGCAAACACTTATTGATGATGTACAAACAGCCGTTGATCCACTTGAACATCAAGGTGAAGGTTTTGGAACAGCCCCTATAGACCATGTTGTTACTGTAATTGGTGTTAATGAGACAACTATTAATGTAGAGTTCAATATCACCTATCAAGCTGGATGGACATGGGATGATATAGAGAATCAGGTGCAAAAAGTTATTGATGATTATTTTAAAGAATTGGCTGAGGAATGGTCCAAAGCAAACAGTTTCGAAGAAGACAACGCTGGTGTGGTGGTTCGTGTTTCTCAAATCGAATTTCGATTATTAGGTGTTACAGGTGTACTTGATATTGCTGATACAAAGCTAAATGGTATGCAATCCAATATTGCTCTAGACCCTGAATCGATACCAAAACGAGGTGTTATAAGTGGTTAGAGAAGTAGATATTATTAGCTATTTACCGCCAATCCTACACGAAATCAAAGAAATTATAGCCATAGCAAATGTCGAAAAACCTGTGTTAGATGGACTGTGGCAGCAAATAGAAGATACATTGAATAATCAATTTGTCATAACAACAAATGAAACTGGTGCAAATCGATATGAAAAGATGTTAAAACTTAATGTACCAGAGACAGACACCATAGAAACACGCAGATTTCGCATTTTAACGCGATATCAAGAACAAGCACCGTATACTAATCGAGTCCTAAAACAATTGTTAGATAGCTTACTTGGAGAAGGACAGTATGAACTAGAACGTGATGTGGTAGCCAAAACATTAAGTGTAAAAATTGAATTGACTGTGAAAGGGATGTTCGATGCCGTTGTTCTCATGCTTGAACGCATTACACCTCAGAACATGGTTTTAACTGTTCAATTACGATACAACCAACACAGTACCTTAGGACGCTACACCCATGCACAATTAGTTGCCTTCACACACAAACAATTAAGAGAGGAAGTGATGCCATAATGTCTACTCATACACTTAATTATAACTTAGAAAAACCAACTCAAGATGAATTCTACAACGTGGATGTACAAAATAATAATATGGATACAATTGATTCCACATTACATCAAATAGAAAATAGGTTAGGAAGCGTTGCTTCACAGATATATGAAGAGGGTTTTTGGACTCCTAAATTAGATACACTAAATACTTTGTACTCAATTCAACAGGGAACCTACACAAGAATAGGTAATAAAGTTTTTATACAAGCAAGAATTACATTAACAATGAAAGGCACATCAACAAATAAACTTAGTATAATAGGAATTCCTTATGTAGGAGGAAACGAAACTTTAGCTTTAATAAAAATCATTGCGGCAGGTTTAAATGATCCTAATAAAAAATTAAATTGCTTTGTTGGATCTTTAAATAAAATCGGAATCTATTATGAAAGTAATACCTGTTTAACTGCTGGAACTTATCAATTAATTATAGATGATATTACAGACCATACCGATTTTATCATGTCAGGTTTTTATTCAATTTAAAAAGGAGGAATATAAAAGAAAACTGAGTATACTATTGATGATTTAACTTCTACTAAAGTAAGTGTTAAGTCGCAAAAATACTATGAAAATCAACCATTGGGGAAACCATACAGAAAATCATACGTGAACAGTGTAGAAGGAGGAATTGATTTGAGAAATGATTTACCAAACCAGCAAATTAATTCTGTTTTTGCAGTATGGGGAGAAAAACCAACAATTGATTAATACTAAAAGAACACGCTTGTATTAGCGTGTTCAAGGCATTATTCTCTTTACAATTGGAATTTTACTAACCAGTAATGAAAACAATAGACTGAGCACTAAAACAAGTAGCGTAAAAATTGGAATGAAAATAATTGGCTGCATATAATGGAAATCTACTTTAAAAATACTAAAAATATATTCCATTATTATTACGTGAATTAAGTAAATACCGAAACTATAGGTGCTAATCATCTTTAGGATAGTATGGGACTTTAGGTTTGCATTTTTGAAATATAAAAATATCATTATAGATACTAAAACCGTATTAAAATTAAGGTAATTCATAAAGTATGATCCAAATAGATTGTTGGATGCTGAAATAATGTATGTCCCGAAAAATGTTATCGCTAAGGATATAAGACCAATGATATTAAACACCTTAGAGGATTTTATATCAAATTTAGTTAGATAATATCCTAGTATGTAGTATCCTAAGTACAGAAAACCGGCTGCAAATTGACCTATATATATAGATATTTCTGTTGTATAAAAACTAACCTTATCAAGAATTAAGAAAATTGTATTGTAAATTGAAATTATTGAAAACCATAAAATTAAAAACCATTTAATTTGTCTGTTGGTTAATTTATTTACAATTTTTTTGATGAATGGAGTAATCAAATATAAAAAAATTATCATGTATAGGAACCATAAAGGATAATATACAGGTCCTTTAAAAAATGAAATATAAAATGTTTTGAAAGTAATTGTTTCTAATTGAAAACGGTTTATGTAAATGTAATAAACAATACCCCAGAATACTAATGGGATAATTACTTTCAATGCTCTTTTTTTATAAAAAGTAAATAAGGTATCGGTTTTTAAATCATTTAATAATAATGCTCCACTTATCATAACAAAAATAGGGACACACCATCTAAACAATGAATTATAAAAACTACTAACAAGCCAATCATTCGTTGAATATGATGCATAATCGCCCACAACACCCGCGGAAACATGGATAATTACTACACCTATAATTGCAAAAGTTCTTAAATAATCGAAATATATTATTTTCTGTCTCATTTTCTACCTCCATATTCTTAACTAATAATACGTTAGAATAAAGAGTGGTGTAAAGAGTGGTAGGGAATACATATTCCGGTATTTTAGAAGGTGATAATTTAGTATAAAATTAGACAACGTCAAAGATAATTGTTTAATGTTAACAGGGTTGCTGGAAGAAATATATACCATAAGGTTAAAAGATTAGTAAAGCGCAAGTTGTAGTGTAAAAAATAATGCTAGAGGCTAATTTTTTTTGCCTTATTTTAACCTTTTATTGATACAATTATAATCTGTTAACTTTAAATCTAATTGTATTAAACAGGAGCCCTAATTGATGAATAATATCAAAATTAAGAATAGTATTAATTACTGTATGTCAAATTTAATTTATGTAAAAAGTAAAATTTTTGATAATAAAAAGATACCATTAGCTTATTTACAAGACAGTAAAAACTACCCTAATGATATCTTTATGGATACCACATTTTTGGAAGATGGGTTAGCAGAGGAAATTATTGATGTAGTGCAACAACTTAGATTAGAATTAGACGTTCCAAGTATACAAGTTTCAATACTATCAAAGGATTACGGAAAATTTGATTATGTTTCAGGGTATGCAAGTCTTGAGGAGAAGAAGTTAGCGACATTAAATACAGTCTATTATCTTGGTAGTATTACAAAGATTTATATGCAAGCAATAATCTTAAAATTGGTACAGGATAATAAAATCTCTTTAGATGATTCTATTTCAAAATATCTAAAGGAACTCACAAATCATAAAGAAGTAACCATTAAACATTTACTTAATCATACTAGTGGTTTATATGACCCCTTACTTAATAAAGTTCACTTGTTCAAACTTTATTTTTTAGGTAAAAAATCAACAACTGATGAGATTTTAAAAAAGGTGAAAGAAAAAAAACCATTTTTTACTCCAGATGCTGACAGAAAGTATTGTAATACAGGGTATGTTTTACTTGGTTTAATTGCAGAAAAAGTAACAAATAAACCTTTTTCAAGTATATTAAAGGAATATTTTTTAGATGAGTATGAATTACACGAAACCTTTTATTCTGCACAAGAAAATATACCTAATAGCATTGCAACTGGATATGATTTAGATAAATATTTATTGAAAAAAGGTTTAAAGGCAAATATAGACCGATTCCCACTTTTTCTACCTACTTTAAGTTTTACATCTGGAGGAATAGTATCAAATGCATCAAACGTTAGTCGTTTTTTGTTTAATATCTTTAACACTAACGTTCTAGATGATAAAAGTAAAAGAAAACTACGTTTGTTTTTTAGTGTAAAAAATATCAGTAATGTAGTACTTAGAATTAATATAGGTCATATGTGTGGGTATAATAACTTTTCAGGATATTCGGACAGCAAAAAAATTAGTATTGTTGTTTTAACAAACCTCACGTATTCATCAAGTGGAATTTGTATTCCAGAAATAATAGCAGAAAGAATCATAGATATAATAGCTAAGAAAAGAATTATTTGATCTATTTCTAGAATATTCATTCCATAATGTTCAGTAAACGCTACTCACACCGAGTAGTGTATTTTAAATGAATTATTGTATTTGCTGTTTAGGGTAAATGACTTAATTCATTAAAAAAAGGGTGTTAATTAACACCCTTTCAGACTGTAGACAAACTCAATGAATTTTGAGTTTGCCTACAGTCTTTTTTCTTTTACAATAAAATAAAGTAAAGCCGTTGATTTCCACTACGGGCGGACACTTTCCGCGGGCGGGGTCGAGCTGCTTCCCTCGCTTCGCTCAGTCCAGGATCTCGACTTTCCCGCTTTTCCCGCAGGAGTCGCCACCCTTCGTTCCAATCAACTTCTACATAAAGAATTCCTTATTC
>NZ_JAVGCX010000022.1:0-66526 GCF_052928325.1 Lysinibacillus sp. BSL11 | reverse complement strand
CTATTATAACCATTATCGAGGTCAGTGGAATTTAAAAAAGCTGCCGCCTGTAAAATACAGACTGCAGCTTCAAGAAGTTGCCTAACCTTTTTCAAAATGTCCTTTACAAAGGGTACAGTTTAATTCACTTCCGTCACCTTAAATTATATTTGGGTTTAGTATATCCAGTTCAATTACAACAATCCCCATTCAAGTAAACGGCCCTTTTCATGGTAAAGCACAATTCTTGCTTCAGAATTGCGCCCGATTTCGGTATAAAAAATTTTATCTATTGTTGATATTACAATAGTTTTCACTTATCCATGAACGCAACTTATCTGCATAGAATGGGCGTTCATCTGGTTCAGAGTAATAACCTTTGGTTAGGTATAGGTTATCGTTTTCATATCTTGGATAGACGTGGAGATGATAATGCCACACATCTTGATTTCCAGCAGGTTCATTATGTTGTCGAGTAGAAACTCCATCACAACCATATGTATTTTTCATGGCAAACGCTGTCAATTGAGAAGCACGATGAATTTCAGCAGCTACTTCTGCTGGAAGCTCATATATATTCTCGAAGTGTTCGTTAGGAACAACGAGAACATGCCCCATGTTATTAGGCCACCACTTGCTTGCTATAAACGCTGTTACATATTTATTCTGATAAATAATGTCTCTTTGTTTAGTTCCCTTATTTGGTTTTTCTTTACCTGATACTACTCGACAAAATGGGCATTCGTACGCTTCTGGTTTATGTGAATATAATTCCATATCTCGTTATCACTCTCCTTAGTTTTGAAAACTCTGTTCCTTTTACTATCCTTTAAAACTTATAATAATCATCTCAAATATCCATTATTTCTACAATCAGTTATTCAGCAAAATAGCCCTTAAACTGAAAAAGACACATTTCTTTATTAAAGAAATGCGCCCTTTAATTGAATAACTAAACTTCATTTTGTAGCTTTTAAGTGTGTTTTTAAACTTTCATGTATGCGCGATTTATCCTCACCAACTGTATTAAGGCAGTTAAATTTTTAAATGACTCAAAGGTTTTTTCTTAACAAAATTATTTTCAATAGATTGAAGAACTTCTTCATTACCAGGTAAACTTACAATTTCTTTTGCTTTTTCAAAAGGAATCCATTGATATTCACTATGTTCGTCGTTTAAAAAGACAGATTGCTCTTCGTGAACAAAACCTACAAACACTGGTGCAATGTAAATGTAATTTTCTTGCGGAGAAAAAATTTGGTCAAATTGATTAGAAGAATACAATTCGAGTTCTGTGATACCTGTTTCTTCTGCAATTTCTCTATAAACAGCTTCTATTGCCGTTTCCCCATCTTCAATACCGCCTCCTATATAGCACCAAATATTATTTAAATTAAGAGATGTTCTTTTTAGTAGTAAAACATGATATGTGTTATTTATTTCTTTTAATAATACAGCAGCGATACCTGTGGACTTAATAGGAATAACATTCATCGTTTACACCTACTTTCATATTTTAGTTTCAAAAATTTTTATTAATTAGACATTATTAAATAAAAAAGTTCCAAAAGCGTTGTTGGGGACTTTATTTTGCTTACCGTTGTAAATCCAAATGAACAACAATCAGAGTAATTATTTTTTATTTTTTAGTTCTAAAAGTATAGGTGCTATATTTAGTAAGATAGAAACAATTGTCAGAAACCAAAACGCCTTATTCATATTAGGTATTTCCCTTAAAGCCGACCAATCTTCACCTTTTATCCAATTAGATACAAGGCTATGTTCTGCACAGAGTGTCAATGCTGTAAATGATAACCCCATTGCCATTGCCAATTTATAATCTTTACCTGTCCCATACATAAAAAGATTTATACAAGTAGCTACTATAGCAATAAGACCTAATATTAACCACATAATGACACCTCCCTTTTTCAATATAGACATAAATTGTAATTAAATTGTTCCCAAACCCTCGTTTGGTAATTTTTAATAAAAAGTTGTTATTCCACAATATGGCCCTTTTCATGAAGAAAGACGCTTTCCTAATTTCAGAAGAGTGCCCGATTGTTGAAGATCGTTTTTGAACTAAAGCACCTGGTTAGTTCAATAAGAAAAAAAGAGCTGCATACGCAACTCAATTATTTTTAACAAATTCTTAATATATATTTACCCCTAGAATATATGTCAATTCATTCATATATTTGTTATTTATAGTTTTCAAGATAGTTTCCTTTTTCAAAAATTTCTTTTGCACTTAAGGCAGTCCATTCCTCTAGAGTTTTATCAGGATTTAAGTCAAGATAGGATTTAACCATCTTGTAGCCTTCACTATAGCCGTAAGATATCGGCAACCCTTTTCCGCCATTTAAAATTTCTAAACTACGATTACTGTCATAATTTTTTAAATCAGGTTTAACTTTAGACCACAAAACCTTGTTGTAAGTCAAGTAAATCGGAGTATAGTCGTAGTCAGGATATACAGATTTTTCAAACATGACCGCTTTTCCTTCAAAAACCATATTATCCAAAACAGAAAACCTGTCCCCATTGGCATGCTTTTCCGCCCAAACACTGTGATGGTATTCGTGGGCAACGATTGACTTTAAAGCATCCCCCAAAACATTTAGATTAAGTGGGATAATAATTTTGCCCGCCCCTACTGCGAATGCCCTCCTATTATTGGTAGAGGAAGGGAATACACAAACTGCTACATCACTTTGAGAGGGTAGGAGGTCAGCTGATTTCAAAAGGGATTCTTGTATAAGTTGATTGATTTCTGCTTTACGAGTCTCCATTTTTTCACTTACCACTTCTATTTCTGTTAACCCATTAGGAATCGTATTAAGAAGGTTTTCTGCCATATGAAGGTATTCTCCATTTTCAAAACAATCTTGATATATGGGTTGAATAATCTCATTATTATACAGTTCTAAGGTTTCCGAGGTTGAAAGATTCGGATTATCTTTGACCTTTTCAATATACGGATAAAACAGTTGATTGGCATAAATGATTTTGTATTTTTGTTTGGTTTGAGGGTGCTCAAATGAGAACATCATTTCTTTGTCAAGTGTTTTTTGCTCTTTTTCTGTTTGTGTACAAGAAGTAAGGGTTAGACATGAAATTATTAGAATAAACACAACAACAATGTTTAGATATTTTTTCAAAAAAAACCTCCTTATGTAAAAAAGACTATTTGTAAATAATATTACCATATTTTAGTCTATTTTCGTCTATTAATTCTTGAACTAAACTGCCCCGTTAGTTTAAGTGAAAAGCTTCAAAATCTTTTACTCAATAATTCAACAATAATGTCCACTTTTATTGAAAACGTTTATCAATAATTTGGCCCTTTAATTAAAAAAAGCACTGATTCTTGTTACAGAATCGCGCCCGATTGTGGAAGATTATAAGCATAATTCTTGCTAAACTAAAGCATCCCGTTAGTTCAACAGCAAAAGTTTATTAATTCTTTATTTTCCTTTATGTAAAAACTTCAAATAAAGCAAGAAGGAAAATAACAATATTATTGCATAAAACCAAATTGAACGATACCAAGCATTCTTAAATTCCACCCAAAAACCCCTTCCACCTAGTTCTGGAGGCAAAGCTGAATAAATTGAAACTTCAATATATAGCATTAAACTGAAAAATAAGAATAAAGGAAGAAAAAATACCCACACCAAAAGATTGGATTTCATAAAAGTCCCCTTTCTATTTCACAAAACTATTAATAACAGTAGAGAATTTATAAGTTTAACGTTTGTATTTAGATGAAAGTTCCAATATAAAAAGGAGATGGTACTTCAACTAACCTGCACCATTAGTTTAAGTAATCTTCACAATCTTCGCGTCCAATAATTATTGTATTTTATTCTATTAAATGGCCCGTTTGTTGACAAAAAAATCCTGCATTTCAACACAGGATTTTTATCAAACTTAATATGAATGATCAATCTTTGTTTTTAACGATTAGTCATTTTTATAAAACTACAATATAGGGATAGTGGTTATTTTATTGTACCTAATTTTATGGACTGCTAAAATTCGCAGTTTTGGATGTTTTTTATCAATCCGTATTGCGTTATGCTAAGACCGTTCATTTATTAGCAAGGAGGGGGAGTGCTACTTCTGTTTAGTTCAGGTAGATTGACATTTTATTAGATAGCGGCAAGTAAAGCGTTACTTGGGATCAAGCAAATTGAAATTTATGGAATGACACATTACATAAAGAGGGCTAATGACAATAGGAAAACGACATTCCACAAAGGAAGGAAACAGTCCTTAAAGGACGAGAATACGTGATGAATTCCTAGTATGAAGAAGGGATTAAAATAATTTGTAGAAAGGTAGGAAAGTGTATGAACTCAACATCCGTTTCACTGAATGTGCGTGATTTCCTGTCGCCCACCATCGCTGCTTTTATATCTGTCTTAGTTAACTATGGGGGCACTTTTATCTTGGTGTTTCAGGCTGCCAAGGTTGCTGGTCTAAGTCCAGAAATGACTGCATCATGGATATGGTCGATTTCCATTGGTGTGGGGGTAACGGGTATCTGGCTAAGTTACCGATACCGTGAACCCATTATTACAGCTTGGTCAACACCAGGCGTAGCGTTTCTTGTTTCGGCTTTAGCTGTTACCCCATATGCTGAAGCCATTGGAGCTTATATTATTTCTGCAATAGCATTTGTTTTGTTAGGTTTATCAGGCATGTTCGAACGTTTTGTCCAACTCATTCCGCCAGGCATTGCTTCAGGTTTATTGGCAGGTATTTTATTACAATTTGGTATTTCAGCCTTTGGTGGTGCGAAAGTGGAACCTTTACTTGTTATCGTCCTGTTTACTACGTATATCGTATTAAGAAGGTTTACATCTCGCTATGCGATTGTCGGTATTCTAGTCATTGGCTTGATTTATTTAATAAGTATGGGGCAGGTAGATTTCAGCCATATCGAGTTGGCCTTCGCCTCTCCTGTATTTGTTGCGCCAACGTTTTCTCTACATGCATTATTGGGTGTGGCTTTGCCGCTTTTTATTATTACCTTAACAGGACAGTACATGCCAGGCATGCTAGTGTTGCGAAATGATGGATTTAAAACGAGTGCCAATCCGATTTTGATTGTAACAGGATTGGGATCACTCCTGACAGCCCCCTTTGGATCACATGCTTTTAACGTAGCAGCAATTACAGCAGCCATCTGTACGGGGAAGGACGCTCATGAGGATTCAAGAAAACGTTATATTGCAGGTATTGTCTGTGGCATTTTTTATATAATTGTCGGTATTTTTGGGGTAACATTGGCTGCATTGTTTTTAATTCTCCCAGCTACGTTCATTGCAACATTAGCGGGATTAGCGTTGCTAGGTACAATTGGTAGTAGTCTTGCCAATGCATTAACAAATCCAATTGGGCGTGAAACAGCACTCATTACTTTTTTGGCAACAGCCGCAAATGTTACTTTACTTGGAGTTGGCGGGGCATTTTGGGGGCTTGTAGCAGGTTTGGGCGCACATTTATTAATGAATGTTCCATTGCTCAGAAAACAGCAAAGCATAAATGAGGGACAACAAATTAGACAAAGATAATATCACTACGAAAGGTGGTTTTTAACATCGATACGACGAAATCAATAGAAGCCTTCGAAATAGCAAAAAAGCTTATGCCTGGTGGGGTAAATAGCCCAGTGAGAGCATTTCAATCAGTTGGGATGGAGCCAATTTTTATGAGTCATGGGAAAGGCTCAAACATATATGATATTGATGGCAATAGCTATATAGATTATGTGCTATCTTGGGGCCCATTAATTCATGGACATGCAGATAAGGAGGTTTCAGATGCACTTCTTGAAGCCATCCAGAGGGGGACAAGTTTTGGCTTGCCAACTTTACAAGAAAATAAGCTAGCCACATTAATATCTACTCGCCTACCTTCCATAGAGAAGATTCGAATGGTTAATTCGGGTACAGAAGCAACAATGAGCGCCATTAGACTAGCTAGAGGCTTTACTGGCAAAGACATCATTGTGAAATTTGATGGAAACTATCATGGGCACAGTGATCATCTATTAGTAAAGGCAGGCTCAGGAATTGCTACATTCAGCCTTCCTGATAGTCTGGGTGTACCTTTAGAGATCACTAAGCATACAATCTCCATTCCTTATAATAATATCGAAGTCCTGAAAACGATATTTGATAAATATGGCTCACAAATTGCAGCAGTTATCGTAGAACCGTTTGCAGGCAATATGGCGGGAATACCAGCTAACCCTGAATTTCTTCAAGCAATACGTTCTTTCACTACAAAATATGGTGGCCTATTTATACTCGATGAGGTCATGACTGGTTTTCGTATAGATTACCACTCTGCTCAAGGGCTTTATAACATAAAACCTGACTTAACATGTTTAGGTAAGATCATTGGTGGTGGAATGCCTGTCGGGGCATATGGTGGAAGAAAAGAAATCATGAATCATATTGCACCTGAAGGTAGTATTTATCAGGCTGGAACCTTATCGGGTAATCCAATCGCTATGGTAGCGGGGTATACCACAATCAATAAATTAAATCATAACAGTTATTCGTATATCGAAGCGTTAGCAGATAGGCTTATACAAGGCTTATCAAAAGTAGCTCATAACTATCATATTCCACTTAAAACAACGAAAGCTGGAACAATGATTGGATACGCATTCATCGATCATCCCTTACAAAATTTTGATGATGCTCAAAAAATAGATGCTGAGATGTTTCGCCGTTTTTATAAAGAAATGCTTAAACAGGGTATACTTCTACCTCCTTCTCAATATGAAAGCATATTTATCTCGACTGCTCATTCCATACATGATATTGATAGAACGATTCATGCTGCAGATGTAGCCTTTAAAAGGATGCTATCATGTAATTAGATAATGCAAGGTATACTACAAACATCCTATATCTATAAAATGATCGATTTGATAGTATAATAATTATTGACTGTACAAAACTATTAATTTTCGCATATTTTAACAATCTCTATTCTAACTGGAGGTGAATTGAATGTTACAAGTTAACCGAGACGATAAAAATCCTATATGGCAACAGTTACTTGACCAAGCTATTCATCATATTACAACAGGCAAATGGCCACCAGGGGAGTTACTTCCTCCATCCCGAGAACTCGCCTTATTAGTAGGTGTTTCACGCTCAACTATACAAATTGTTTATGAGGAATTATTTAGTCGAGGGTATACCGTGACAAATTGGCGTGGAGGAACAAGAGTAAGTGAATGGGGATTTAAAACCAACTTGGCAGAAGAGGTGATTCCTCAAGGACCATCTACGCCAACATTACCTTTATTAAACGTGGCAGTTGATGAATTAAACAGTTGGTTTAGAGGCAAAGAAATTGGAAACGTCGCAATCGATTTTTGTCCCCATGAGCCGTATTTGGACGAGCATTTCCGAAAAACTTGGCGACAATCGTTTTTACAGGCTTCAGCAGAAACAGATCTGACCAATTGGGGCTATGGCGATGCCTACGGTTTCACACCGCTCCGTGAACAGATTCAACGTTACCTGACATTTGAAAGAGGGGTACATGTAGAGATTGACCAAATCATCTTAACCTCTGGCGCGCAGCATAGCATCGATCTGATTGCCCAAGCCCTTCTAAAGGAAGGAGAAACGGTTTCTGTTGAAGATCCTGGCTTTCCTGCAGCCTGGATGACCATGAAATATAGGCGTATGAATGTTGTCGCTGTGCCCGTGGATGAGTATGGCGTACAAGTAGAGCAGATTGATCCACAAACCAAGCTTATTTTTGTTACACCTTCGCACCAATGTGCAGTGGGTGTCATAATGTCTGAGCCACGCAAACAACAATTGCTGCAAAAATCTGCGAAAAATCAATTTTGGATTGTAGAAGATGATTATGATGGTGAGTTTAGGTATCGAGGTGGCCCGCTTCCTACCTTGTTTAGCCAACAACCCCACAACACATTATATATGATGAGTTTTTCTAAAATGGTTGCTCCTGGCATACGAATATCGGCAGTTATCGGCCCAAAAGATGCCATTCGCCAGCTTGCACAAGTACAACAATTAACCTATCGGCATCTTCCCATTATGGAGCAATTAACGCTTGCTCATTTTATTGAGCACGGTCATTTTATGCGTCATATGAGGAGAGCCAGAAATGTCTATCGACGTAGACATGAAGCGATGACAAAGGCAATCATGGCAACAGGACTAGCCGAACGTTTCAAGCTAAGTGGCATTGAAACGGGTTTGCATATGCTTCTTGAAGCGGAAGAATCGTTTGATGAAGAAGCAATGACAAACCTCGCACTCGAAAATGGGATACGTGTTTATCCACTTAGTAAGTATTGCTTAGAAAATAATCGAAAAGGATGGGTTCTAGGCTTTGCTAAAATGGATGAGCAAGCCATTGAGGAAGGCATTTTTCGTCTTGCAAAGATCCTCTTGCAAGAAACGTAATCATTAGCCGGGCATAAAGGGAATTGGAGGTTGCGATACTATTGCCATACATTCATGAGTTTGGGATCATTGCTTGTATAGAAAAAGACAAGGAGTATGCTGCTTATGAACCTGAAAAATACAATTGCATCGGTGTAGATGGTGACCTCTTTGATGAACTGCTTTCAAAGAATTTTGGCAAAAAAATACATCAACTCGAAACTTTTGCACACAACACAAATAGGCCATTTAAAAGTCTCGCCTATTTTGGGATAACCTTGATACCACCGAGCTCTCATAAACAATTTTTAAATATGGTGAGAGAAGCCAATGTCGAATACCAATCTGCAGAACTTGAAGAATTAATCAAAAAAATAGCTGAAGCAATAAAACAAGATAAATGGATGATTCATTATGGTGTTTAATTTTGTCAATACATATGGGTAAGAGGAAGAGGCGATTGTTCAATTAGAGCAATCGCTTCTTACTATTAATGGGGAGATGTGTTGAAATGACAGTTTCCTAAAAACTTCTAAAACATTTTGAACGAAATGCAACAATGTTGAGTCTAATGAGAGAAGGAGGCGAAAAAGGATGAAATTTGAATTAGAGAAGCGTGCTATACGTGGAGATCAAGAAGCGATACTTTCACTGATTGAAATGGATGAGGATATTTTATATCGCATGGCCTTTACATATATGAAAAATGAGCAAGATGCTATGGACGTGATGCAGGAGCTTGTTTACAAGGCACTCAAAAAAATGCATACCGTTCAACAGCACGAATATGCCAGAACATGGCTTGTACGCGTCTTAATCAATTGTTGTAAAGACCATTTACGAAAACGTCCACCGACTGTTCAGATTGAGGAACACCACCTATCTGAATGGGTCATCTACTCAGATATGGAGAGATTATTGGAACATTTATCTTTATCGGAGCAGCAACTCGTCTATATGAAATATTTCCAGCAACTAAAAAACAAAGAAATTGCTGAGCTCAATCAAATTCCTGAGGGTACTGTAAAATCGAAGCTTCATCACATTTTAAAGAAGCTTAGAAGCTTTGCTAGAGAAAAGGAGGACTGGCTATGAGTAAATCATTAATTGACGTTCCAAAGGAGAAACTGCAACAAGTTCGCATGGACATGTTTCGGAAAGTTCAACGAGAAAAAAGAAGAAAGAAGCGCATTGTTTCGGTTGCATGCATCTCCATGCTTTGCCTAAGCCTTCTCTTTTCAATTCGCGTCTCGCCAACGATTGCTAGCCAAGTTGCCAAAATACCTGGCTTTCAAGCAATTGTATCAGCGATTGCAATAGATAAAGGAATAAAAGATATTGTAGATCATGAATACTATGAAGAAATCAATGTGACGCAATCTAGAAAAGGTCTAGCCCTTACATTGCAGGGCGTGATTGCCGATAATTCGGGATTTGTACTGTTCTATGACGCTGATGCCTCATTTGATATTTCAAAATTAAACTTAGAAGAAGTTCAATTGTTTCAAGGAGATGAGGAGATTGAATGCGGCTGTACGTTTACTAGAAATGCAAGCAATCAAACATACATCTCTTCCTCAGTGGAATATAATTTTTTAGAGCCTATCGCCTATATTTCAAAGGATTTTAAAGCAGTTTTTCACTTTCATGATGAAGAGAAGGGGAACATTGAAATTACTTTACCGTTTTCACTGAAAAATGAGGTCGCAAAGGAGAAAATTTTTACTGCGAATCGTACGATCGATGTCAATGGGCAGAGGTTTACGATTACACAAATTCGCCGTTCGCCATTAAAAGTGGCACTCGATATTGAGGTAGCCAAAGATAATACAATGCAACTATTAGCGCTGGATGATGTTGCCGTCATGACAGAAAGCGGTGAGCGCAGAGATAGTATTAGAAATGGCATTTCAACAGGTGGAGATATTCGCGATGGCAAATTTACACTCTATTTGCAAAGTAATTATTTCGATGATCCAGCGTCATTGACGGTTATGATTGGCGCAGTTCAAGCTGTGCCAAAGGGTGAGGATTTTATCGAAGTTGATTTTGGCACAAAAGAGATACTCACGAAGCCTACTTATTTTAAGGGGGACATTTCAATAGTGCAGCAAAGTGTAGCGGTTAAGATGAATAAAAATAATGAAGGCAAATTATTAATGCTCTCTGACGCCATAAAAGAAGATGGCACGCCATTAGAATTCAAAAGTTTGACTATTTCACGAGACGAGCAGTATGTAGTGGAGACATCACAATTTGAAGAATATAATGGAAAAGTTAAGCTATATTTAAACTATTACCCTCATCCGATTGGGGAAAATATTGAAGTAAATATTCCATTGCAATAAATGCAGCAGCTGTTCAAAAAGACGAACCTTTTTGAATAGCTGTTTTGCTATTTTCCGGAATTAGTTACATAGCTAGCTCTTTTTTCTTTTTGAACTTACAATGTAGGGTAGTTGTAGAGCGATGATGGTATAATTTAAGGTAAACTTACTTTAAACGGAGGTGTAAAATGGACTCTTTAGAATTAAACAAATCAAAATATATGGTCTCTAATATCAAAGACATTTTGCATAATAAGCTTAATCTTGCAAAACCGTTGACTAAAGATGATCTCAAAAAAATAAACATAGTTAATCCCCCTGTACACGATAAAGAGAAGTATCTTATTCAGGAACAGTGGTTATACAGGATGAATATTGGGGAATGGGAGGATGTGGAGATTATTGTCCAAGGAAATAATGAAAATCCTGAGGTAGGGATCATCGAATTAGCAGAAAGAATTTTCGATGAACTCCATTTACATATAAGCTGCGCATTGGAGTATTTACATAAGTTTTTTCCTAATCAAGAAATAAACAGCTATTATTTATCTACAATAAGCTTTGGAAATATGGCTAACTTTGATAGTTATATATTTTCAGGCTTTAGTTTAGCTTTTATTTATGAGGGTCACTTTGAATTTCAGTATAAAGTGAAATTTAAAGAAAATGGTTGGCCTATTGGTTTTGAGGGTGGGCCACTTTAATTCAATAGGAAGGAATGCTATCCCATGACAAAATCGTTTTGAAAAGAGGGCGTTGAATGGAAGGTTTTTTCTTTATACTGATAGGCTTTTTGATTGTTGGTGCAAATGTGATTGGGTTTGTATTCTACAAAAAAAAGAAAAATCTATATAATGCGGCTTTCATCATTTTACTACTGGCAGGTGTATTTGGTGGGTTAGGAAGCGTATTGGCACTTTTAATTATACGTGACCCCTTTGCATTATTCTATGGATTAAACATTGCCTACTATCTACTCATTAATAGTTTGATTGTATTTATTCTGGCGATTTTAGTTACGATCATTCAAAAATTTACTAGAAGTAGAATCATGTGACTAACGATCGTGGTGCGTGAGCATTGAGTTGTTTATGAACGAACTACTATTAAAAACGTTAGGTGGGAAGCTATGCATAATTTGTCGGGAAAGGTTATTCTTATCACAGGTGCTAGCTCTGGGATTGGCTTTGCCACGGCTGAACTAGTGGCAAAATACGGGGCTAAAGTAATTATCAATTATCATACAAATGTGGAAGGTGCCAACGAAGCTGTCCAACGAATTCAAGAACAAGGTGGAGATGCCATTGCCATTCAAGCGAATATTGTGAATAAAGAAGACGTGAACGCAATGGTTGCGCAAGCTATTTCTTCATTCGGCACAATTGATGTTTTAGTGAATAACGCTGGAGGCGGCATCCGTCAAAGTACATTTATGGAGATGAGTGAAGAGCTCTGGGAAGAAACATTCAAGCTAAATGTCAATAGTGTGCTCTTATGCTCTCAAGCTGTATTAAGACATATGATTCCGAAGAAATGTGGAAAAATTATTAATGTCTCTTCTGCAGCTGCACGTATTGGTGGAGCAGGGGAAAGTATTCATTATGCATCTGCTAAGGGAGCTGTCAATACAATGACGATTGGTATGTCCAGAGAATTAATTGACTATGGAATTATCGTGAACGGGGTAGCGCCTGGAATGGTAGAGACACCCTTTCACGATAAATTTGCTCCTGGCGACAATCGGCTTGAACGGATGGCTTCCGCTGTACCAATTAAAAGAGCTGCAGCGCCTATAGAGATAGCAGAAGTAATTGCCTTCCTTTCTGCCGATGCCTCAAATTACATCCTTGGAGAAATTATACATGTGAGTGGCGGTAGATAAATAAAAAAATAGGCAAATTATTATTGTTCTCGTCTATGTACTAACAGTCGTAAATTTCGGATTCTAAACAAGCTCCACATTAGATGTCCTTAAATTTTGGGGCAAAAAAGGTAGGATTTGTTTGGTTATTTTATTAAATCTGACACTACTTGAACAATTAAGAACAAAAAAACGATTGGTAAAATAATTTGAATCCATTTTGTTTGGATATAATGAATGATCTTTAAACCTAAGAAAGAGCCAGCAATAGAGCCAAGTGACACAGGGATAGCAATTTCCCAATTAACAATGCCAGTAAAGTAATAAAAGAGAAAAGCACCTGTACAGCTTGATAACGAGAGCATTCTTGTTAACTCGACTGCTTTTAAATAATGGTATTGTTTTTTCAAGAAATAGGTTATATTCATTAGTGCTGAACCTGGTCCAAAACCTCCGTCATATATGGAAATTGCAAATGGAATGAGCTTGTTCAAAGGTTGTTCCTCTGTTTCTTTTACATCATTGACAATCCATTTACTACTGCAAAGGACAAATAGAAATGCGAAAATTAAGCTTATACAAGCGACGACATTCATGATTTGTTCCGATAAGAGGATTGCTAATAATGCACCAAATACTCCTCCTATACTAGAAACAATCATGAAAGAAAAATATTTTTTTACAGATAGACGCCCTTTTATGACAAACGAAACAACATTTGATAGGGCTGATAAACCTGTAGCAAATTTATTAACAGCAACCGTTGTATGAATCGGAATGCCGATGAGTAATAATGCAGGCATCAAAATAAAGCCTGCTGCACCAAATAAAACGCCTATTATGGCTGCGAGTAAACCAATTGTAAATAAAATAACTCCTTTTACTGTTAACCATTCCTGTAGTAAAATTTCCATTCAATCACCTCAATACTTAAATTACTGGTAAACTATACATAAAACAAATATATAATTATTGCTTATTCATAAATATTATTTATGGATAGAAAGGTTGGAATGGAATGAATTTACATGCATTGAGGATCTTTACGAATGTAGCCAAGCTTGGGGGAATTACTGCAGCAGCGAATAGTATGCTACTAAGTCAACCTGCTGTTACCATACAAATTCGAAAATTAGAGAATGAAATAGGGGCAAAATTGATTGAAGGTAAAGGGCGTGGAATTCAATTAACGCCAGAGGGGAAGTTTTTATACGAGCAAGGCATGCGTTTATTTTACTTAGAAGCACAAATCGATGAGAAGCTTGGTAAGTTTTTAGCAAAGGAAGACAAAATACATATTGCGTCCTCTTACATCCCCATTAATTATATACTTCCGCCTATCATAGCTAAATACAAGCTAGCGCATCCTCAAATTGAATTTTTTGTATCGTTAGGCAATGTTCAATCTGTGGAGGAGCAAGTTCTGAATTATGAAGTAGATTTTGGTTTTGTCGTTCAAAGTAAAATTGGTCATGAAGATTTACAATTTGAAAAGGTATTGGATATCCCTTTTTGGTTTATAGTCCATCCGTCACATCCTCTCGCAAATCAAACGGTCACCATCTTTGAATTATCGAACGAGGACTTTATTTATCGGGAACGTGGTAGCTCGACACTCGATTTATTGGAGTCCATATTTTACACGTTTAATGCACCATTACCTAAATTAGGACTTCAAATGCAGGGCCTACATGAATCCATCAAAGTAGTGGAAGCAGGGTACGGCATGACTTTAGCTCCGTCCTATAGTGTGGCTGAAAGTATAGCAAACGGGAAACTTGCTCAAGTGTATGTTGAGCAGGCAACTATTCAGCAAAGTTTATTTATATGTACACGTAAATCGGATATAGCTGAGCAACCATTTATTCAGTTTTTAAACACCCATTTGCATACATTAAAGTAACCTAAGTGATGGACTAGATGGAGAAAAAGCATTTAGCATGCTGATTTATAAAAGGCAAAATGTTAAAAATGCATAGATACAAAAAGGGAACATCAAATTTGGATGTTCCCCTTTGTATGCTGAAAATAAATCTAAGAGGTAGTAATGAATAAAAAGATGAGAAATTTTGATCTAATAACTAATTTTGAGTATTTATTTAGGGAGGGGAGTCAAGTAGCGATTTATTAGAAAAAGTAAGTAAACTTTGGAAACAGTGATTGGAAAGTAAATACGTGAATACATAGAATCAAAAGCTAAAAAAGTTTAAAAATGAACTATTTATCAAATAAAAATTCTGAATATTCTTATTTCACCCTTTGGAATGCGCTTTCACTACCGACTGAAGACCGTCCATTTTGAATTAAACACGAATATTTTATTATTATGAAGATGTTTCTAACATTCGCGATGAAAACAGTAATTTTAACAGAAAGCATTTCAATAAATGAACTGTTCATACATTTGAAGAAATAGTTTCCATTATTGATAAATAAATGTATAATACGAAATGTCAATGAGATAGGTAATAAATAGAAGGAGGCTTATGTATACTTGCATTCACTTTATACACCAAGCTTAACTGGTAAGAAAGTAAGAAGGACAAAAAGCTTTAGCATACATAATTTAGTCATCGTTGCCTTTATTGGAGGTCTACTTGCCATTACGATCGTTGGGTTCATAAATGCCAACGCACTCAAACTAGAGAAGCATTACATCAGACTACTGATAGTAATAAATGTAATTCTCCATACGGCTACTATAATCTTTTATGTTTGCCTTCCTTTTTCCGCAGAAATGGATGTGCTAATCAATCGATTGCTGGCTGGAGTGAGTTATTTTATCTTTTTCGTGATTTTAAAAAGGCCTTATAAAGAACATTTAGTATTTGTGGGGGAAACCCAAACCTTGTATTGGACAGGGATTATCTATTGTTTAATTTCCATCTTTATGGATGATTTTCTTAGAGAAGGTGTCCTAGCTAATTAGGGAAGGAATTCAAGTGCATGAACAGTGAAAAAGAACATACACCTATGGCTCTTATTGAACATTATTTTGCGATTGGAAAATACACAAATGTTATTCCCTTAGTGAAGCAGAGAATTGCTGATGATATGGAAAATAAGGAATTATGGTATAAGCTTGCTGTCAGTCATTATGCCATGGGTCAATATAAAGAAGCTTTAGAGCTGTTTCATAAAGCATTTCAGTTTGGATATGATAAGAGCGTAATTTACTATTTTATAGGCGGCATCTATATGGCAATGGAAAAGTGGCAAAAAGCAGAAGAATCTTTTCTGGAAGCATTACGTAATAATCCAAATAATGCGGATATTTATTCAGCATATGCTATTTTGATGAAAATAACGGGCCATAGAAAAAAAGGCAGTTTATTATTAGAAAAAGCTCTAGCATTAGATCCTAACAGCACAGTCGTTTTACACCACTATCTACTTACCGCAATGGCTGCAAAAAAGGAGCAGCACAATTATGCTTTAGCACTTTATATGAATTCAGCTGATAGTAAATTCTCAAAGTTAATTCATCTTGGCTGGAGTGCTGCCTTTTATAATCGATTTAAGGAAGCTAAAGAATATTATCGCCAAGCCTTTGTAATAAAACCTGAGGATAAAGGAATTTTATCAACTTTAGAGGCATTGGAAATTAAAACGCACCCACTTTTGCTTCCCAATCGTATAGTAGAGAGATTAGGCGGAATTGGCTTTGTTTTAATGATGTGGATTATACTATGTATCCTTCTTGACACGTTTGTCAACGAGTACTTTCTCAATCACCTTCTTCGCTTTTCTATCTTTTTAACACTCTATTATTTTATATCTATTCCAATTGTAAAAGGCTTAAGAAAATGGAAAAGTCCTAAATAGGGGAGACAAAATTTGTAAAGGAGGAAAATAAGGGATAATGGAAAATATTTATCAACCGAGTTTAATAAACGAAAATGAGGATCGTACACGAAGTTATAGTGTGAGCCATTTATTTTTCTTCGCTTTTGTGGGAGGAATTATTGCTATTGTAGTATTAGGTATGCAAAATGCTAAGTGGCTAAAACTTGAAAAAAAATATATCCGTATATTAACAATTCTTAGTGGTTTATTAATTACGGGAAAACTGGTGATTGTGTATGTCATTGGTCAAGGAATCTTAGCGATTGATGAAAACCACATAAAGATTTTTGGAAGAATTATTGCAGTGGTAGGGTATTTTATTTTTTACGCCTTTTTAAATAAGCCCTATAAAGATCATCTAGCTGTTGGTGGACAAACTGAGTCCTTATTATGGAAGCCTGGCATTCTGGCATGTATTATTTCTTGGTTTTTCGATTATCTCGCCATGGCATTCTTATTAGCAATTTAAAAAGGAGCTTTATAGTCGAATGATTAAATATGAAGACACTGAATTGAATGAAAATTACGAAGAGATATCATTTGAATTAATAGAATACTATGTTAAAATAAATAAATTTGCAAAAACCATTGAACTTGTCCACGAGCAGTTGGCTGATCATATTGAAAACAGTCGATTATGGTTTATATTAGGTTATAGTCATTTGGCTTTGAGAGAATATGATCAATCTGAAGAGGAATTGAAGGAAGCCCTGCGTTTAGGTTATAGTGAAGAATTAGTTTACTATACACTTGGACATATTTATTTGGAAACAGGGCGTTGGAAGAGGGCTGAGGAAGTTTTTCTCAAATCATTACGATCTAATCCAAACAATGAAGAAGTCCTAGCTGATTATGCGCTTCTAATGAAAATAATGGGTCATCGAATAAAAGCAAGACGATTAATTAATAAAGCAAGAGAACTGGCTCCTGAAAATGATTATGTAGTACGTAGACATTTTATTCTAGAGGGGATTAATAGCTCTAAAAAACAGCGAGTCCTAGCATTGGAGCAATATATGAATTCAAATGATAGTGAATTATATAAATTATTAAATCTAGGAGCTCATGCAATCTTTCATAATAAAGAAAAGGAAGCACAAGAATACTTTAGGCAGGCCTTTTTGCTTAACCCTGAGGATAAAAAAATATTTTCTCTGTTAGAGGATTTTGAATTGGAAGGACATCCACTTTTAATACCTAATCGCCTCGTTGAACGTGTAGGCGGTCCTGCTGTTGTCTGGCTGATTGGAATTGTCATTTACATTTCATTAATAGTTTTAGAGTTTAATAGTACAGCAACTCTATTTATACAATGCTTCTTTGTATTCGGACTATATACATGGATTTCACGTCCTCTTGTCCGGGTAGTAAAAAAAATAAGGAGATACAAAAATGGATAAAATAAAATGGTTACAACAAATGGTAGATCAAAATCCCAATGATTCACAGGGGTATTTGTGGCTCGGCAAAGAACTAGCTGATCATCATCGTTGGCTTGAAGCGGTTCAAACTTATTCATTGGGTCTTTCTTTTTGCTCGGACGATGAGCTACGAAATGACATCATTCAGGAATTAACAAAGGCTAGTTTACAAATTCAACACTCTTCAAATGATGCTAGCCCTGTTGGAATTGACGATGAAGATAAGGCTGAATTAGCTATCGTAGATAATTGTCTAGACACAGAAGCAGAAGTGGAACTGGATAATTTAGATAACATTCCTGACATACAGATAGAAGATAGGAAAGTAAAAAACCTTGAACCAAAGTTTAGGGTGATTGATGGGGATGCTTCTAAAAAGGCTATAAAAAAAATCAATGAAACAGTGACTTTTGCAGATGTGGCTGGTCTTGATGATTTAAAGAAAACGATCAACTTACGTATTATTAGTCCCTTTTATAACAAGGGATTGTTTGCAAAGTTCCGTAAAAAAGTTGGTGGTGGCGTTCTTCTTTATGGACCACCTGGCTGTGGGAAAACTTATATCGCTAAAGCGACAGCGGGAGAATGTAAGGCTAATTTTTATCCCGTTCATATTACAGATATCTTAGACCCTTATATAGGAGTAAGTGAACAGAATTTAAAAGCCATATTTGATAAGGCTCGCTTCCAAAAGCCTAGCATTATGTTTTTTGATGAAGTAGATACTATTGGCATGAGTCGTTCACAAACGTCCTCCCATGTTCGTGGCATAATCGATACGTTTCTAACTGAGATGGAAGGTGTGGATACAAACAATGATGAGGTTCTGGTGATGGCTGCTACCAATACACCTTGGGATGTTGATAGCGCTCTAAAAAGACCTGGTAGATTTGATCGACTCATCTTTGTAGCGCCACCTGATGAAAAAGCAAGAGCAGAAATTTTTAATTTGAAGTTAAAGGGAAGATTAGTTGAAAAGATTGATACAACTGTACTAGCAGCCAAGACACGATTTTTCTCGGGTGCAGACATTGCAAACGTAGTGGAATTAGCAACGGAAAATGTGCTGGAAGAAATATTACTTTCAGGTAATGAAAGACCCATCAATACTAATGATTTAATAATGGCACTACAAGAACTTCAGCCCTCTACGTTAGATTGGCTACGTACAGCAAAAAATTATGTCAAATACGCAAATCAATCAGGGTTGTATAATGACGTAGAAAAATATCTTCGAGCTCATGCACGGTACATATAAGTAAAAATGGCTATCTCAAATTATTGATAACAAAACATGAAATAAACCTTTTAGACATTCACAGTTTAGAAGTTTTACTTAGGTGAACTCTATACACAACACGAAACACGAAAGTTATACTACATCGTGGACTTATGGAATAGATTATCAACTATCAAGTGATCCTACTTTACAAATTTATGAACTAATAGATATTTTCACGAATAAGGTAAACATTATTAATCATTTTAAAAAGGAATTTAATTTAAAATGTAAAATAATGTTCGATGAATATCATTTAATTAATTATCACGTACAGAAGGAAGATGCCCAAACCTTAATTCAAAATACTTCAGTCATTTTTTTGTTGGGTGGAAATACGCTTAATCAAAATGGGTTTTTGAAGGATTATGAATTGTTGGATTTGATTAAAAAAAGCAGAGCCGTTGTGATGAGGGCAAGCGCTGGAGCAATCAACATGTCCTCTAAATGGTTATGCTCGAAAAACTTTGGCTATAAAGTTGAAATAAGCTCTTTATATGACGGAATCGGTCTTGACACTTTTTCTGTCCTGTCTCATTTTGTCTTGAAAATAACATAGACTTGGTGCAAGACGAACTGTCTCCCTTATCGGAAGAAATGAATATTTATGCGTCGAATAAAGATTGCGCTGTACGTGCAAAGGGAGGCAAAATCGACATTTTAGGCAATGTATATTTAATTTCCCACTCAAAAATTCAGAAACTAGAGGAGACACTCTAGTTGTGGAGTATGGCTATAGCTTAACTGAATTTATTTCTTTATGGAAAGCTTCTGGAGCAAATAAACTTTTTAATAAAAGTGAGTCAATTGGAAATATGAAGAGCGTGTTTTGATCAAACTTTATTTTAAAGCAACAAGATTTAGTTTTTGTCATTAAATGTAATTTTTGTTCAACCATGCCAGGGCTTCAAAGGCGGAAATTGTAGAGCGTATACCATAGTAACGCATTGACATTATTAGCAATGATTTTAAGTACCTTCTATGACTTTAAAATTGTTGTTTCCACCTCATAATAAAACTTCTCTAAATTTCCCTTTAGTGAAGAATTTAGAGAAATTTATTTTATGTTTGATTGTATTGATAATGACATATACAGCCTCTTTAAAGTACGAAAAATTCAGAAAGTATAGCATGTATAAGTATTTTAGCTATAAGTAAAATCGATCTTTATACAAATATTTTTCCCTCTATTGAAACAACTGCTGCTCCTGCTACTTCAATAACAGCGTTCTCCCCATCAGGTGTAATCGTGACATAAAGAGTCCCAGGTCTATTAATCGTATGTCCTTGCCCAATTACTAATTGATGTTTTTCTTGTGGAGCTAGTATATTTTCTAGATATAAATAACCACCTAATGCACCGTTTGCTGCCCCTGTAACTGGATCTTCATCGATCCCTATATTTGGGCAAAAATCTCTTGTATAAATATCAAATTCCTCATTTGTGTCAAAGGTAAAGAGGTGAGTGGTTGATATGTTAAAATGATTGTTCATCTTTTTAAGCTCATTTAATTTAGGTTCTGCTTGATCAATTGCTTGACGTGTTTTAACTGGAACCATAAGATGTGGCACCCCTGTGTTCGCTACTTTTATCGGATATCGATCATCAATGTCCGTTTCCTCTAAACCCACAAGGTCCGCAACGACTTCAGGGCGAATGTCTATACTTTTTACTTGTGGACGCACTTGAGTCATGGACACGCTCGTTAAGTGATTGTTTTCCGTAATCCATTTTACAGGAATGAGTCCAATTTTTGATTCAAAGATTATTTTCTCGTCCTTATCAATCCAATTGTACTTACTAGCCATTAACCATGCTGTACCTAACGTAGCGTGACCGCAAAAGTCAACTTCTTTTGTAGGAGTAAAATATTTTATTTGATAATCTGCATTGTCATTTGTTGATGGTAAAAGAAAGGCCGTTTCCGAAAGGTTTAATTCATTGGCTATGTTTAGCATTTCCTCATCTGTTAAATTTTCTGCATGAGGTATAATGCCAGCTGGATTTCCTCCAAACGTTTCTGTGGTGAATGCATCAACATAAAAAAACTCTACCACTTTTTTCATTGTTATATCTCCTCCTTCATTCTAAGATTATTGTATTATGATAGAATTGATAAGTAAAATTCATGTTTTTGATCATCAACATGAGGAAGTTGAATGGAAAGTTAAATCTTATACGGAGGTTAGCTTGTGAACCTTTTGCAAATAGAAATATTCGTCAAAGTAGTCGATATTGGGAATTTCACAAAAGCAGGAGAAATATTGGCGATGACACAATCGGGCATAAGCCATAATATCGCTTCATTAGAGTCAGAACTCGGCATTAAACTTTTGAATAGAGGAAGAAATGGCATCTCATTAACAGATAGTGGAGAACGCATCATCAACAATATGAGAAACATCTTATCCGAAGCAGAAAGCATTAAACAAGAAGCCGCTTCTATTTTAGGAATACAAAACGGAAAAATAAATATTGGTAGCTTTTCAAGTTTCGCCTCAAAAGTGTTGCCAACGATCATATCAAGGTTTAAAGGAGAGTTTAAGGGAATTGAAATCAATTTTTATGAGGGGAGCTATGACCAAATTACACGTTGGGTAGAAGAGGGGAAAGTGGATATAGGTTTTACATCTTTAAGTAACCCTATGGATCATTTGGAGGCTATTACCATAGTAAGAGATCGATTAGTAGCAATCGTACCGATTCATCATCAACTTGCCATAAATGAACAAATAAAAGCGGAAGATCTTCAAGGGGAGGCTTTTATTATGCCCCAGCTAGGATGTGAAGTAAGTGTTAAGAAGTTTTTACAGAAACATGAGGTATCCCCAAACATACAGTTTAATGTGGAAGAAAATCAAACAATCATTGCAATGGTACGTGAGGGATTAGGCATTACAATCATACCAGAACTAGCTTTACCCTATAATTTAGAAGGTACCATTGTAAAACCTCTCTTACCCGAACCTTACCGAGAAATAAGCATCATTACTCGCTCAAAGAAGCAGCCCCTTCCCGCTGTCAACGAGTTTATAAAAACAACCATAAATTGCATTAAAGAATTACAGCTATAATAAGAGTTCTATGTCCATTATGATTGTTCAGCATTATTGTGCTTTTGTAGAAGAATAATATGTACCTACATAAGAGCATGTTTTGATTCATTTTTCAAGACATGCTCACATCAGGGCGATGATATTTAGTAAAGAACACGCCATAAATAGAAGGTAGCGTAGGATTCCCAGTTTTTCCATGGTTCTGATAGCTCTAAGATTTCCTCTTTCGTAGGCTTTCGGTTCATATTACGTAATGATTTTATTGAATTAATCAGACCCACATCATCGATTGGAAAAGCTGTCTGAAACCTTAGGCAGCGCATTAGCACGTAGTTGGCTGTCCAAGGTCCGATTCCTCGTATTTTGATTAAGCTTTTTTCTGCCTCTTTAAAATCCATTTTCTTTAATTGTTCCTTCGATAAATCTCCGTTTGCCATTAGTCTTGCAATGCCAATAATATATTCACTTTTTTTAACTGTCATTTTAATAGCTGCTAGGTCAGTAGGTGTTAACTGTGCAATTCGTTCGTACGGAGGGAATATCCAATACTTTTTACCATTCCATTCGATAGAATCGCCAAAGCTTTCTACAAATTGTCTCTTTAAAGTGTAGGCAAAGGCTAGGTTAATTTGTTGCCCTAAAACGCCCCAGCATAATGCTTCAAATAAATCGGGAATGCCGATAACTCGTAATCCAGAGTATTTTTGCGCAGGTATTTTAAGTAATGGATCTGTATTTGCCATTTCATAAAATGGCGTTAAATCGTTATCAAGATCAAACCATTCTTGAATATATGTTACAATTTCTTGCCGCTCCCACTTCTCAATAGGTCTAGAATCATTTAGGAATTGAACAACCATTTGTTGATTATCAATTACGCTTATCTGTACTAAAGACTGCATTTCTCCAATGGCTATCACTTTTATGATGATATCGTTCTCTATTTCATACATGCATTCATTTTTTTCTCTTGTTAAATAGCCTAGATTCGCATTCATATCAAAATTTTCTGGTAAGGTAATGATCATCACATCATCAACGTCATGCCATATCACTTTTTTATTCTCCTTTTCAACATACACAGTTTGTTAGTTTACTTTAGCATAAAAGTAGCTTTACTCATTTTGTTATCTTGCTATTACATTCTAAACTCCTTATTTTTTTCTATTGATGAGGTTATAGTGTTAGTTATTAAGAAGGCTAAGGAGGGAATAAAGATGGTCCAAGATATTCAAACACGTGTCGAAAGCCTAGCTTGGGATTCCATTCAACAGGAACTAGATAAGCAAGGATTTGCAAAGCTTCCAGCGATCTTAACAAAAGAGGAATGTGAATTCTTAATAGGGTTGTATGGTACGGAAGAGCCATATAGAACGACCATTAATATGACGAGGTATCGCTTTGGGGAGGGGGAATACAAATATTTTTCCTATCCATTGCCTGAAATTATCCAAAGTTTAAGAGAATCCTTTTATCAAGAATTGGCCAAAACAGCCAATCGATGGTTAGGTTATTTAAAGAAAACAGCACAGTTTCCAGCTCAGCTTCAAGATTTTTTGAACACCTGTGAAGAAAATGAACAAACTAGACCGACACCTTTACTCTTAAAGTATGAAACAGGTGGCTTTAATTGTTTGCATCAAGATTTATATGGCGATATCTTCTTCCCGTTTCAAGTAGTATTTGTATTAAATCAACGCGAACAAGACTTTTTTGGTGGAGAATCACTCCTAGTGGAACAAATTCCACGTGCTCAGAGTAGGGGACATGTCATTACGTTAGATCGTGGCAGTGCGCTGATCTTTCCTACGAACCATAGACCTGCTCAAGGTAAAAGGGGATATTATAAACATACAGTTCGTCATGGAGTAAGTACGATTACTGCTGGAGAACGATACGGTCTTGGCATCATTTTTCACGATTCTAAATAAAAAAACTTCAATATCTTGCTATTCCATATCCAGAATTGTACATGGTGAATTTTTAGGGAGTATATTGTAAGGAGAGGTGAGATAAATGCATGAGCCTATGAATGATGAAAATAAAATTTTAAATAATGTAGAAATGATGACAGATGAAAAGTGGCAAGCTATTATCACGAATGATACAGCGTACAACAATCAATTTTTTTATGCTGTCAAGTCAACAGGGATATTCTGTAAACCATCCTGTAAGTCTCGCGTTCCGAAAAAAGAGAATGTATGTATTTTTGCAACCGCAGAACAAGCACTCCGCGCAAATTTTCGCCCTTGTAAACGTTGCAAGCCTACTAATGAAAATTTGCCTGATAGCGAGTGGGTTGATGTTATCACAGCATACATTGATCAAAACTTCACTGAAAAATTAACACTAGAATCACTAGCAATGATTTGTCATGGGAGTCCCTATCATATGCATCGAACATTTAAAAAGATTAAAGGCATGACGCCCGTTGAGTATATACAACAAGTTCGCGTACACGCGGCTAAAAAGTATTTGATGCAGACGAATAAAGCAATAGGCGATATTGCCATATGTGTGGGTATGGCGAATGCGCCCTATTTTATTACTTTATTTAAAAAGAAAACAGGTCAGACCCCAGCGCAATTTCGTCAAATGAGAAAAATGGAGGAAATAAATGATGGAAACAAACAATAAACCAACCCTTTATTGGTCTTTACTCAAGTTTGAGGATTGGCATTTTTATATTGCTGCTACCTCCAAGGGCCTTGTGTTTGTAGGTTCACAGAACAAACCATTCGAGGAAATGGTTGAATGGGCGAAGAAACGCTTTCCAGAAAGTCCTCTTGTTGAAGATGAGGAAAAGCTTGAACCCTATGTCAATGAAATCATTCAATATCTAGCAGGAAAGAGGAAAACCTTTACTGTCCCATTGGAGTACAAAGGTACGCCATTTCAACTAGCAGTCTGGCAAGCACTTTGTGAAATTCCTTATGGGCAGACGAAATCCTATTCAGACATTGCCCATGCTATAAATAAACCAGCAGCTGTTCGTGCTGTGGGAGCGGCTATTGGGGCTAATCCAGTGTTACTTACTGTACCGTGCCATCGTGTAACAGGAAAGAATGGCTCTTTAACAGGCTATCGGGGCGGATTAGCAATGAAAAAATTGCTTTTGGACCTTGAAAAGCGAGGTTCGTCTAGCAATGCGTAATACTTACCGTACATGGAATGGGGGTTCCGTATGAAATGTGAAATCCTTTATAAAAATCCAAAAACCATTCTGAATAAAGGGACTGGCTTTCTTTCTGGCTATACGCATTCACTCAATCCTTATACAGGCTGTTCATTTGGATGTTCCTATTGCTATGTACGTCAAATGCCTGTATCTCTTTTTCGAGAAGGGGAATGGGGAAGTTGGGTAGATGTTAAAAACGGTGCAGCGAATGTATTAAAAAAGGAGCTTCATCGTGCCAAAGCCAAAGGGCCAGTAACCATTTTTATGTCTTCAAGTACAGACCCGTATCAGCCAATAGAGCATAAGGAAAAAGTGACGCGATCTTTACTAGAAATTATGCTAGAGGATCTCCCTGACTTTTTATTTGTACAGACGAGAAGTCCACTTGTCAGTCGAGATATTGATTTACTGCGACAATTTAAAGATAAAGTGCGGGTAAGTATGACAATTGAGACAGATTCGGAAACGATACGTAAACATTTTACGCCAATGGCACCTCCAATCCAGGCGCGTTTTAAGACATTGGAAAAATTAGCAGCTGCGGACATACCGACCCAAGTTGCTATCGCTCCCATTTTACCAAGTGGAGAATATTTTCCTTTGAAATTGAAGCAACTCGTCGATCGAATATGTATAGATGACTACTTCATGGGAGATGGCAGTGGTGGAAAACGCACAAGAAAACTGGAGATTGGGAAAAAATATGACCAACTTGGTTTAGAAGAATGGTATGGACCAGATGTAATAAAAAAAGTATATAACCGATTTATTGAAATCTTTCCAGAAGATCATGTTTATATAAGCCAGACTGGGTTTGAGCCGTAAAAATAGTGAGTAAAGTGCAAAAGATGTATTATAAAAATAGCCCCAATACCCTTCTTTACTGAAGTGAGTATTAGGGTTTTTTCACATGATAATATTATTAACGTTTGTTTTCATTTTGAATTTGACTGAAATCTACTTCTTCAGCAAACTCTTCTCTGTTTTTACGTTCATTGTTAGCATTTTGATTTTGATTCTGCTGTTTTTTGTTGTCTTGCGTTTTATTATTTTTATGTTTATTATTTCCCATTTTCATCTCACCTCCAGCATTAGTGTGAGTGGAAGATGTTTTTTTATCCGTAGAACTTACAATTAATTCTTCAAGTAATGTGCTTTACTTTATGAAGAAGTACCTATAACTGGAAAAGTGGTATACGGTTCAAACTAGGGGTAGATTTGAATTACGACATTGACAAGTCGAGAAAATAATTATTGTAGTCGATGTGAATGACTTTGGGGATAGTAAAACCTATATGCACAAAAGGATTTTCTACATATATCCAAGATTAATCCGTCCTATATAAATTGATGCATACAGGAATGTCCTATATTTTTCAATAACCAATTAAACGGTATCCGAAGTTGTGTAGAATGGTAATTCGCAAACAACGAATAGCACTTAAGGAGGCATCGTAGTGGACCAACACAAAATAATTATTACGCAATATAACCCCCAATACGCTGAACAAACAGTTGCTATGTGGCGAGATAGTAAGGAAAAGGCGATTGGTCAGAAAGAAATTCATACCTTTGAAAGTCATGTATATTTCTTAAATCAGCTATTAGCTAAACAGTTTCACATCGATTTAGCGTTAATGGATGAAAACGTAGTTGGAATGATTGCCTATAACGAAGAGGAAATAAGCCAACTATATATTCATGTTGACTATCAAGGGATGGGCATAGGGCATACATTACTAGATAAAGTAAAAGCTCAAGCAAATGGGCGATTAACTTTATACACATTTGAGGTCAATGAAAATGCTCAACGATTTTATGAAAAACAAGGATTTAAAATTATAGGTATAGGTCATGAAAATGAAGAAAATTTAGCTGATATTCAGTATGAATGGATAGCCAAATAAAAGATATAACTAACGAGTTACTAAAAAGCGTTGTACAGATTTTGTATATACGCTTTTTTGTTTTTGAAAAGATTTAAAAATGATGAAGAGGCAAACAATCTCTTTTAATGATCTTAGGAGGTTAATCAGTATCATCTGGTATAATAGAATATAGATTTTTTAGAACGGAGTAATTGATATGAATGGAGCGCAAAAAGCATTTTTTGAGGAAAAGGAGCGTTCACTTGGCGTTTATTTAAATGATGTGCAGAAGCAGGCCGTATTGCAAACGAATGGACCGTTGCTACTATTGGCATCTCCTGGTTCAGGAAAAACGACGACCATTATTATGCGTATTGGCTATATGATCGAGGCGCTTGGTGTTAAGCCTGCTCGCATCAAGGCTGTTACGTTTAGTAAGGCATCAGCGAATGATATGAAGGCACGTTTTGCAAAGTTTTTTCCGCATTTGCCACCAGTTGATTTCTCGACGATTCATAGTTTAGCATTTCAAGTGGTGCGGGAGACACTTGAACGTCAGGGCATTTCGTATGGGATTATAGAAGAAGCGGACAAGCCTGGTGTTATGTCAAAAAAACAAGTGCTTCGTGAGATTTTTGAACAATTAAATGGCTCCAAAATTACGGAAGATCAGTTAGACGAGCTACTGACGTACATAACGTTCATCAAAAATAAAATGCTGCCAGAACAGGAATGGGCAATGGCAGAAGTAAAGGTGCCAAGAAAAGTCGAGATTTTACAGCATTATGAAGAATATAAGTCCACAGCTAGTGACCGATTGCTCATTGATTTTGACGATATGCTGTTAATGGCGAATGATATTTTTACGAAAAATCGAGAGGTGTTGGCGCAATATCAACGTCGATACGATTTTTATTTAACGGATGAAAGTCAGGATACATCGCCTGTTCAACATGCGATCATCGAGAAGCTTGTCTCTGTCCATCAAAATTTATGCGTCGTTGCCGATGAGGATCAGGCCATTTATAGCTGGCGCGGTGCAGAGCCAGATTATTTGTTGAATTTCCAAAAGATTTATCCGGAGGCACGTGTTTTACTAATGACACAAAATTATCGTTCATCTGCCTCGATTGTAGCGCCAGCCAATCTTTTCATTCAGCGAAATAAAAAACGATATAACAAACAAATGTTTACGCAAAATCCTGCAGCAGAGCCAATCTCATTTAAAATCCTTGAGAATTACAGCTTACAGGCCAAATATGTAGTGAATCAGTTAAAAAACTTGTCTAAGCCTGGCTCAACGGCTGTTTTATATCGAAATAATACGTCAGCCATTCCACTTATGGACGAGTTAGACAGAGCGGGCTTACCTTTCTATATGAAAGATTCAACCATTCGCTTTTTTACGCATTGGGTCGTGGAGGATATTATGAACTTCATGCGTCTAGCATACAATACAAAAAATATCTCGATATTTGAAAAAGTTTACAGAAAAATGAATGCTTATATTACACCAACGCAATTAAAGGCACTGCAGAAAGTACAGGAGGATGGCTGTGTATTCACACTATTGTTAGAGCATGTGGAGTTAAAGGAATATCAGCCTGAATATATTAAGCGAATTCGCCAAACGTATGATAGCATTCAATTTGATCAAACAACACCAACAGTCATGCTAGAGCATATCCGTTATGACTTTGGTTATGAGCGTACCTTAAAGAAAATGAGCGAGGACCTCGGTTTTAATTATGAAAATTTACTAGATATTGTGGATGTACTTGGGCTAATTGCTCGCCATACGTCGACGATGACCGAATTTGCAGGTCGTTTGAAGTACCTTGAAAATTTAGCACGTACATCTCATCTGAAAAATGAAATGAATGCCATTACATTAACAACCTTACACAGTTCAAAAGGCTTGGAATTTGACCGTGTGTATTTGATTGACTTAATTGATGGGGTTTTACCTAGTGAGACGGAAGAAGCAATAGAGGAAGAAACAAGGCTCTTTTATGTCGGTATCACCCGTGCAATTCGCCATTTGGAATTAATTTCGTACAGCAAGCGTTTTAAAGCAAGTGTGGTGCCATCAATATTCATGAAGGCGTTAAAGCAAATCGTCCCACCTCAGGAATTACCAAAGAAAGCGTCGAAAAGTCCGAGGAAAGCATTGAAGCAATACCGTAATGATCGGACAATTACAACGGAGTCAGCGTTAATCGTGGGCTCAAAGGTGAGGCATGTGATGTTTGGAGAAGGCGAAATTTTGGATGTCACAAGTAGCACGATCAAATTGTCCTTTGATGTAGGGATAAAGCAGTTTATGACGGATACATGTTTACAGCAAGGCTATTTAGAAGCGGTGGAAGATTAATGCAGCGTATTCGAGATTTTTTCGAATACGCTTTTTATAGTAGTGCAAATAATATCTAAACTTCTTATTTTCTCTTTCTATAGGATAAATATTCTATAAATCTCTTTGCTGCAAGTGACAGCGATTTTTGCTCTCTCATCGCAATTCCAATAGTTCGAAAAGCAGGGACTTCGAGCTCTTTCGCAATAATTTGGTAAGGAATGCGTTCTAAAATGAGTTCAGGTAATATACTGATTCCTAACCCGTTTTCCACCATTGACATAATGGCATAGTCGTCCCATGTTGTAAAAGAAATGTGCGGCGAGATATTGTGCTTGTCAAAAATTTCGGAGATTTCAGCTTTTGCGCCTTTTTCTAAAAGCATGAATGGACTGGTCAATAGTTCGCTTATAGGAAATTTATCGCAATCAGCAAGAGGATGATCCTGATGAATGACGACCAACAAACGGTCTTGCTCTACAAAGATTGTTTCCATTTCAGCTTTTGTTGGCAGTCGTAAAAATCCAAAGTCGACCCTACCTTCGATAATCCAGCTTTCGATTTCGGTGTAATCTCCTAATAGTAACTCGAAATCAATCCCTGGATAATCCTGCTTAAAGTATTTGATCATATAAGGTAGCCAATGGGTTGCTACACTAGAAAATGTACCAATTCGAATGATTCCAGATTGGATATCATGTAAGTCATCGATCTGCATCATTAACATTTCATGCTCATTGCATATACGCTGTAATTGGAGCAGTAACTTTAAGCCATCAGATGTTAAGCTGATTCCGGCACGACCTCTTTCAAAAAGGGATATTCCCCATTCTGATTCTAAATCGTTGATCATACGGCTGATGCCGGACTGTGTATAGTTTAATGCATCAGCAGCTCTTGTAAAGCTCCCATACTCTACTGCTTTGACAAAAGCCATATATTTTTGGATATTCATAACGCTATCCTCCCTTGCATGCTATTTTGTTATAGATAACATGACAAACATTCAATTTTGTAATACTTAGGTGTATGCTATGCTATTCCCATTACAAAAGCAAGTGGAAAGGGAGTGGGACAAAAGGAAGGAAAAAGCATCTAATAGTATCTATTAAAATGCGGTAGGTTAGGGGAGTAAACCATGAAATCTAAATTTCAATTTATCGTATCGATGATTATTTTTGGCACCATCGGTTTAGTTGTGCGTTACATTGATTTAGCGGCGAGTGAAAGAGCTCTACTAAGTAGTTTCCTAGGATGCTTATTTTTACTACTCATCTTCTCCATTATGAAGAAAAAAATATCCTGGAATTTAGTAAAAACGAATGCTTTATTTTTGATTTTCTCAGGCGTTGCATTGGGAGGAAACTGGATTTTTCTCTATCAATCCTACGACCACACATCACTTGCCAATGCCACGCTAGGGTATTACTTTGCACCAGTATTTGTAATGATACTTTCACCTGTTGTACTTAGGGAACAATTATCCATTAAAAAAATAATCTGCATTGTCATTGCAATGATCGGTATGATAATGATTGTAGGAGAAGGGGTGAGTGCATCGGAATCAGATGATTTCCTTGGACTTATCTTTGGATTGATTGCAGCAGCTTTTTATGCTGCATTGTTACTTTTAAACAAATTTATTAAAGAGATGGACAAGCTAGAGCTGACCATTATTCAACTTGGAACGACTGCATTATTACTGCTGCCGTATGTTTTTTTGACAGAGGGCTTTGGGATTTTTGGATTATCAAGCGCATCTATTCCTTTTATTTTAATTTTAGGTATCGTTAATACAGGGATTGGATTTTGGTTGTTTTTCTCGGGAATGGAGAAATTGAAAGGGCAGAGTATTGCGATGCTCAGTTATGTCGATCCTTTTGTAGCTATTTTGATTTCTGCAATGATATTGCAAGAGCAAATGACCCTAGTTCAAATTATGGGCGGGGTATTCTTATTAGGTTCTACCTTTGTTAGCGAAATTCGATCCTTTAACTTTTCAAAACAACTCATGAAAAAACAAATAGAGTAACAATTTATCACGGAAGACTTAAATCGATATGACATGGTATTTAACATTTATAAAAGTTATTCAATTACTAAGACAACAATCAGCCAATTTTATTTGGACTGATTGTTGTTTTTTTAAACTCTCCATTATTCTTTCTAGTTTGATAAGATGCTTGTGCTCCTTAATGAGTTTTCTCCGAAACATTGATTGCGATTATACGATTTAGCTAAGAGAGTTTAATAACTTCAATATATCGATACATACCCTTTAACATAACAGATTCATCTCTTATAATTTTGAGCCTATGATCATTTTGGTTAAACAACTCCTCAAAACTTCGACCAATATCTGTTCCTAACATACTTATAAATGGCCTTACCAATTTTTTTGATAGCGTTAGTTTTTGATTTTTAGGAGCAAATTTATCAAAGATAAGAATTCTACCATCCTTCTTTAAAACTCGTATCATCTCTTCAAAGCATTTATTTTCATTAGGAACCACAGAAAGAATTAAACTAGCTACAATATAGTCAAATGATTCATCTGCAAAAGACATTTTTTGAGCATCCATTTCTAAAAAATTGATAGAAGAGTGCTCGAATTTATGTTTAGCTTTCGCTAGCATATCAGGAGAATAATCAATAGCTGTTATATCATAATCAACATAGTTGATTAATTCTAAATCAGCACCAGTACCAATACCTACATAGAGGATTTTTTGCTTACGCTGAAAAGGTACTTCTTGAAAAATCCTCTTTCTAGTCTTTAAAAAAGCACCTGTGTTAAAAAGTTTATCGTAAAAGGAAGAGCCAATTTTATAGATAATTTTGTTCCACGTATTATTCAATGCAACATCCAACCTTTCTACAGAGGGTATGAGCTTCTAAAATCCTGTGCACCCTCCGAAAATAGGAGTGACCTACATCCATCCACCAATAATTATAATAAATAAGTATGTATACTATCCTTTATCTGGGTTTGTTAGCCCTAAAGCCATTACTCCAGCTAAGATTTGCCCTGTACAAGTGTCCAGCCAGTTGCGAAACCTGTCCCAAATTTAAACTGATATTCCTTTTCAGAAAGTAAAAAATCTAACTTGAAGATGCCTACGTTTATTAGCTGAAGAGAGACCCATATTTTTAAAAATTTTTGACAGACATATTAGGTAGTGCTACTATGTTTGACACACATATTAGTGATATCGAATATGATCATATCAAAACATATTAGCTAAGTCTAATATGAATTGGAGGAGATTTTGTGACAGAAAAAAATATTGATTTAAAAATCAAACTAATTCATGGATTTTCAAATAAGGTAAGACTTCAAATTTTAGAGTGTATCAAAGAGAAAGAGAAGACAGTATCTCAAATCGTCGAGGAATTAAAGGGTAATCAGTCTAATATCTCTCAACACTTAGCCTGTTTAAAAGGGTGTGGCATTATTGTTGGTCGTAATGAAGGAAAATATTGCTACTATAGTTTGAGAAATGAGCGTATTCGCGAACTTCTTGAAATGTTTGATACGGTTTTAGTAGATGTTCATGCTGATGTCGCGTGCTGTGTAAACCATGTAGATTAAAGGGAAGTTAAATATAGGCAAGGTTTGTAGTACTGAGTAAGATGGGAAGTACACTCACTAATCGGGTTAGTGGTCGTAAAGGTTTGATCAAGGTTAATCCAAAGTAGAAAACTACCTGATGTAGTGTAATGTTAATCTGAATAGGAATTAAAAAAGGGTTACTGAGATAATGTAACCCTTATTGAGGGAGGTCGTGACGGTCAACTAACGCCACCACCGTATAAGTGCGTGCGATACACTCAATACTAATTTGTGCAAACAAAGGCTAATTATACATAAAAAAAGCAGCGTCGTCACACGCTACAGTGATTTAATGAACATGATTAGGAAGAATTATAAAAAATTTTTCAAATGGACGGATAAACATGTTATGTGATTCATAAAGAGTTTAACAAAGATTATGAATGGAATCATGCTATAAAATAAATGTTCGAGACAGAAGAAAACTTATGTCAAAATGGTGGATGGGAAGATATCAATCTATTTACTAATTTCATATTCTGGCATTTACATACTTTATAATTATTATTTTAGTAATATTTTATGTTTACTTAATATGTGAGCTAATAATAATAAGTGTTATACCTGTAAATAAGCAAATGATTCTTGTCACAGGTATTTTATCTGCTAGTCCAAATAATGCAATTGCTGTCGTTACGATTAAAACGGTTGGCCCAACCAAAGCAAGCATTGTATTAATATAAAATGCTTTTTCTAGATTATTTAACTTTAGCATCAACAATCCAGCACTTACTTCAATACTCCCAGACAATACACGTAAAATAACCATAGCAAGAACCGACTTTTCAATAATTGTCATCATCCTATCTTTATAGAAAATTTAATATAATTCCATCATGAATGGAATAATAGATGTTTGTTTTAATGAAATACTAAAATCAATATATGTCTGATTCGTATCTAATATTCTTATTAGATAATGCTTTATATGAAGTGATTTTCTAGTTAAAAGTTCAAAGAATTAAAATCAGTTTTATAAATCCATTTTCTGTTTTTAATAGGAAATAGTATGGGAAAAATAGTTCTTTCAATGGTACTTAAAAAAGATGCAGGTTTTACAAATATCTTAATTAATTGAGGGGATTTGCTAGTAGCCTTGGAGCTAGATTAAAATATGGAGCAAAACAAGCACTCAAAAAACTATTAGTAAGTTGAGGATTCCAGTAGCCCTAGGTGAAAAAAGATATCCCTTCTTCAACTAAAGGAGCTTTACTTCAATAAGGAGTGGAAGGAAACTTATCATCACTATATTGAAAGAATGTCAGAAATAAAGTCTGCAGTAAACGAACTGATATTAATTAAGAAACAGTCCCTTCAAATTTGAAAGGAGCTCATTAGGTAGGGGGGCATTGTTTTATTTTACAAGTTTAATGTGGAGCTTTTGTTTGAAGTAGCTTTAACCCCATACAAATAAATATCATTCCCGTTATTTTATTCAGAAGCATACCTAATTTTTGGTTTCCTCTTAGTTTTTTAGTAACGTACGAGGAGAAATAAGCAACAAATAAACACTATAGGAGTTCAGTTGCTGTAAATGTAAGCCCTAATATTAAAAAAGGAGCAGGATCTGATGCTTTTACATCTATAAACTGCGGAAGAAAAGCAATAATAAATAACGAGACTTTTGGATTCGTTAAAACTGGTTAAAAGACCTTGTATATAAATTTTTCTTAAGTTTAATTTACTAGATGACGTTTCAAAACCTATGTTTGATTTATCAAATACCATTTTAATTCCTAGATAAACGAGATAAATTACATCAATAATCTTAAGCCAAAAGAAACAAATAACGTATGAACCAAAGAGCCAGTAATAATACCGAATACAGAATAAACACCAGCTCTTTTACCTTGTGAAATACTTCTATCAACAATATACATGGTATCAGCACCTCCATCTGTTTTTGGGGTGCCCTTATCGATATTAAAGTAATTGAAAGAGAATTTAATCTGCCACAATAAATAAGAGCATGTTTTGAACAATCTTTTCAAAACATGCTCTTTAGATTTGCTCTCATATCAAGGTTGATATCATTAATTTAATCCAACATGATTATAATGCTAGTCTATTCTTATGAAATAGTAAGAGAGAAGAATAGATGGTTAGACAAGAGTCATTCACCTTCAAAAAATCGCGTCTATAATTCAGACATCAATGAATTATAAAAGGAGCAATCAATAGAATTTATGGAAAGGTTGATCAAATAATTAACAAATCCAACACCCACCTGTTCTCAGCACTTACAATCGCAATTGTTACAAGTCGGTAACGGATATTTTGGAGTTATTTTTAAAAATTGAACCTTTCTTGAATTGATAATCGTCTAATAGAAGAATTTGGGAGCAGGTTGAGAAGGAGGGAAGTAGATTGGGTAGTGAAGAAAATGATTTCATACTAGAAAAATTGATGATTGATTATGGTAATGAGTTGGTACGATTAGCGTTTTCATATGTGAAAGATGCAGAGATTGCGAAGGACATGGTTCAAAATACGTTTATCAAATGTTACAAAAACCTTGATTCATTTCGCTTTGACGCACAAATTAAAACATGGCTTTATCGTATTACCATTAACGAATGTAAGGACTATTTGAAAAGTTGGAATTACAAAATGGTACACGTAAAAAGTTTTATTAATGAAACGGCGAAGTCAATATTACCTTCAACAGAAAAAACAGTACTTGATAAATACAATAATGAAGAAATTAAAGATACGATTTTTTCTCTACCAAAAGTATATCGGGAAGTGGTTTATCTATACTACTACGATTCATTGACGACTGATGAAATTGCCAATGTTTTAGATGTTTCGGTAAATACAGTGAAAACTCGATTAAGAAGAGCAAAACAACGATTAGAGTCGATGATAAAGGAGGCAGAAGTTAATGAATGAGAAACGTTCAAAAACTAACTTTTCTAATAAGTTAAATCAAGAACTACAATTTACGAAAGAAGATCGTCAAAAAGTATTTGAACAAATCAAGAAAATAGACAGGGATTCTCATATGCAAAAAAAGTCACCTATTTTCCTACAAAAATTTGCACCAGTAACAATTTCTATATTAATAATAGGTCTATGTTTATTTTTATTTTTGCCATCATTATTCCCTGGAAATCTGACTAAAGAATCTAATATACGTACTACAAGTAACCAAGTGGTTGAAGAAGAGAAGGTTTCAACTACATTAATTACGGTGAAATCAAAAGAGATGGACAATAGAATTTATCTAAATCTATTACTTACTTATAATAAAGATAAAAAGATGATGAAAGTTGTATCATTCCCTGCTGAGACATATGCACCAGTATCGACTAATAATGATGGGACACCTTTGTACGATAAATTATTGTTTGCATATAAATTTGGGGGCGCTGATAATGTAAAAACGACTGTTTCAAAATTAGTAGCTTTACCAATTGATTATTATTCAGTAATTGATGTGGAAACTATTTCAACGCTCATTGATTCTGTAAATGGATTAGAATACGATTTGTCAGAAGATATTCGAGTGAGAGCAATCACACAAGTAGCATTTGAATTTGAAAAAGGATTACAGAGTTTTAGCGGTGAAGAAGTTATCGCATTGTTAATGGCAGCCACAGAAGGTGTAAATCTAAATGAAGAAAATCTCGTAAATCTATTGCAAGCTATAATTAATAAAATGGAAGTTGAAATGTCACCAGTACAATTAAAAAAAATGTTTACTCAAATGGAAACGAATACATCACTTGATTCATTGTTAGAAAATCAGCTAGAAATTCAGTCAATAAAATTGGTTTCTTTAAGCAACGGAATGCAAACGGATTCAATAACATTAAGTGAGACTGAGGGTAAATTTTATTATAAATTTGAAAAAGATTTTTTAAATACTATATCAGATAATTTAACGACCTTTAACTAAGTATAATATACAAACACATACAAAATAACGTTCCCAAATCAAAGTTTGGAAACACTTGAAAAAGCCATGAGCGTGAACTGCACTCCCATTGTTAGACACAATTTAATAATGGGGGTGCAGTTCATTTTCGTGGCTTTTTCTATAAATTTTATTTATACAGCTTATTATGCAAGAAGCGAAAACACTAGATACACTAATATTTAGACGTTTATGGCTTGCCGTTCGATGTATATTTCTTAGTGTTGTCAATCCGCATTTCCCTTGCAGCACTCCGTCAATAGAAAAAATTAAACTTATTCTGAGAGGAAATAAAGAATTGATCGTTATAGTAGTAAGGAGGTGAATCAGATGGAGATAGATGAAGTGATTGCACGAGTAAAGAACGGAGAAGATCATTGCTTTGCATATATTATCAAACATTATGAACAGAAAGTATTTACCACTGTTATACGAATTGTTCGTAATCGTACAGTTGCAGAAGATATCGTTCAGGATATTTTTATTAAGGTGTACTATAACCTACATAAGTATGAAAAAAAAGGGTCGTTTAATGCATGGCTCTATCGGATTGTTGTCAATAAGTGTTTTGATTATTTAAGAAAATATAAGCAGCAAGCAAGATCAATAGATATGGATATAGCAGACGGTCGTTATCCAGAAAAAATTCTATTATTACGTGAGAAAAATGAGCAATTAGAACAACTCCTACAGCAGCTAGATGAAACCGAGTATTTTGTGTTGTTGCTAAAATTTGTGAACGGGCTTCGCTACGATGAAATTAGTGAAGTGCTTCAAATTTCTATGAACGAAGTACGTAACAAACTGCACCGTAGTAAAAGAAAATTAAGATCAATCGGAACTACAAAGGGAGGTTATTTTTATGAAATGTGATTCGTTACTGATAGAAGATTATGTGGAAGGCTTTTTAGAAGCTAATGAGTTGGAGAAACTTGAAGCCCATTTGCAAACCTGTAAAAGTTGTCAAAATGAATACCAGCAATTAAGAAATGAGCAGCAAACTTTATTTGCACAGCTTAATACTCCAATTATTAAACATAGTAGTCAAGCGGATCTAATTATGCAGCTTATTCAAACAAATACTAAGCGTAAGAAAGTGTGGCATAGTTTGAAAATTAGTGTAATTAGTGCTGCAGTTCTGGTCTTAAGTTTCGGACTTTATTATTGGAATCGAATGCCCAGTGAAGTTGCACAGCCAATTGATGAACCAGCGGAATTAATCGAACCTAACAGTGGTGACCAGGAGGTACTTAAAACAAGTGAACAAAACCAAAACCCTAGCTTAGATGCACCGTTTTTGGATGTTTCAATCGAGCAAGTGGTTAATGATGGAGAAAACATGGATATTGAATTTCGTGTAAAATTCAATGATGAAAATCAGCGTTATTATGAAAATTTATACAGTCAAATGCTAACTCGTTATGAATATGATGAATTTCTAAATCCACCAATTGATAAAATGGAAGATTTCTTTTTCGGTGAAGTTCGGACAAATGTCCATTTTGCCCTTAAAAATGATGCGGGTGAATTGATTGCAGGGCATAGATTAAAAGAAAAACCGTTAATCAATAGTTCTTCTAGTGGGAGGGGAACTAATGTATTAGGTGAAATGATTTATTCGGTTTCTGTCCCAAGCTATACTAAGTCAACTGTATTAGAAGTGTTTGCTATGGAAAAAATTGTGCACAATTTAAATGAGACGCAAGTAAATCCGCAACAGCCGCAACCATTTCAATTTGAAAACGCAGAATATACAGTAGATTCAATGGAAATTGAAAATAATTCATTGCACATTCAAATTTCTACGGAAGGTGAGCCAAAGATAAGGCCGATGGGATGGAATATTGTAATCGATAATCGCTTAGTTGTTGCTGATAGAAATTCTAGTAAATTTGATGAAAAACGTACTAATAATCGTACCATTTATAGAGCACAATTTAACGATTTACAAAATATACCGCACACTTTCAAAATAGTGCCTTCTACTGTGAAAATAACAGAAGAGATTGATCCGATACGGTTGAAATTAAATTAGTGGTAAAAAACTTTACAGTGAGAGCCTTTTAATGAGAAGAAAAAATCTGTATAAAATATGATATAAGACTTTTTTAATTGTAAGTTAAAAAACGAACTTCAATCTGGCGCGATTTTGTAATCAGGATTAGCGCTCGATCTCATTATAGAGCCATTTACTTGAGTAACATATTTAATCAAAATTGTTATGGAGCAAAGAAATTGTGAAAATTTCCACTTAAACTAAAGGAGCAGGTTAGTTTTATTAGGTGTTTGTTTTATCATTAAACAATAAAGATAGATGATCAAAGAAAAGAAGTAAGACAATTTAATATTGGTTTCGATGAACCGCAGCGTAAGATATGAAAAAGTCATTCCCTCCATAAGCGGAGAGAATGACTTTCCTTCATAAATCGCAAAACTGCTGATTATAGTTTTGTCCAACGTTCCTCTAACCAGTTCATAAATTGTTCACCTTTGTCGCCTTCATACGCGTCAAAGACATCTAAACGCATACGTTTTAGTTTATCCGCAAAGTCTGCCACTGTATGGTCCTTCGGCAAGCTCTTTTTAACACGCAGGAAAATTTTTTCTGTTCCTTTAATAATATCAAAACGTGCAGGTGATGGCTTCTCTACGTCCTCGCCAAACGCCGCAAGTGCTTCATAGGCTGCTAATTGCACCTTGTTGACAGTATCATGCTGCATACGATTTTTTAATAAATCTATGATTTTGTCATGTTGATAAGCTGATAACTTTTCGACTGCGTCTAAACGCTCTCGCCAGCTAGACGTATAATTGGCCTGTTTTTTTAATGTTTCATACTGCTCTGGTAATGCTGTTTCAAATTGTTTCAAGTAATTGCACCTCTTTTTTTAACTAGAGGAAAAATGAATTCTTCTTCTGTTTCTCTTATTATACGTTGTTTTGGTGAAAATAGCGAAGAATCGAAGGGAAGGATATATATAGAATATGGCAACTAACTACATTGAGGTGAAACGTATCAAAATTATGTACTATTCTTTATTAGATTTGCCATTCTTCTTAAACTAACTCCAATCGGGCGCTTTTCTGATATAAGGAAAGCGTCCTTCTTCATGAAATGCCATTTAATTGAATAACACTTCTAAATTAAAAATGGGATTTTATGTTAATCTTGATGTGAGTTTGTAAAACAATGTGCTTAAGCCAAAGGGGCAGTTTAGTTAGTATTTATTTATTTTTTACATATACTGTATAATTTGGAGTTGGAATATTTAAGTTTGAGTATTTCTAAAGAATTACTTTGGGAGGGGAGTAGTTGTTATATTTAGCTTTATTTATTGGTGTCATTTCAATTGTAATTACGGATAAGCTTACTCGAGCTTTTAAATTATCAAGCATTTGGGTGGTGCTTGGTCAAATCAGTGCGTCACTTGTAATCATAATGGTCGGAAACCTCGAGGTTAATCAAATTAGTCTAGGTAATAACTTTGAAATAGGGTATTTGACGGTTCCATTTACTTTATTACTTCTTGTAAGTTTTACAAATGTAATGAATGTAGAAAAAGTGCAAAATTCTTCTATATTGCTGTTGCCATTCGTTTCTTAGATAAAGCAAAACTGGTTGAATTAAGAAGTTATCCAGACGGAACTTTAAATTCAGTTCAGGATATTTTAACTTATAATGCGAAGCAATTAAAAATTGTAAAATAAAAGTGAAGTTTAAGTACGTAAGTAACCTTAATACTTGAGTATGGTATTACTAGTCACATCTAAACAGGTGTGGCTGTTTAGTTTTTAATAAAACAGTAGAGCAACAATTAAAGTAATACCTATAATAGGGGAAAAATATGATGAAAAGACAATTTGATCAGAGTGATTTATATAGTGAATCTACTTAGAGTGCATTACAATTTACATTTTATTTTATCTATGAGCAGAAGTTTTATCTCATAGTTTAAGCTAAACAATTTCAATCAAATGGTGATATATTGTTTTAATAACAAAGCAATCCCGTTTATCCAATAGAAAAACGGGATTGAGGATTACGTTATATAGAAACATGATTAATACAATTAATTTTATTCAGAGGTAGATTCAATTCCTTCTTCTGTTCGTGGATGTTCGTCAAGATATGGAGATAAATAGGCTTCCCTTAATTCATGTCGCATCCATCCCATAATTCCTATAACAAAAGTGAATACAATTATAGATCCTAGAAAAGCACTTGTAGAATCTTTATAACCTGCTGCATATAGTAGCATACAAAGAATGACAGTCAATACAATAGAAATGATGAGTAAAGATGTTAACAATAAATCCTCGCCTAAATAAAGCATACGAATATCCGTATCAAATGAAAATAATAATAAGAAACCAGCTACCAACTGTACAATTGTAATCCAAAAGCCTACTTTTGCACCAAGAAGTTTTAATGATTGCTCATGTTCCTCTAATCTCTTCTGCTTTCGCTTCTGAAAAGTAAAATAGACAAACATATAAAATCCACCTGTTGCTAAACTTGCTAGCATGAAATGAAGGTAACGTTGCCAAATTTGAGGATAATAAAATAAGCTTTCAAAAAAACCATTTGCTTCTCCCCAACGATCAGGATATAACATAGAAGTTACATTGACAATAAAAATAAGGGGTACAAAGAATAAAATCAACATTGCCAATAAACCAATACTAATATGAAGTAATTTTTTGGTTTGATATTTATCCCAAGTGAACTTGTAAATGTATAACAGAAGAAATGCAGTAATCAATAGGATTAATAAACTCATCCAAGCCTTTCCTATTAAAATAGTTGAAGAATAAAAATATTGTGTATACAAGACACTCACAATTAGTAATGGGCCAACTCCTAGAACGACTGCAATACTCTTATGTATTGAAGCATGAAATGAACAAATTTGCGCCATTTTATCAAATAAACTATTTTTTTTGATCATACTCGTAATTTCTAATCCAACTGCTCCTGCAGTCAATGAGATTGTAAAATTCACGAAAATGATATGAAAAATAAATGTCGCAACGATAAGAATTTCTAGTAACCCAATAGGTGCAGGTATTGGTAAAGGGTTATCTGAAGAAATTAAAGCAAAACTTAAATACTTCATTTTGTAGACACCTCTTTTTCTTCTTCAAGTACTGTTAAAATATAAGTAGCTAAAGCTTCTATTTCTTTTTCAGTTCCCATAAATGGAGGCATTGCTACTTGTGCATAATGCATATTCGGAACAAAGGACATAATGGCTTCCTTATCCCAACCTTCCATTCTACTAGACAAGGCTCTTGTATCTCTCCATCCATCTATTGTATGACAGGTAATACATTGACCAACGAATACATCTCTACCCGCTTCCACCATATTGTTGTCATTTACTTCTTTTTCTTTTGCCCATGTAGCATTAGCCAGAAAACCTTCTTTTTTTAGTTTTTCTTCATTTTTTGCTAACATCCCATTCGCATACATATAGTTATAGATAATATAGGGTTTTCTTACAGTTTCCCTTACTACTTCAAATTCCCCAATAAAACCGATGGATGAGAACATCACTGCTATTGATAGAATCCACGGGACTGTTTTTGGACTTTTTACAAGCCATACTAAGAAAATAATAAGTATACTAAATCCTAAGATATTTAAACTTTTGAAGATGACCTCGGACATCCCTGTAGACCAGACAATCATATTATAAGCTTCAGTTGGAATGGCCCATAAATACCATAACCCTGTGATAAAAGTCATAGGTAAAGAGATAGCACCCCAGAATGCAAATACACGAAAAACTTCTGTACGTAAAGCCTTATCTTTAATACGCCAACGGATAAAAAATGATACTAAAGATATTGCCAACATGATTGCTAAAAACATGCGGAATCCAAGTGAAGGGAAGTAGGTTGGATTGAGAAATGCATTCCAAAATGAAAAAGTTTCAATCCAACGCCCTGGTGTTAATTTTGCAGCTAAGACACCCGTAATGATCACCATTGTTACCCATGAAGCAACACTTAGTGCTACGCCCAGCATGATATGTTTACGTTTACGTTCGCCTTCTTTCCATTTATCCCAAGTATAATAGTAAATAATAAGTATAATTACTTCTGAGATAAACGCTCCCCATTCAACCACCCATGCCCAGAAAAAAATACGCAATAAAGAAGAAATTGAATCTGGTTGTATAACTGTGGTTGAAAACCAAATTCCTACTCCGGTCATCGCTCCTATAGTTGTAGTAATGATTAAAACCCACTTCAACATTGTTTTTGCTACTTGATCTAATTTCTCATTCTTCTTTTTCATCGCTCGATATTCAGTCGATACAACTAAAACAGAAGTACCTATCGCGACGCCATGGCTAATTATCACATGAATAATTGCAATAAGAGCAATCACAGTGCCATTACCAAACCATGTATAATCCACGGATGGAAAATTCATATTACCCTCTTCCTTTCATTTTTTAATCAAATGCAATGCAATCATACAAAATAGTTTTGAAAATCGAATGAGTAATATGTGAAATTGAAAGGAACTATATTTCATTGTTTTGTCAAAATAGTTTAAGTAACAAGAATTTCTTTATACTGGGTTCTCTTTATTAGCCCTTTTTTTATAGCAGTCCCATAGGTTATACTAATGAAATTCTATTTTTTGTTGCTTAAAGTTCATTTGAATTTCTCAATTGTTTTTTATAATGGTCATGTTAATAGGAACAATATAGTTAAAAAATGAAGCTTTTTTACAAATAGGAGGAAGGATATGAGTATATGGAGTAAGCAAGCTAGTCCACCATTATATATATATGGAACTGAGGCTAATCGATTTATTACCTCAGCAGTTCAATATTTTCCTAAACAAGCCAAAATTGCTGCCTATGAAGAGAAAGAGGGAGCGAACGCGGTTTTTTTAGCGAAGCTTGGACACCAGATAACAGTTTATGATTCAACTTCATCTGGTCTAGCAAAGGTGCAGTTATTAGCAAGAATGAATGGTGTATCAATCATTACAATAAGAGCAGATTTAATAGAGTATGAGCTACCTCAAGAAACTTATGATGGCGCAATTATGGTATTTGGTCATTTTCAGCACAAATTCCAATTAGTGATATTGGAAAAAATAATGAACTCTATTAAATTAAATGGTGTTTTTATGTTTGAGGTCTATGAATATGCGCAGCTTTTATACAATACAGGAGGACCAAACGAAATGGCTTATTTATATAATGCTGAAGATATATTAAGGTGGGCTAGGCGTTATAAGCTAAAACATTACTTCACAGGGGAAGTAGAACAATATGAAGTTTCTTTCCAAACAAATACTCGCCGTGTCATACAAGTTATTGTAGAAAAATAAGACATTTATTTTACAATTCAAAATACATTTTTTTAAGATCTCAAAGAAATAATAAGGTGGTGGTAGGAGCGAATCTTCACGTAATCCATTTTAACTATTCAAAAAGAATATAATTGTCACTTTAATTTCTAATTTTTTTCACAACTTTTTAGTAAAGTGTATATGTCTAGTAAAATAATTACTTTGGAGGTAAAGGTATGAAGAAAATTTTTCTAGTTGTTCCATTTATGCTAGCTCTTTATGCATGTAATGAGGATAGTACAACAGAAACGAACAAAGACGCTAAACAGGAGCCCAAACATGAAGAGGTTGTTTCAGAGCAACCGAAGAATGAAGTTACATATTTAGCATCCACTGCTGAGTGGGAAATAGATGATCGTCTACAAGAGCCAGCAGAGGATACTGTTTGTGAAATGTGTAATATGAAAGTATATACAAAGGACCATGACCTAGGCGTTTTTTCTGCGCAATCTGTTAAACCTGATGGATCGATTGCATTTTATGACGACATTGGCTGTTTATTAAATGCGGAGTTGGTTCAAAATCAAACGAATGAAAAATTTGTGAGAGATTATATAACATTAAATTGGATAGATGTTGAGGAAGCTACAGCTGTTAAAACGGATATGAAATCCCCTATGAACTGGGGGTATATATTCTTTGCCTTTGAAGAAGATGCAAAAGCTTATATTTCAGAAAATCCAACCGCAAAAGTTGAAGAATTAGACGTAATTAAACAAGCAGCAAAAGAACGTCGTGAAAAAATGATGCAAGAAAAAGGGGACCATGAACAACATAGTGAGGACCAGCATGGAACTGAAGAAACACATAGTCACTAATATGAAAAAGGGCAGTTTACTTGCCCTTTTTTTCTGCATAGTTGGATTTTCAACACCTGCATATGCTCAGAGCGTACAACAGCAGATTGATAGTCTCTCATCGGGTGAGATTTTAGAGCTAGAACCAGGACTATATTCAGAAAATTTATTAATAAAAGAACCTATTAAAATAAACGGAAACAAAGGTGTTAAATTCACTGGGAAAATAGAAATTAAAGCTGATGATGTAGAGATTAGTGGCATTCAATTTCTTGGAGAGCAAGGCATTGTTGCAAAAAAAGTTAAAAACATAAAAATCACCCAAAATTCTTTTCAAACAAAAAGGTTTCCTATTTACTTCGATGGTGTAGAAAATAGTGAAATTGCTGAAGTAGACGTTATTGGTAAATCTGGTCATTATTCAGAAAAAAGCCATGGTATTTCTCTTTATAACTCTAAAGGTATTCATATTAAAAATAGTACTATTACACAAACACAAGATGGGATTTACTTAGAGAATAGCAGACAAGTTACAATCGAAAAAAACACGATTACGTATGGACGTTACGGGACTCATATCATGTATGGTAGCGATATGAAATTGCTTCATAATAACTACTCCGATCATATAACAGGGGTAATGTCCATGATGGCAAATAATGTAGATATAGAAGAGAACACAATTAAACATCAAAATGCTTTAAATAGTTCTGGCATTACACTTTATCAAACTTCAAAAGTAAATGTGGTCCATAATATCATTCGTGAAAATTCTATAGCAGTTCAATTACAGCAGGCAGATACGGTAGATATGTCCAGTAATATATTTGCTAGTAATTTATTAGTATTTAAAAATATTCAGCCAAAAGATGTCCTTGTTACAAACAATCAACTTTATGGAAATGTGCTCGTTGCTTCAAGTGGTTCCCAAGGCATAACACTTAGAGCGAATGTTTATGATGATTACGAAGGGGAAGACTTCGATGAGGATGGCTATGGCGATAGTGTTTACATTGCAACGTCTACTTTCGGCAAATGGGTATTAAAAAACGAATATTATCAATATTTTATTGGGAGTACAGCCACAGGATTATTAGAAAAGATGGATAACAAAATATCAGAACCAAATGCTCTAATGGATGCGCAACCCATTGTTCGTGAGGGTCAGCCTTGGCAATTATCCTTTTCAGGAAAACATTTTAGCATTGGCGTTGCTTTACTGATTGTACTAGTTTTTAGTTGGAGGAAATTGAAATGAAAAAGATCATTTTATTAGTAGTAATAGGACTTTTTTTGATGGGTTGTTCGGAGAAGACAATAGAACCTCGGGATATTGATCCTGAGACGGATATTTGTATTGTGTGTAACATGGGTATCACGCATCCTGATTATGCAGGGCAAGTAATTTTCAAAAATAATGATTATCTAGTATTTGATGATTTAGGTTGTTTAATTGAATATTTAAAAAGTCCAGAGCAAGAAGTAGCCGCAGCTTATATCAAATCAAATGATAAGCAAGAATGGATAGATGTGAAGACGGCTGCTTATTTATATAACGAGGATTATTGGACACCCATGAATTATGGTGTACTTGCCTTTGCGTCAATTGGGGACGCAGCAATTTATGAGCAAGAAAATGGTGCTGGTAAGCCACTTGGATACGAAGAATTAGTAACGTCATTTAATTGGGGTGTGCATGAACATTGATTAAATCGGAAATAAAGCAGCTTTTCCGGAGTAAGTGGATTTACATGTTGCTTGGTATTTTTATTGTATTATTTGTTGCTATTTTGATGTTGCAACAATTAAACACGGATGCAGGTGGCTTCGATCGCTTTCAAGCCTCTCTCTTAAATTTATTACTTTTTTTGTTTCCTTTATTTATTTTGACAATAGGGGCAATGAGTATAGCTGCTGATATAGAATCAGGATGGTATCAATTAATTCGATCATATCCCGTTAGTATCGCACATTATTTAGGGGCAAAATATGTCGCATTAGTATCCATTTTTTTATTCGCTTTAGCAACTACAGAAGCAGTTATTTTAATTGTAGGAGCTTTCTTTGGTGGCGTTCATATAGATAGTCAGTTTATTGTATTAACAACAGTTATTATCGTTGTTTTTAGTGCTATAAGTGTAATGATTGGCGCTTTTTCCATACATCGATTACAGGCATTAGGTTTTAGTCTAGGGCTATGGGCAGTTTTTACATTATTGAGTAATTATGTAGTAATGGCAATTGGAACCATTATTCCAAAACATGTCTATGAAAAAATAATTTATACACATGTTCATATTAATATTATTGAGTGGCTCCGATATGTCTATTTAATTCAAATAGAACAAACAGGCATCTTAGGGAAGTCGTTTTATTATTTAACACAGTTTTATGAAACTAGTCTAGGAATTGGTTTGATAATAGGTATCACAATAGTATGGTGGTTTATTCCACTTTGTCTTGCTTTTTTAAAGTTGAAACGTAAGGAGAGCTATAGATGATAGAGCTACAAGAGGTTGTGATTACATATCGTAAAGGACAACAAATTGGTCCAGTTACCTATCAACTTACAAGTGGGAAAATTGTAGCATTAGTGGGAGAGAACGGTGCTGGAAAAAGTACGCTAATGAAACTGATTATGGGACAATTACCATTAGATAAAGGGACTATAACAGGCATTCCTCAAGGCCGAGTTCGATATATGCCTGATGATCTAAACTTTCCAACTACATTAAAAGTGAAAGAAATTATTGAGCTTTTAGGTAAGTTAAAGGGTATTACTAGTAGGAGTCAAGATGATATTTTACAGTTAGTTGATCTATTCGAGCATAAAAATAGTTTTGTTAGTGAGCTTTCAAAAGGAATGAGACAACGTTTAAACTTTGCCCAAAGCCTGTTAGGCGAATGTGATGTGTATATTTTAGATGAACCTACCAATGGTCTAGATCCATATTGGATCAACAGAGTGAAATCAATTTTAAAGGAGGAAAGAGATAAAGGTCAATTGATCTTGTACTCTACTCACTTACTATCAACAGTAGAGGAAATTGCAGATGAAGTAATTTTCATTCATAAAGGTAAAATTCTTGCTTCTGGTAATATTTCAAGTTTAAAAAGACAATATGCTGAAGAATCTTTAGAATCCCTATGGTTGAAATTGTATTTAGGGGAGGATTTGTCATGAAAAATTGGCTTTCAGCATGTGTTATTTTAATTTTAATTGGTATTGTCTTTATTAACTATTTACCTTCAGATAAAGCAGAAACTTCTAAAGAGATTATAGATAGCACAGTTAAATCAACAGATATAAAACTTTCAGATAGAGCAGTGCGAAATTTTGAATTGCCAAATCTCAGAGGCGAACCAAAAACATTATACAATTATCTAGGTAAACCGGTTGTCCTTGTATTTTGGGCTACCTGGTGTGGACCTTGTAATGAGGAAATGCCACGCTTGCAAAATTATTATGACACAAAAAAAGATGTACAGATTGTCACAGTCAATGCAACTGATACTGAAGCAAGTATAGAAACGGTAACTAAATATGCTACTAAAAAGGGATGGGATTTACCTATTTTATTGGATGAAACTGGGGATATCCGAAAGCGATTCGGTGGTTTTACAATACCAACTACAATATTTCTAAGCGCCAATGGAGAGATTGTTCATGAAGTTTATGGACCTATTGATGAGCAATATATAGACAATATTATTAGTGAACTATAATACGATAAAAACAGGTGCTAATTGTGTTTTAGCACCTGTTTCTTAATAGTAATTACTTCTTCAAATAGCTGTTTTTTTCTTTTTTGTAATCAAAATAAACAGTTCAATTATAACAACTAAAATAAGAGAAATACCGAAGAGTGGCATAATAATGCCTAGCAAAATCATGAAAATACAAAATGGAATAGATATTTCTTTTGGCATAGGTGGTGCAGAAATCATCCCTTTTTGTCTACGTAATAACCATGTTTTAAAGCCAAGATAAATTAAATATAAAAACGCAAGACAAATCAATAGATTGATTATTTTATTTGGCCAACCAAATAGATGCCCTTCATGAAGTGGGATACCCCATGTAAACCATTTTCCTAAAATACCATATTCATCGTATCCGACTGATGAGATAAGTGAGCCAGTGTATTGGTCAAAATAATTAGTTATTTCTTCATTTGGATTTACATCCAGTCCTGTTATACCTGTGTTTGACCCCTTAGCAACAGTAAAAACGCCTTCTTCCGAACTAGGTAAAATAATAGAGTATGGTTTAGAAATATTTTCACTGTCCACATGCTTCATCAAATCGCCGACTGACATCGCATATTCATTTGAATAATCAACAACACCATGAGCTCCTCCATGACCTGCATGACCTGAATGGTCTTGGGTAGTAGAAGTTGGCGTTTCATTTTTGCGAGTAGCCCATGGAATTTCATTAATATCAGATGTTGGTGGATTTTGTTGCAATTCTGGAATCCCAATGGACGGATTTTGTTGTGCTGCTGTATAAATAAAATTCCCCATAAATGCTGACCATGGCAATCCTGTGAAAATAATTGCAATCATAGGTATGGTAATAATCACACCGAGGATACTGTGCCATCTACGTGACCGAATACGAGATGTTTCTGTTTGCACTTTCTTCCATACTTTCTTTCTAAAGGTCATGTATAAACCTGAGAGTAATAAGAAGATAGCCCAGCATGCAGCTAGCTCCACTAAGTAGTTTACGAATGTCCCACCTATAAATAGAGAGCTATGGAGATTTCGCATAATATTCGAAAATGTGTAATTTGCATCCTGACTATCGACTACCTGATAATTATCATCTAAAAAGACATACTTTTGTTCGCCTTCACTGTTGGTCAGTGTTAAGCGGGTATTATAAGGTTCGTCTAAAACTATTACTTTACTAACTTTATAGTCACTAAATTTTGCTTTTGCCTGTTCAATTCCTTCATCAATTGTAATATTTGTTGTTTCTTTACTATCACCAAAGAAAGCATCAGAATAGAGCTTGTTCTCTACATCTGTGTAGAATAAGTAGCCTATTCCACTGATTGTTAAAGTAAGCAAGAGGGGAGTAATAAATAATCCAGCAAAAAAATGCCATCGCCAAAATCGATTGTATAAGTTCTTCATAAAGCCTCCTAAAAATAGATAATTTCACTTACATGAATACTATACATTTGAAATGTGAAATGTAGATGATATTTTTGAGGAGAATTTATGTTTAAATAAAAGAAATATATTATTTCGAGGGAAAAAGTTCTTTTAGATAAACTAAATATTAATATTATATAGTCGCTAATTCCTTTTTAGATTTTGTAAAAGTGAGATTGTCCTGAATATTGTAGACCAGTAAAAATAGACATAAATTGAAAAAAACGTTTCATCTAAAGTAAATAGGCGTGTTCTAACTCAATTTGGTAATTTTGTTTTAAGAGAGGATAGATGCTTATGTAAAGGTTATAAGCGGAGTTTTCTACACATTGATAGACGAAAAAAACCTTCTTACCCTTTAATTTTGCCAACTTAGACTAAATACATTTCTAAATCATAAACCATCGATTAAATTGAAAGTATGAAAAGTAAATGAAGCGAGGGATGGGCAATATGATAAATGTAAATAGATCATTGTTTGGCATAATCATTGTTGTCGGAATTGTATTTTGCGTATTTGTCATCATAAATAGGCCAATATCAAAAGCGGCAGTTTCTGAAGAAATTAACACACGTTTAACAAAAATAGTTGAAAAAGATGAAACATTGTCTAGTGCATTATTAACAATTTACTCCAACAAGACAGGTTATTTCGAACAGTTTGCAGTAGGAACTAAAAATCAATATTCGGAACTACCTGTTCAAATCGATAGTCGTTATCATTCAGCCAGTATTGGAAAAACCATGTGTGCTACAGTGTTTGGCATATTATCTGACGAGGGTAAAATCAACTTAAACGATAAAATCAGTTCTTGGCTAGATGATGATATTCTTAAGGGATTATTTGTCGTAGATGGCACGGATTATAGTGATCAGGTAACATTGAAACATTTACTTAGTCATACATCAGGAATTGGCGATTATTTTGAAGGTCCAGTAAAAAGCGGGAAGCCTATGCTGGAAATCATTTCATCCAATCCAGATCTTTTATTTACACCAGAAGAATTGATTGCATTTACTAGAGAAAACCAGATTCCAGTGGGGAAGCCAGGACAACAATTTTATTATTCAGATACGGGATATATCTTACTTGGATTTATTCTAGAAGCTATCGAGGAAAAACCTTACTCAGTAATCTTAGAAGATAGGATATTTCAGCCATTGGGCATGACTGAGAGTTACTTCATGTTCTATAATGATAAGCCTACTGATATCATTGGAATTTATATGAATGAAATTGACTTTAGCAACAAAAACGCTTTATCCATAGACTGGGCAGGAGGCGGTGTTGTTACCACTATGAATGACCTCTTAACATTCATGATGGCATTAGAAAATGGAACCATTCTTTCTGATGATGTTTATAGTCAAATGACTGACTTTTCAAACATCTATACAAAGGGTATTTATTATGGAATGGGTATGATGTATTTTGATTTTAGCGAGTTATCTTTACTGTTAAAATTAAGCTCAATGACAGATCTTTATGGCGGTGTAGGAGTTACAGGAACTTATATGTTATATGATAAAGAAAAGGATACTTATTTTATAGCTAATTTTGGATCACTTGATTATGGAGAAAAAGGCTTAGAAGAATTAGTTAAAATAAGAATGATTTACGATAGAATGAATATAGATTAAATACGTCTTAAGTTGTTATTAGGAGACATACGATGGTTCAATTATTGTGTTCAAATAAAGTTTATGAAAAATTAAAAAAAGAACTATCCAAGTACCAAATTGAAATCAAGCCAGATAGTAGTTTAGTACTCGTAGAAAAAGGATATGACATACCAGACGGAAAGTTGAGTGTCGTATTTGATGGCATTGATTACATGAATGTGATAAAACTATTGATTACGGGCATTCGAGAAGACCTGCATTTTATAAATACTATTGTAGGTTTTAGAGATAATAAATTTGAAGTAATAGAACCTATAGATGTTTTTTATCTAGAAGCAGGTCCCAATGGTATTACGGCATTTACTGAGTTTAATCGGTACAGTATAAAAGAAACCTTACAATATTATGAAAACGTGTGGGGTATAAAAGGATTTATACGAATTAATAAATCACAACTCGTTAATTTGCTGCATGTGAAAGAAATTATCCCCTGGTTTAACTCCAGATATGTATTGAGAATGGAAAATAACACTGAACTGGAAGTATCGAAAATGTTCTCAAAAAAGCTTAGAAGTACGCTAAAAATATAGGAGATCACTTATGGAGAAAATTCATTTAGAAAATATCATAAAGTCAATTATTCTTGGTCTCTTCATCGGGATTATACTACAGTTTTCTGATAATACGAACATAAAATTTTCGTATAGAGTTTTAGCGATATTAGCCAGCGGATGTGTAGGGTTCTTTATTGGCTTAGTGACAGAATGGCTAACAGCAATATTACCAATTAGCATGGCAAATGCCCGAACCTACTTCTTAATAAACAATTTGATTGCATTAATTGTGACTACAGTGATTATGATGTCTTTAATTATTATCACAAATAGCGAAATGGTGAAAAAGGGAGAATTCATCTCGGTCTTATTGATTGTGCTTGGCATTATATGTTTAGCAAACCTAAGTGATTATATGATGTATCGGCGTGCCCAAAATAAATTGAGAAAATTCAAAGCAATGATTAAAGATACTAAGTATTAGCTCCAAAAATAGTGATGGATGGTGCGAGCTGGTAACCGAAATGTTTTTGCTGTAACAGATATTTTCACCGTTTAACTACAAGATAAGTAGGAACGTTTTTTAAAGGAGCATCATTTACAAATAAGAATGATGCTCTTTAATTTTGTATAAATCACTTATGAGTTAGGATTAATTGTTTGACAATCATTCAGGTATTTAGCTTAGCGTGCTTTTTCAATAAACTTCCGATGTATTTGCATGCTTTTTAACTCTAAACTAACTCATTATATTTAGCTACAGTAGTCATTTATATCAGCCTAAAACCTAAACCATTTTCAACCAAAAGAATAAACTAGTAGAAAAATTATTATTGTGTTGATAGAGGTGACTGAAATGGAGCGAGATTCATTGTTCTTAAAAGGGCTAACTGGTGAAGTAGTAACCGTAAAAGATCCTAACTACAATGAAGCAAGACAAGAATGGAATCGTGCCAATCAAAAGTTTCCATTGATCATTGTCTATTGTGAAAGAAGACAAGATGTTGTGAATGCCATACATTGGGCACGTAAACATTGTGTGGATATCCGCATTAGGTCTGGAGGACATCATTATGAAGGCTATTCTAATGGTGATTTCGTGCTTGTAATTGATATTAGTAGATTGAATAAGCTGAAACTAGATAAGAAAAAACACATATTAGAGGTGGAGGCTGGAGCAAAAAACACAGAGGTGTATGATTTTGTTGGCTCCAATGGATATGTTTTTCCTGGTGGAACTTGCCCCACTGTTGGAGTATCTGGCTTTACACTCGGCGGTGGATGGGGATTCTCCAGTCGACTTTATGGGTTGGGGTGTGATAGTTTACTAGAACTAGAATTAGTAGATTACGAGGGAAGGATTATTAAGGCAAATAAAAATTGTAACCCTGATCTTTTCTGGGCTTGTCGGGGTGCAGGTGGAGGTAACTTTGGTGTGGTTATTAGCATGACTTTTCAGTTACCAAAACCAACACAACGTTCTGTCACATTCATTAGATTCTATTATGTAAATACAACAATTGCTAAGCAAATAGATGTCATGAATATTTGGCAAAATTGGTTGCCTAAATTGGATAAACGAATGACTTTAGTTACAAGCTTTTATAACGCTGAAAATGAAGGGTTAGGTATTTTTGGAACTGGTTTCTTTTACGGTCCATCCAAATTAGCAAAAAAGATTTTACAACCTTTTGTAGAAATTAAAGGGTTTCGATTGAACTTAGAAGAATCTTCCTTTCTAGAAGCAGTGAAAAAGGTAGAGGCAACCTATCCACCTTTCGAAAAATTTAAATCCACTGGTAGGTTTGTACAAAGAAACTATACAGTAGAAGAGCTTAAAAATATTGGAACTAGTGTCCAAAGTCCTCCAGATGGTTCAGTATATGCTGCTATTTCTTTTTATGCATTAGGAGGAGAAATCAAACACATTGATAAAGAAGAAACGGCTTTTTACTATAGAGATGCTAAATATATAATGGGTGTCCAGTCTGTATGGATAGAGGATAAGTATGCAAGAGATAATCAGGAGTGGGTTCGTGAGCGTTTTGAAATGATTAAAAATATGACAAAAGGTTCATATGTGAATTTTCCTATAAGTGAGCTTAAAAATTATGATAAGGAATACTTTGGAGGCAATGCACAAAGGTTGAAACGAGTTAACCAAAAGTACGATCCGTTTAATGTATTTAGGTTTCCACAGGGATTAAAATGAAATTAAATTGAAATAGGAAATGATCACTATATAAGAGATAATTTACGGCTATACTATAAAAGTTCTGTAAATCTTAGTTTCAAATTAATTAAATAAAAGTACTTGTCTAAAATATTATGAAGCTTTAAAATCCTCATGCAAAGAAGGCGGGTTTATTGCAATGGCATGGGTAGTAGACGCAATCAAGCCCGACTCCTCGCCAAATGATTTTAGTTTACATAATATAAGTAAATTGGTCACAACTTACTGGTTATCGGAGGCTCCTCATAATTGATCGCTCAAAAGGTTATTCGTATAAATAATAGTATTTATTCTAGACATGTCCAATATACATATCTAATTGATAATTATTGAGTAACAATAGAGTAGTCCCACAATCAGGCCATTGAAAAGACTAAAAGTTACTTTCCTCTCTGCAAGGAAAGTGACTTTTTAGTTTGTTTTAAATGAATACGATCTTCAATATTCGGGTACTGTTTTTGCACTACATGGATAGCTAACTAGGCGGAACAATGGAATTAAAATAAAAATTGCCAAATTCAATTTTAGTATCAAGGAATTACGATTTTTTCTTAACCTTGTAATTCTGCATTTTCTTAAACTACATCAAATTGTATGTGTAACATATTGCTTAATCAAAGTGCAAAATATTTCTGAAGCAACCCGTCCTAGATTAGAACGGGTTAGCTCAACTGAGATTATAACATTAGCTATATTATCACTTTATATTACTTCATCTGGTGGTTGTGTCTTTCTCCAGCCATAAAACTGCATAACGTCTTTTGATCATATAAAACATTTCAATTCCCACCTTTCATGTTTTTTAATTAACAAGATTAATATTGACGAATACGAAGATAATCGTCTATTTTTTTTCGGTTCTCTTCAAAGATTTTTTTCACATATTCATCATGAAGAGCTTTCTCAAGAGAAATCTCACGTTTTGTAATAGTTATCGTGAGCGCAAAAAAGTTTAATATCATTTATTATCACCTCCTTAAATGGCCATAAAAAAACCGTAGAGAGACTCCCCTACGGTGAAAAAGGCACAAAAATACCGCAGGGGGACACTTCTCCCTGCGGTATGGGTATGCTTATTTACAAAAAAATCTTAAGCGGTCCATTCCGATGTGGTCGAATGTGTGATTTTCATTTTTACTGAAGTTGTAGCTACCAATGACATCAATTTAACGATAACGATCATTTTATTCGACCTCCTTAAGAATTTTTTTGATTACTTAGTAAGTATAACTAACTTTACGTTGTTTGTAAACATCTTTTACTAAGCTTTCCTAATTATTGAAGTGTGAAGCGTTATGAATGCTGCGGTACATAGGGAAATCCAAACCCGGGGTATGGCTACAAAATGAAAAAGTATTAGCAGATCACATTGAGTAGGGTATCCTAGACATAAATATGAATACTAAAGAAAATTGCAATTATTGGTGGTGACCATTCGGCTATTAATACCTTGTTAGCACTTCCGGAATTACAAGTAGAGAATTCTGCAACAAAGCTAGTGTGGATTATGCATAAAAAGTCTGTAGAAGAAGCCTATGGCAGCGAAGAAAAAGATGCTTTGTCAGCACATGGCACACTCGATGTTTCACGGATTAATATATTCAGGTAAAGTTGAAGTAATAACACCTTTCTATATCTCACAGGTAAAGAAAGAAGAGAACATCCATATTGTTGGTACTATAAACGGAGAACAAAAAGTATTAACAGGATTTGAAGAGCTTATTGTCAGTGTATTGTTAATTTTGATACTCTGAATTTTAATAATAAGTATTTTGAAAAAAAGATTTGATTATGATATTACAAAATCTAGTAGAGGATAGAAATGAAGCTGAAGTTCGGTTAATAATAAATATTGCGAATGAAGTATTTAATACGTATGAAAAAAAGAGAAATACTCAGGAAATTAATTATATTTGAGACTTCCATAATCCACTCAGTTAGAGAGGTATTTTTTTTTTATTATTTTATTTGCATTTTGCAAGTAATTACGTTATAAATATTTTACATAGCGTTTTAATTGAAGGGAAATGTTAAGACAAAATGAGTATCTTGAACATATTTATTTTACATTAATACTTGCATAATACAAATAAAAAAGGGAGGAATAAAAATGAAAGATATACTAGAAACTATCGTAATAGGGGGAGGGCAGGCAGGGCTAGCATCAGGTTTTCATTTACAGAAAAAAGGTCTACGTTTTTTAATATTGGAGGCAAGTAATCAGATTGAGGGATCTTGGCCAAGATATTATGACAGTCTTAAATTGTTTTCTCCAGCAAGTGTTTCCTCTTTGCCTGGTATGAAGTTTCCTGGAACTCAGAATCGCTATCCGAAAAGAGATGAAGTTATTCAATATTTGCAGGAGTATAAAAATAAGTTTCAATTACCTGTTTTAATTAATCAGAGAGTAGATTTGATAGAGAAAAACAAACTAGGTTTTATTATTCGAACAGTCACAGGGGATATATTTCAAGCTAGAACAATCATAAACGCTACAGGCTCATTTAATAACCCTTTTATTCCTAAAATTAAAGGAAGAGAAGTTTTTCAAGGGAAAACTCTTCACTCTTCAGAGTATCAAAATACACTGCCATTTCATAACAAAAGGGTAATTGTAATTGGTGGAGGAAATTCGGCTGTGCAGATTGCTGTTGAATTGTCTGAGGTGAGCAAAACCACTCTTTCAGTACGACAACCAATAAAATTTGTAAAACAACGTTTACTTGGACTGGATATACATTATTGGTTGAAAATAATTGGTTTTGATACCTTTCCTTTCTGGCGCTTTGGAAAAACGGCACCCAGATCAAATGCTGTGAATGATACAGGTGGATATAAAGATAGAATTAGTAAGGGGAATCCAGAACAACGTTTAATGTTTACTTCTTTCTATGAAGATGGAGTTATTTGGCCGGATGGAGAAAGGGAACCTGTAGATACCATTATCTATGCCACAGGATTCAGACCATATTTACCCTATATGAAATTACTCGGTGCATTGGATGGGGAAGGAATGCCTTTACAAAAGGCAGGTATTAGCAGTATCCCTGGATTGTATTTTGTGGGACTAGAAGGACAACGATCATTTGCATCTGCAACTTTAAGAGGAGTGGGAGAAGATGCCGAGTATGTGGTGAAAAAGTTACTTCATCACTTGAAAAGTAACTTTTGAAGTAAGGAAAACATCTTCAAAAAAAGTTAAATATATTTTAGTTGCATTTTGCAAGTAAATAATATATATATGTCTTTATAGGAGATGATTAAATGGAAAATAAACGTGAACTTTTTCAAGTATTAACTCAAAAGTTTGCTTTACTAAATAAAACATGTTGTTCTGTAGGATCAATTGACATCACACCAATACAGAGCCATATTCTATATGAGATAGACAAACAAAATAACCCATCTATGCAACAAATAGCAGAGGCAATAGGAATGGATATTACTACATTTAGTAGACAGATTCAATCTCTTATTAAGATGAATCTTGTCAAAAAAAATCCTCTACCATCAGATAAAAGAGTGTACATTTTGTCATTAACGGTGGAAGGGACATTTCTCGCTACTACAATTGATGAAATGATAAACAATTATTTAAATGAAGTTTTTTCGCATTTGAATGAGTTCGAAAAAGAAACTGTTTTACGTTCAATTGAACTTTTAAACAAAGCTATGGCTAAATCAAGCTTTTGTTGTATGCCTTCTTCATAATGCGTTAAAGGTTATAAGCAATTAATAATTTCATCTACCTGTAAAAAATAGTCCAATAAAAGATGTAATTGTAGTTTTATAAAAAATTTGATCATTGATAATAAAGTTTGATTAAAAATCCTGTGTTGATATGCAGGTTTTTTTTGTTCAATAAACGGGCCAGAATGTGGAATAACAAACTTTTATAAAATGTCTACCAAACGACGCTTTGGGAATGATATACTTTAATCAATAATATGGTAAATTCAGTTATAAAATGTAATTTTAATACAAATGAAAACAATGTGGGAGGCAATATGTTTATAATTAGAACAGTTATTTTTTGGCTGGTTATAACAATTAGTATTAATGCATATTTAATGACATTACCTATACCTGTTTTACGCAAAAGAGATTATCCACCTAATTATCTTATTCAACAAAATAATCGAATTGATTTACAAAAAAATACAGAATGTGCAGCGTTTTCAACAGCGTATCTACTACATCATTTCGGTATAGAAGCTGAGGGAGAATCGTTATATACACATTTTCCTTGTAAAACAAGAGCAGGTAATGTATATCCAAAGGGAATTCGTAAAATATTAAGAGAAAAAGGCTTTAAAACAAGCTATTATAAAGGGGATATACATTCATTAAAGTACGAAGTTAGTAAAGGAACTCCTGTAATTGTTTTTATTAAAGTACAGAAGGGGCTTAATAATTTGCATTTTGTCCCCGTTGTAGGCTACGACAAAGAGTATATTTATCTTTCAGAATCGTTAGGGCATTTGGTGAATTGTGATGATGACAATAAAAAATATAATCGAAAAGTTCCAATTAAGGAATTTCAGAAATTGTGGAATGTAAAGAAAATCCATATGCCTATTTCTAGCAATACTTACATTTCTGTAGATATTTCGCAGCATTAATCTCAATGACGAAGAAATTTAAACTGTCTAGTTGTGCTAGCAAGAACCTCGATTTAACAAATATACCAAAAAAAGATTATATATTCTATTTTTGTTAAACGGGTGCTTTAGTGTAGTGCCACAAGGATTTATAACGTATCTAATACAAACCTCAATAACGTTCCCAAATGAAAGTTTTGAGAGAGACCGAAACCTAAAGAAGATAAGGTTTTACTACTTGATAGACAACATGATCATTTCAAAGGGTTTATTCCACCTGGTGGAAAAGTTGAATTTCCTGAAAGTATTTTGGAAAATGCAATTAGAGAAGTAAAAGAAGAAACGGGTTTAGAAGTAAGTAACCTTATTTTTAAAGGTCTCTATGAATATGTAAATCCAGTTGCTATGGATAGATATATGATTTTTAACTACATCACAAAAAAAATTCCTACAAAAGATATATCTTTATCCAAAGAGCACCTTAACTATAAATGGTTATGTTTTGAAGAGGCAGTAATACTTTTGAAATGGGGTAGCAATAAAACGGCGTTATGGGAATTGAACAAAAGGTTATTAAATCAGATTAACACTGAACAAAGTTTATGAAAGAAATTATTTAAGCTAAGGTGCTAAGAACAAGGAGTTGCAAAGGCAGCTCATTTTATTGAATTAACGAAGCATAGTATTGAATACCATCTTTTTATGACTTTTCGGGAAGTAAAAACGAATTCACTCAGAAAACAAGCCTGCTCAAACTAACGCATAAGCAGGCTTGTTTTTAATTTAATTGATAGGTTATAAAGATTTCAATTTACTGTTGTTTTATTCTATTGACTCTAGATAACGATAAAGCGTTGATTTACTAATACCTGTTTCATTCTTAATATCCAATAATGTGTTTCCAGACTGATACATCTCAATTGCCTTTTTTATATTTTCATCTGATTTCTTAGGTCGCCCAATTGATTTTCCTTTTGCTTTTGCTTCAGCCATTCCTAAAGTAGTTGATTGCTTTACGATATCACTTTGAAATGTTAAAAAGAATTGTAAAACTTGCTCAAGTGGCATTTCAAGAATTTGTGTGGACGTAATATTTTCCTCCATAAAGTGAATAGTTACCTGATCTCTTTTACAAATTTTTAGTAGGTCTTCTAAATGCCTAGTTGTATCCGCGATGCTAAAGAAACGAAGTACCTGAATGGTATCGTCTTTTTCTATTGTCATGAGTAATTCTTCAAGCGCTAATCGCTTTTTCGCACGACCATGATTTTCAGTAAATAGATGGTCACAATTCTTTAAAGCAACAGTTTGAATTTGCATATCCTCATCATTATATAAGGGTCGTTGATAACCGTAAATCATATAATTTCACTCCATTTCAGTTCCGTAAAGGTTCCTTTTTAGGAAAAGTATGCTATGATATTCAAAGATTATATTTTAGTAAAGAAGGAGAATATCATGCAAAGTTTAAAGCAACAATGGTTTGGTAATGTGCGTGGTGACATCTTATCAGGGATGGTCGTCGCCTTAGCGCTTATACCTGAAGCAATTGCCTTTTCTATCATTGCTGGTGTCGATCCAATGGTCGGACTTTATGCGTCCTTTTCTATTGCTGTTATTATAGCATTTGTTGGGGGAAGACCGGGAATGATTTCTGCCGCAACAGGAGCAATGGCACTCGTGATTGCAGATTTGGTGGCAGACCATGGGTTACAATATTTATTAGCAGCAACAATTTTAACAGGAATTATTCAAGTTTTATTTGGTGTATTTGGAATTGCTAAGCTCATGCGTTTTATACCAAATTCGGTCATGATTGGCTTTGTTAATGCACTAGCAATCTTAATTTTCATGGCACAAGTACCACACTTTTTACGTGGAGGGTATATAACGTATATATTTATCGTGGTCACATTATGTATCGTTTACATTTTACCTAGATTCCTTAAAGTAATACCTGCACCTTTAATTGCGATTATCATGTTAACGGCTGTAACATTCATTTTTAATTTTGAACTAAAAACGATAGGAGATTTAGGTGCGATATCACAGAGCTTACCGCATTTTTTCATTCCAGACGTACCATTCAATATTGAAACGTTAGTGATTATTTTCCCTTACGCACTAGCATTAGCGCTTGTTGGGTTAATGGAATCACTAATGACCGCCCAAATTGTTGATGATATGACGGATACAAAATCCAATAAAAATATCGAGGCACGTGGACAAGGAATTGCAAACATCGTTAATGGTTTCTTTGGAGGTATGGCGGGATGTGCAATGATTGGACAGTCGATGATTAACGTAAAATCAGGTGGTCGAGGACGTCTATCAACACTTGTGGCTGGAATGTTCCTAATGTTCTTAATCCTAGTACTTGGCAACATCGTGGTCGATATTCCAATGCCAGTACTTGTAGGAATTATGATCATGGTAAGTATTGGTACATTTGATTGGGGATCGTTTAAATATATTGTCAAAGCACCTAAAAGTGAGGCATTCGTTATGCTTTCAACCGTAGCTGTAGTTGTCTATACAGATAACTTGGCGATTGGAGTTGTATTAGGAGTAATTTTAAGTTCTTTATTCTTTGTTGCAACGATTTCAAAGGTACGAATACATCAAGATAACGATCAATTTATTGTAGAAGGTCCTTTATTTTTTGCGTCTACTCAAAAATTTGTCCAAACACTGGAAGCAGTTAAGGATGATATCGTTACAATCGACTTAACAAGTAGCCATTTATGGGATGAATCAGCAGTTGGTGCAGTCGTAAAAGTCGTTACGAAATTAGAAGAGCAGGGGAAAACTGTGAAAGTCATTGGCATGAACCCAGCGAGTGAAAAATTATATAACCAATTATTAAATGTAGGTGTATCACATTAAGGGGGATACTTTATGTATAAACATATTTTATTGGCTGTTGATGGTTCTGAGCATTCAGTGCGTGCCGCAAAAGAGGCAGTCAAAATTGCTTCTGAGAATTCACTGATTGAAATGGTGTATGTGGCAGATTTTGAAAAGGCGAAAACAGAAGTGTTACATGCTGTATCTAGTGAAAGTTTATTATTAGAACGTAAACGAAAGGTAGCACCAGTAGAAGAAGTTTTAAGAGTTGCTGGTAGTAACTTCAAATTAACGATTTTACATGGTACACCTGGTTCTATAATTGTGAAGTACGCAAATGAAAAGCAAGTTGATCTTGTTATCATTGGTAGCAGAGGCTTAAATACTTTACAAGAGATGGTGTTAGGAAGTGTCAGCCACAAAGTGATGAAACATGTTCATTGCCCAGCGTTAATAGTGAAATAGCAAGGTTTAATGAAGCATGGAAAATGGAAATACTTTGGAAAGGTTTAACTTGAGTATGAAAAATTCACAGGTAGCCTTTGTAGTTTTATAAAAAAAATTAATCATTTATAATCAAGTTTGTTTAAACATCCTGTGTCGATATGCAGGATTTTTTTGTTCAACAAATGGGGCAGTCTAGTACAAAAATTTTTATGATATTATAAGAAATATGTGCAATTTGAGACTAAGGATGATTAAATTTGCTGAAGAATTATTAGATTAAGACTTCGTGAAAACATGGGTGAATACCTGTTTTAACAGGAAAATCTAGTTGAATGGTGTTTAAAAATTCTTAATTGAAGCAACTATTATCAATTGTTGTACCATGACTCTAAGCAAACTTGATATCATACAAACGAATCCAGGGATATAGCCCAGTTACATTGCTTGCTGTTATTCAACTATTGGGCAAGTACCGTAATAGAATGTAGAAATGGTGGAGGAAAAAAATGAACAAAACGGAGAGGCAGCTTGCAATCACGCTTGAATTACAGCGAAGTAAAACACTGAGAGCAGAAGATTTAGCTTCTCAATTTGAGACAAGTGTACGTACGATATATAGGGATATTCAAGCACTAAGTGAGGCTGGGGTTCCCATTTTAGGCGCCCCTGGTCAGGGTTATTCCTTAATGGAAGGATATTTTCTACCTCCGGTTAGGTTCACAGCAGAAGAGGCCGTCTCCCTGCTCATGGGAGCTGATTTTATCGAGCAAAGGTTGGATACAGATTATGGTATAAATGCAAAGTCCGCTAAACGCAAAATCGAGGCTACTTTGGCGGAGTCAGTTCGTAACGAGTCAAGGCTTGTTCGGGAAACAATGCGACTGCTTCATATAGGCGATCAGTCAACTGAAGAGCGTGTAAAAACGTATCTTAATCAAGTTCGCGATGCAATTTTGAAACAGTGCAAAATCAGTTTTATGTATATTAAAAAAATGCCAGGAACAGATGGGAATCGGAAAAATAAACGTGTGGTCTCTCCATATGGATTAACACTTGTCCATGAAAATTGGGTTTTACTAGCATACTGTGATATGAGGCAAGAAATGCGACATTTCCGCTTGTCCCGGATGTCCGAGCTTTCTGTGTTGGAAGATCAATTTCTTCTACCAAATGATTTTGACCTAAGTAGCTATCGGCCACCTGACAATCGAGATGAAAGAATAATAATGAGGGCAAACCCCGAAATTGCCGACAAAATCATTGAGGCAGTTAATTTTTATATTGCATCCATTGAGGAGCGGAATGAGGATGTAATCTTTCAATTTCGTGTTCGGTATCCAGAGGAACTATTACATCATTTACTTGGCTGGGGCGGAGATATCGAGGTGATTGAGCCGAAGTCTTTACGCTTCAAGATTCGAGAAGTAGCGAAAAAAATTTTAGAACACTACTGACATACACCTGTCAGTAGTGTTCTTTTATACTGTGACTATACCAAGATGAAGAGGAGCTGCTTAAAGGATGAAAAGTACAAAGGATGTATTGAAGTCATTTGAACTTACAGTAGAAAGATATTTGGAAGAACTGACAAAACTCAATATGGATAAATTACATAGAAAGCTGAACGAAGAAGATTGGTCCATTGGACAGATGTATGTACATTTAATTCAATCAGCTTTCATGCATCTACATAATGTCGAGCAATGTTTAGCTGGTAGCGAATCGACATTGAACCCAACGAAGGAAAAAACTGAGCAGGGTAAGATTGTTTTTAAACTAGAACAATTTCCAGCTGTTCGTATTAAGGTCCCTGCTTCTCCGATTTATACTCCGCAACCACCAGAGAGCATGGAGCATTTGGTAGAAGGACTTAACAGTGTAGTGGAACAGATGAGGAATACGGAATCAGTTCTACTTCAAGCGCCTGTAAGTAACAAGATACTTCATCCGGCGTTCGGTGCTTTAAACGCTCAGGAATGGTTTATGTTGATTGAAATGCATTACAGACATCATTTTTTACAACTGGATCGGTTGAAAAGTTTAGCCTTTGAAGAGTAGGGGGGATGCATCATGTCGAATATAACAAGTCAGAAAAGCAGATATTGGATTGGCGTTGTATCCGCTTCTCATGTGAATTTAGCCATAGAAGGTGGTTTTGCACAGTTGTGTCACGGTAAGGCAGCACCTTTGCGTAAAATGTCTCCAGGTGATTGGTTGATATACTATTCCCCTCGCATAGACATGTTAAAAGGGAAGCCAGTTCAAGCATTTACTGCTATTGGTCAGGTTACGGACAACGGTGCTTACAAACATCAAGTGTCGGAGTCGTTTGTGCCATTTCGCAGAGATATGCGTTATATTCCTTGTCGAGAAGTTAAGATTGCAGTGTTGTTAAACCAGCTCACTTTTACGCGTGGAAATCGCAATTGGGGATATCCATTTCGTCGAGGTCATTTTGAAATTGGAGCTGAAGATTTTATGACAATCGTTACTTCGATGTTAGATGGTGAGGAACAGGCGTTATCCGAGATCCTAAAACACTGATTATAAGTTGTGAACAGTTTCACTTAAACTTTCGAGTGCTTTAGTTAGATAACACTATTCAACAATTGGGCGCTATTGTTGAATAGTGTTCTGTCCTTCTGAATTCACGAGACGAGGATTGTTAAGTAAATAAGAACAAATTAAAAGCGGTCCTCCACAGATTAGTTTGTGGAAGGCCGCCTTTATTATAAAAACAGTCACCATTTATAATTGTTTACATCTGGTTCACTTAACCATATAGATGTAAAAAAAAGATCTATTTAGCTTACGGAGCTTTCCGGAATGATTGCACGAATCAGAAATCAGAAAATTTAGGACTTCACCATACAACAAGCATTCCACCAATCCATGCGAACTTGCAGCGGAATACAAGGTACTTGAGATTCATCATTCTCGATTGATTATTCATAGTTAGCGATATTAAGTAATTCAACTAAATCGCCTTTGACAAGTTCGTATTCTCTTGCGTTAATGTTAACCATACCATCTTTTGAAATTAATATATTAATTGGATTAGTAGTATCGTCGTTATTAGTGAAAACTATTTTGTAATAAGAGTTAGAGACATCCATACTTTTGAATAAAGTTCGTTTTGCTTCCCAATTATTCAAAATGCTGCGTACTTCGTTATATAATTCATCGTCTTTGTTTACGATAAATATATTTTTGTTATCTACACCACCGTTCATTTCCCAAACGGAAATGCTATCAACAACTTTTTCAAATTTATCAGTGTTTGTAATGAGTTCATCTCCAATATTCTTTGTTCCATATTCTGAATAAAATAGAATACCAGTTATACAAAGGACAAGAATAATTGCGACAATTGCTAATTTAATTCGTTTACTTCGCATAATATAGCCCCTCCCAAGTTGTAAAAATATGCGTCTTCCGTTTTATTTTACAAAATTTTTAACATAAAAGCAAAAAAACCTTATTTACATTTTAACAAAAATCAAGGGATTAGTTTTTAAAGTTGTCGCGTTTTTTATCGACTTTTAATCTCTAAAGCTCAATGTTTACACGAAATATAAAAGCAAGATTTTTTCTTGTTCCACAAAACCAGCTAATAGTTGTCAAGATTTTTCAATAAAAAAATTAAAACTCGCATGATATACTAAAAAAGGGTACAGCAAATAAGCCTTCCTCTTTAAAATTGGAAGGTTTTTCTCAATGTAC
>NZ_JAVGCX010000021.1:0-68124 GCF_052928325.1 Lysinibacillus sp. BSL11 | reverse complement strand
ATGATCTATTATAACCATTATCGAGGTCAGTGGAATTTAAAAAAGCTGCCGCCTGTAAAATACAGACTGCAGCTTCAAGAAGTTGCCTAACCTTTTTCAAAATGTCCTTTACAAAGGGTACAGTTTATTACGCTCATCTACCTTTTTCTTTAGGCTTGTTTCTTTTTATAGAGCACAGTAGCCGCCACTAACACGAGTAAAATAGACTGCCCTATGATTGTTTCCACTGTTGGATAGAAGCCAATCAAGCTAATAACAGGTAAGCCATCAACAATCGTTGTGGACAGACTATCTGTCAGCTGCAAAGTATGCAGACTGACCCCAATAATTTTAAAGGCTAGCACGTAAATTAAAATGGTTGCTACTGCAAAAAATTTGTGAATTGGAATTTTACCACTTGCTTTAAATAACACGACTGCAAGTACAGCAAGAATGAGTAGTGCTACCACAATCCCAAGAATAAACTGTGACGTTTCCATTTTTGGTGCAATCCCCGCATAAAAGACAAGCGTTTCTGCACCTTCACGGAAGACCGATAAAAAGCTAATCATAGCCATCGCAAAAATAGAACCACTCGAAATGGCATTACCCATTTGTTTGGAAATATAGCGATTCCAGCTGACCACGCTTGATTTGCTATGTAGCCAGATACCAACACCGATCATCATCGCTGCAGCAACTAGCCCTACATACCCTTCCATTAACTCGCGATTCGTATCAATTGTTGCCGAATTTAAAATCGTCGACATAAGAATGGCTGCAATAGCAGACAATAGAACGCCGACAAACGCGCCGACATAAATCCATTTGCGCATCTTGTTCTGCCCTGATTTATTGAGGAATGACACTAAGGCTAAAATAATCAGTAATGCCTCTAGCCCTTCCCGTAATAAAATTAACGCAGCGTCCCAAATTGTGTAATCGGAATCCCCTTGAATCAGCTCAATCTCAGTGCGGAATGTATTTAATTGTTTGGTAATTGCTTGCTGATCGACGTTGGATTTTAATAGATCACTCGCGATCATCGGCATATCACTTTCAATTTTCGTATAAAGACTACTATTACGTGTGGAGATTTCAATTTCTACACTTGGCCAAATGGTAATAAACTCACGTATTTTATTTGAAGCTGCCTGGTAATCACCTGCATCCAGAAAATCATTGGCCTCATCTATATAGGCAATTAATGTAGCTAAAGAATACTCTCCCTCTACCACGTCGGCTGTTTCTTTGCCAGCTACAAAATCCTCAATCGTTTGCTTTAAATCAGCGAATTGAGATTGCATAAGCGCTACATCAGGCTCCTCAGCAGAAATAGAGATACGAAGAAATGCCATTTGTGTTTCGATTTGCCCGTACATTGCGATACTTTGTTCACGCACAGGTCGCTCATTTTTATTCCATTTACTATTAAAATCTTTGTAGGCTTCATCAATGGCCTGAATATCACCACTTGCTAATGCTTTTTCAAAGTCTGCCATGATCGGCTTAAATTTTTGCCCAAATTCTGCTCGCTGTGCCGCTTCATCCACTGGATTTTCAAGCTTTTCTAATGCACGCAATGCATTCGATAGTGCTGATAGCGCCTCTAAACGCTCATCCTTGGACGTTGCCTCAGTAGCCTGTGCAAGGATTTCATCCACCTTTGCTTTTGCCTCTTTCTGCTCTGAAGATACTTTAGCCCAATCAACAGCAAATTGTTCAAGTGCCTGCTTGGCCTCCGCCTCTTTATCCTGCTTTGTATTCATCAGTGCATCACTAATCGCAATATAGAGATGACTATAGGATTGCGCAGCTTGTACAGGTAAAGCTAAAGTCAGCATAAGGACAATCACGATACTACAGCGCGTTAAAAAGTGCTTCACCTAAATAACTCCCCTTTTGTACACCAGGGAAGCAAGCAAACACGGCACTGCCTCGATGGGTAATGTACTCATTCATTTTATCCATACGCCCTAAGCTATTTTGGATGGTTGTAAATTGGGCTGGGTCCTTTTGAAAAGAGATAAAGATTAGCCCTGCATCATGTGTCCCTGTATTTGACATCACGCCTGATGCATAGGAATAAGAGCGTCGCAAAATACGCGCACCTGATTTCCGCGCCAAATGGACATGTGATGTATCAGGCATAATATAATTGCCCTTATCATCCTTTGCCTCTACATCAAAATCATCGAATTCCTTTGTTTTGCCAAAAGGTGCCCCACTATCGCGGTAACGGCCAAATGTTGCCTCTTGATCTTTCAATGATGTACGATCCCACGTTTCAAGATGCATTTGAACCTTACGCGCAATTAAATAAGAGCCGCCCTTTAGCCAGCCTTTATCCACCCACACGACCTCCTTTAAGTCTTTTTCATCGGTAATAGCTGGGTTTACCGTACCATCCTTGAAGGCGAAGAGGTTTCGTGGTGTCCCTCCACTAGCTGGAAACGAGTTAAAGCCCGCCTGTGACCATTTTATTTCTACTTTACCTGAAGCAGCTCGTACTAAATTACGAACTGCATGGAAGGCCACCTGCGGATCATCTGCACAAGCCTGAATACACAAATCACCACCTGTGTATTCTTTTTGAAGCTGATCTTTAGGGAAATGTGGTAAATCCTTTAGCTCCGCTGGTTTTAAATGCTGGATGCCCAGTTTATCGAATAATGAAGGCCCGACACCAATGGTAATGGATAGATTAGATGCATCTAAGCCCTCTGCCTCTCCAGTATCCCCAGTTGGCACTCTTGTATTTGTCGATACATCGACCATGACTTCACCGTTCATTAAACGCACAACAAGGGGTGTCCATTGCTGGAACAACGCTTGTAGTTCCTTCTTTGATGTCACTAATACATCTAAAGAAGCAAAATAAATATTCGTCTGTACAGGTGTCACAATACCTGACTGATGCTTGCCATAGAAATTGACCTTATTGCTAGCCGTCGTGCTATCTGCTACTGGCTCAAAGACATCATAGCCCATTGCTTTCATGACACCACCCAAGCCAGAGGCACCGATGGCAACACCTGCCACACCGATACCTGTTAGCTTTAACATATCACGTCTAGAAATTTTTTTATTTATAAATTTTTCCTCGTTTGACGTTGTCATTGTTTATGTTCACTCCAAAATGATACCCATTTGACTTAATGGTTCTCCAAGCTGATTCACCGCTGCTGCAAGTGCTTTTGTATTTTCCTCCGTTAATTCTTCGTAAGATATATAGCCACCATCAGCCGTTGCATGCTGTGCTAATAAATCGTCCACTGCTTTGAATTTTTCATCAAGTGTTGCCACTAATGTGGCATCTTTTGCTTCTAATTTTGAGCGTAAAATCTCAAAGATTTTTTCTGCGCCTTCAATATTTGCTTTAAAATCATAAAGGTCTGTATGAGAGTAAATTTCTTCCTCACCTGTAATTTTAGATGTTGATACTTCATTTAATAAATCTACTGCACCTGTAATCATTAAGTCAGGTGTCACTTCCACTGTTTGCACAAGCGCATGCAATTCCTTCGCATCTGCAAGAAGCTGATCTGCTACAGCCTCATAACCTTTTGTTGTATTTTCTTCCCAAAGTGCATACTCAAGCTTATGGTAGCCTGACCATTCTTCCTCACCTTTACCTTCTTCCTGAATATCTGCTAAACGTCCGTCGATACGAGGGTCAAGATCACCGAAACTTTCCGCAATTGGCTCAGAACGTTCAAAAAACATACGTGCTGGCGCATACGCTGCCTTTGCCCCTTCAATATCGCCTGCTTTGAATAGGTTCACAAATTTCTCTGTGTCAAGTAAAAATTGATCCATTTGCTCTAACGCAAATTGTTGATAGGCTGATAGTTCAGAAGATAAATCCATCTCTTTTGAAGCTTGCTCCGCCTGTTCTGTTGCAGGCTTATCTTCTTTTTTTACTTCTTCTGTATTGCCACAGCCAGCCATTAAAATGCCTCCTGCTACTAATACCGACAAAAATGATTTGTTTTTCATACTTCGTACCTACTTCCGAATTTGTTTTATATTGTGATGATAATGATTATCATCATCCATTGCAAGATATATTTTTGTAAATAGAAAAAAACGTCATTTTTCAGTTATTCTTTACGAACAACTAGAAAAAAGACGTTTTTTCTACAATATAATGATTCTAATCTACAAAATTTTTGCTTGTTTCAAATTTTCATATTTTCCATGTAAAAGGTAATAAAGCACAATCGACACTATAATAACAAAGACCATCGAAAAGAAAATCGAGCTGTAGCCCATAGATGGTACAAATAAGCCTAAGAAATAAGGCCCGACACCTAAGCCTAAATCATAAAAAATAAAATACGTAGATGTCGCAAGGCCTAAACGCTCATTTGGTGTTACTTTGATGGCAATTGCCTGTGCCACCGAGTTGAAGTTTCCATAGCCAATCCCGATACAAGCGGCAGCGATTAAAAAGGCAATCGTAGTGGTTGCTGAGCTAAAGGCATACATACCTATTGCAAACAACACTAAGCATGGATAGATAATGATATTCGCCCCTCTTGTATCAAGCAATTTCCCTGTAAATGGACGTGTAGCCAAAATGACAATGGCATAGATAATAAAGAAGTAGCTACCTGCTGATACTAAATCAAGCTCCTTTGCATAAAACGTCATAAACGACATCACACCTGAATAAGCAAAGCCAATCACAAGTGCCACAAAGGCAATCGGTACTGCGCGCATTTCAATAAAGTTCGTCACTTTAAAGCCTGCCTTTACAGCTGTATCCTTCGCTTTTTTCGGTGCATCTGGCACGGTCACAATGTAATACATAAAGAAACAAATAATCGCTAACACAGAATCAACTGCAAAAATCATACGATAATCTGCAAATAGCTGTGTTAATAATATGCCAACAAATGGGCCAATGGCTGTGGCTAAAATGGCGCTTAAGCTATAATAACCAATCCCTTCGCCACGACGCTCAGCTGGTAAAATTTGTGCAATAATGGTACCTGTTGCTGTACTTGCAATCCCTAGTGCAATCCCCTGTACTAAACGATTGATCATCAGCAGCGGTAAATTGCCTGCTATAAAATAAGACATTGTTGATAACATAAATAATAATAGTCCACAAAATAATGTTTTTTTGCTACCCCAGTCTCCAATAATACGCCCTGTCCCAAGACGACCTAATAGTGTCCCGATAATAAAAATACTCGATACAAGCCCCGCTGTACTTGTAGCGGCATTAAAATGCTCCACCGCATATGCTGCAATCGTAACCATTAATAAATAAAAGATTAACGTAATGGTAAAATTAATAAGTGAGACAATTAAAAAATCTTTTGTCCATAGTTTCTTTCTGGCTGCTTCCACGTTACTCTCTCCTATTGATTAATATTCATACAAATTCTTGCTAAAACCTGTGTCGCAATGTCAATATCTTGCTTTGGCACGCCTGCCAAAGCCTGCTCAAAAAACGGATTTAGATGCGACTTTATTTCCTGCACAAGCTCTTCCCCATGCTTTGATAGGTGTACCAGCTTTTCACGCTTATCCTTGCCCGTCATCGTTTCCACATAGCCTAGCTCCACAAGTTTATGTACAAGCTTCGTGACACTTGGCTTCTCTATAGACATGAAATTCGCGATATCAACAAATGAATGTGGACCCTTATCATTCAAGAAACGAAGCACTGCCCACTGCGAGCTATATAACTGATAGGGTTCAAGCTGCACATTCAGCTGGTTAATAAACGGCCGATACATTAAGCGGTACTGATTAAAAAATTCCTGTTCAATTGTCACACTATCACTTCCTTTTATGTTAGTTAGCCTAGCTAACTATATACCTAAAGACTCTATTTGTCTAGTAGGAAATAAGCGAAACACCGCTCTTGGGGGTGTGTACTGCTAGAGTGGGATAATTGCTGAGTGGTATCCTTCACTTTTATTGCTCTATCCGCTACTTTCCTTATTCTATCCGTCACTTTCAGCATTCTATCCACCTACTTCAAGCACCCTAACCCACTACAACACTAAAAGCTACAATTCAGACCGCTTGAATTGTAGCTTTTAGTTCGTTATTCCTTAATCCAATATTTCCGATGCTTTTTGACACCCTCCGCTTTCAATGGGAGTTGTTGCAACAACTTGTATGCTAAATCGGGAGAGTCAATGCCAAAGAATTCGCGGAAGCTTCGATTGGTCAGCTGCTGCCCGATTAGTAACCTGTAGTCCTCTAATGTTCGAAGCAATGCATCATCATCCACCAATCCACAGCGTGGGCACGTCCATTTGTTATAGTGATATGATAATCGCTGCCCATTATCACATTGTGGACATAGCACACCTTTCACTATTTCCTTGAGCGGCACCTCTACCTCTTTTTTCAACTTTGTGTGCAGGGATAATAGAAGGTTGACTAATTGTAAAAGATCAACTCTTTCTCTAGGTTGATAATGCTCCATCCATTTTTGTAAATAAAATCGTAACCCTGCCACATGAAAGATAGGCAGCCCCTCAAATCCCTTTGTCAAAATACCATTTTTCGTTGCCAATACCACCGCATGCAAAACTGGTAAATCGATGCGTTCCTTCTGTAATAGCTTCTTCATCCATACTACATGCCGGTCTAGCTGAAGAAATGGATCTGTCATGCCTTCGACCGTATCATCTACGGTCGTACGTGTTAATTGAGCGAACGAAGCATCGTATGAAAGTTTGCCTGTAATATTTTTGATTTCTAGGATGAGTACAAAGTGAGGACAGAGAAAGATGGTGTCCATTTGATGGGTAGAACCGAAGTCATTCATTGTTTGAAAGTCATGAAGAAAATAGTGAGGGATTGGTAAGTCTAGTTCAAGCCATTTTGCATCAACGAGCTGTTCACCAGCGAGTCCTGCTTGTAGGCGCCTTAAATGCTCACAATACAATGTGTATTTACAATGGGATATAGGAAGTCTTTGTACAAGTGCCTCTAGCATCTTTTGTGTCTCTGATGTTTGACGTTCTAATAAAATCATCTAATCATCTCCTGCCATGATTATATAAAAAAAGAACCTCAATGAATGAGGTTCCTAAAAACTTGCTATATAGAATGCCTAAAATAAAAATTTCCCTATTTTCGCTAAAACAAAAGTCTTTTCTTTCGAGGATCTCTCAATTTTGATTAGTACTTTTCTAGACACTCTTCCGCAATAAATACAGAAAATAAGGTGCGCCAATAAATGCAACAACAATCCCAGCAGGAACCGTTGCACTTGCAATAGCAACACGTCCAATGGTATCAGCAAGCATTAGCAAGCTTGCGCCAATGAATAGCGTCAATGGTAAAAAGAATTGGTAGCGTGGACCAACGAGCTGTTTTGCAATATGGGGAGCCATCAAACCGATGAAGGCTACTCCCCCTGTTACGGATACCGCGGCAGCCGCTAGTGCAACCGCAACAATTAATAATCGGAAACGTTCTCGCCCAATGTTCATACCAAGACCGACTGCTGTTTGCTCCGTCATGGCCAAGACATTTAAAACGTTGGCTTTATAGAAAATGTAAGGGATGCCCAGTACAAGCCAAGGCATTAGCGCCCAGAAAAATGGCCAATCTGTGCCCCATACATTTCCGGCTAGCCATTGTGCAATAAATTGTACATCGCTCCGCTCAGCAGAGGATATTAATACCATCATGACCCCTGATAAGGCTGATGCTACGCCTACCCCTACTAAAATAAACTGTACGGGATGGACACCCTTATTACGCTGATAAGAGAAAAAGTAAATACCCAGTGCTGTCACTAAGGCACTACAAAAGCCGACAATCGGTAAAATATAGGCAAAGTGAGGAAGGTCGCCATCTACTAGCAAATAAAAGACAGTAATCCCAACACCTGCGCCAGCACTGATACCTATAATTCCTGGGTCTGCTAAATCATTGCGGGTTACGCCCTGTAATACGGCCCCTGCCAGTGCTAATGCCATACCCGCAGCCGCTAGCACAAACATTCTAGGTAAACGGACTGAAAAGAGTACAAAGGACTCTTTAAAACTACCATCGCCCAGTAAGGTTGGAAGAATTCGGTCAATAGAAACCGAAGCAGCACCTAATGAAATCCCTAAAATAAAAATGAACAAGGTTACCACAAGCCATATGAGTAACCATTTACGCTGTTTTTTGCGACCTTCTTTAAACAAATTGACGTCCTCCCTTCCGCACTAATAATAGGAAGAATGGAAGACCTAAAATCGAAATAATAGCGACAACTGGCGTTTCATAAGGTGCGTTAATCATGCGCCCTGCGAAATCAGCCAACACCATAAACCAGCCACCAACAATGGCGCTCATTGGTAAGACGAAACGATAGTCTGTCCCAACAAACGCACGGACAATATGCGGTACCATTAAGCCAACGAAAGCTAGATTTCCGACTAGGGCCACAGCAGAGCCAGCCAGAATAACCACAACGAACATCATTACACCCTTTACGAGCGTAGTATTTTGTCCGACACCCACTGCTACTTCTTCATTTAAGCTTAAAATCGTTAATTGACGACTAAAAGCAAATGAAAGCAGTAAGCCAATAATAATAACGGGTACGATCAATAATGCCTGCCATGTTGTGCCAATGAAACCGCCACTTGTCCACATCGAAACATCTTTGGAAATTTGAAATAAAATGCCCGTCCCTTCAGCGATTGCCTGTAATAATGCTGTGACAGCCGCACCAGCTAAAACAAGCTTTAAAGGAGAAAAGCCTTTTTTAGTAGAAGCACCAATCCCATAAACTAACATCATACCGATTCCCGCCCCAACAAAGCAGGCTAAAATTAACGTATAATACGAGAATTTAGGGATAAATGCCATTGTTAAAGCAAGGGCAGCATTTGCCCCTGCCGTTAAACCAAGCAGCCCTGGATCAGCTAATGGGTTCCGTGTAACCCCTTGCATAATCGCCCCAGCGACTGCGAGGGCACTCCCAACAAAAATAGCTGCAATGATACGAGGAAATCGAATTTCACGTAAAATCGTGTAATGTTTACCTCCACTTTGTCCGACAATTGCTTGAAAGACATCTTGAATGCTTGTATTCGCTGCCCCTAAGCACAGCGAGATACTGGCAGTACCAATTAATACAAGCAATGCAAGCAATACTTGAAGCCAAAATGGAAGCTTTCGAAACTTTGTCATTCGCCTTCGCTACTCTCTACTAATTATTGTAAAAATTTCTCTTCAAAGAACTTCAGTTGATGTTCTAATGTGATAGGGTCATTGAAATAAAAGGCATTTGCATTCACTTCAAATAAATGACCATTTTTCACTGCTTCTAAATCTTTAAACCATGCTGCATCTGTAAAGGAATTATCTTGATCTTGGAACATACTGAAGATCACGTAGTCACCTGCATATTCCCCTAAAACTTCTTGAGAAATAGCATAATAGCCAGGCTCTAACGCTGTTTCTTTTACTTTCTCAGGCATTTTCAAGCCCATTTCTTGATATAAAATCTCTGTTCCACGACCCCAGTTATCGCCATAAATATAGAACTGTTTATTAAAGTTCTCTGCTACTGTTACAGTCGCATCTTCACCGATTTTTTCTTTAATCTTTTTACCAGCTTCTGCTGCACGTGTTTTAAAATCTTCTACCCAAGCAGTTGCTTCTTTTTCTTTATTTACCACTTTACCGATTTCGATGAACTGCTGTAAATAGTCTACTTTACCATACGTAAATAATACAGTTGGCGCGATTTCCGCTAATTTATCAGCATTTTCAATACCATTTAAGCCAATAATTAAATCTGGTTCTAGCTCAAGAATTTTTTCAATATCTGTATTTTCAACTACAACAGCATCTTTAATCGCATCTTCGAAGTTGGGATTTTTTGCTGCCCATGCATCCACACCAACAACATTTACATCAAGCTGTAATAAGCTTCCTACAAAAGAAGATAGTACAACAACACGTTTCGGATTTGATGGTACTTCTACAGGACCTGACTCTGATTGATATGTGATTGTTTCTGTTGAAGCTTCCTCTTTTGAGCCTTCATCAGCCTTCTCTGTTTTTTCTTCCTTACTGCCACATGCTGCAAGTACTAGGACAAGCATCATAAACATTGGTAATAGCCACTTTTTCATTGTTATTCTCCTTTTAAATGGTTTGTAATAAGTCATATGTAATGCACATTGGTTTGTTCGTTCGTGGATCTTTGCCAATAACTGCATCTATATTAAATACTTTTTTCAATACTTCTGGAACCATCACTTCTTCAGCCGTTCCGAATTTTACAAGCTCACCTTGTGAAAGCGCTACAATATAATCTGAAAAACGTGCCGCTTGATTTAAATCATGGAGGACCATGACAATTGTGCGCCCCTGTTCTTCATTCAGCTTGTAAAGTAGCTCTAAAACTTCTAGCTGATGAGCCATATCTAAATAAGTTGTTGGTTCATCTAAAAAGATAATGTCGGTTTCTTGGGCCAATGCCATTGCAATCCATACGCGCTGACGTTGTCCACCAGACAAAGCATCTACAGATTGTAAACGGAATTCTTCTGTTTTGGTTACCTGTAAAGCCCAGCCAATAACATCTTTATCTTTTTGTGATAAATTCCCGAAGCCCTTTTGATAAGGAAATCGACCGTAGGATACAAGCTCTTCCACTGTTAAACCATGTGCACTTTCTGGACTCTGTGGTAAGATTGCCAGCTCTTTTGCTAACTCTTTTGTTTTCATCTTGGAGATATTTTGACCATCTAATACGACCTGTCCACTCTCATGCTTTAAAATCCGTGTGATAGCCTTTAACAAGGTTGATTTTCCACAACCATTTGAACCAATGATTGTCGTGATTTTGCCATCAGGAATTTGCAGCGATAAGTCATGCACAATCGTTTTATTCTCATAACCAACACGAATCGATTCAACTTCTAAACGCAAATCGGACCCTCACTTTCTTTTTACTTCTTTCCATGCTATGATATTCAAAGTTAAAAATGATAATCATTATCACTAGAATTAGTCTAGTTATCTGATAAGATTTTGTCAATTACTTTTTTACTATTTGTTAAGGATGTGGCAATAAAAATGCAGCATGTGTATGATGTGACAATTATTGGCGGCGGTCCAGCTGGCTTATATAGTGCTTTTTATAGTGGTTTACGGGGTTTAAAAACAAAATTATTAGAAAGTCAACCACAGCTTGGCGGTAAAGTATTACTTTATCCTGAAAAGCTGATATGGGATATTGGGGGGCATCCTCCCGTCTTGGGCGAACAATTTGTTAAACAATTAATCGAGCAAGCTAAAACATTTGATCCTACTATTTTGACAGGTACAAAAGTGGATTTAATTGAACGTCACAATGATATTTTTGTGATACATACAGCAGCTGGTGAAAAGCATTATTCTAAAACGGTACTGTTAGCTGTAGGTGGCGGCATTATTAGCCCTCAAAAGCTAACACTTGAGGGCGCTGAAAAATATGAAATGGCCAATCTACATTACACTGTGCAATCATATAAACGTTTTGTCGATAAGGATATCATCATCTCAGGCGGTGGTAATGCAGCCATTGATTGGGCTGTTGAATTAAGTCCGATTGCCAAAAGCGTAACGGTTGTTTACCGCAAAGAGAATCTATCAGCTCACGAAGCCACTGTACAGGAAGCACTGGATGCAGGTGTGCGCATTGAGTGTAATACAACGATTACAAAGCTTTCCGCAAATACTGATAAAACGGCTATTCAATTAGTCACATGTGAGAATATGATAACGAAGCAAAGTTATACGCGTCAAATTGATGAGGTAATCGTCAGTCATGGCTATAATCGTGAGGCGTCTCTTGCATTTGATGAGGCCATTGCCATTCCAAAAAAGGATGATTATTATGTTGAAGGAAAAGCAACAGGTGAAACAGCACAGCCAGGTATTTTTGCAGCAGGTGATATTTTATCATTTGATGGAAAAATTAATTTGTTACTTGGCACTTTCCAAGATGCAGCCAATGCAGTCAATTCTATAAAAACGTATTTAGAACCAACTGCCTATCGTCATGGCATGGTGTCCTCACATAATGAGCTATTTAAAGAGAAAAATCGCTCTATTATCGAAAAGCAATTTGCACCAGCCCACTAAACCTAAATATAACCCTCTTAAGATCCTGATCTTAAGAGGGTTTCTGATTTTATCTAAATAAACTTAATAACGCTCCCATCTGTCTCAACATATTTACTCCATTTGTAATCGTCCCAGCATGCCCCATAATTGTATTTAAATGATCTGGTAAATTTCCTAATCTAGGACCTTGCTGTTGCTGATTGGGAGAATAGTATGGTTGCACCATCCTACCTCGAAAAGGTGGGCCAAAATATTGCCTATTGTTTGGCGGATATGGACCTCTTCTAGCATTCGGCTGAAAATATGGCATTTATACACCCCCTATCTGAAAGCTTCTCACTAGTATATGTAAAAATTTTTATAGCGAATTAGACTTTTGGAGAAGAGGTTAAAAATAATAAGGGAACCATACTAGTTTCTCTGTCATACTATAAGAAAAAAGAAGGTGGTACTATTCAAGGCTCTCATTATCTTACCTTTTTAGCTAAGTACGGTGTCGGAGGCGCACATCCTGGGGGCATTAATCTATCAAAGGCTGTCTTGCAAGCAGAGAATATCGAGCAAAACGCACATATTTTAGATGTGGGATGTGGTACAGGGCAAACGGCTGCTTATTTAGCATCTTCCTATCAAGCAAACGTCACAGGTCTCGATATTCAGCCCATCATGATAGAAAAGGCTCGTCAGCGTATGCATAAAGCGCGTCTACCTGTTAAACTTCTGCAAGGCTCTATTGAACAAACCTCGTTAGCGAACGAAACATTTGACTTGATTCTAGCTGAGTCGGTTCTGGCTTTTGTTAATTTGCAGCAGGCTTTGCAGGAAATTTATCGTTTATTGAAAAAAGGTGGCCGCTTTATTGCTATCGAATTTACCATTCCTCAAACACTTCGTACCGAACTTGCAGACGACCTCCAACAATTTTATGGCTTTCAGTCTCTCCTCAGGAAAAAGGATTGGGTAAGACTACTGCAACACGCTGGTTTTTATGATATCCATATACAAAAAAACAAATCCATCTCATCCAAGCCTGAATTTCAAGTTTCCACAGATATGGAATCCGAATTCTATAAAATCATGGATCAGCATATTGCCATGAATGAAAAATACGAAGACATTTTAGACTATCGCATCTATACTTGTACAAAATAATGAGCCGGCAGCAAAAGCGTTGCTGGTTTTTTTGTGCTGTCACAGCATACTTCATGACACCTGTCATCAAGATTCTTTGACTGGTGTGAATAGGTTTTTTTTGGAGATTTTCTTATCCTTAAGGTAAGAAAACAAAGAAAGAGTGATCGAACTTATGCAAACACAACAAAGACTTCCCTTTATCGATATGCTAAGAGGCTTTGCCGTCTTAGGAACGCTTGGTACAAATATTTGGATATTTGCTTATCTTGGTGATTTATCGTATATCACCACAAGTGATTATTCTGGTTGGTGGTCCTTCAATGATTTTTTACGTATGGTCGTATTATTTTTTGTTAATGGCAAGCTGCTTGGATTGTTAACAATAATGTTTGGTGTAGGTCTACAATTAAAATATCAGCAAGCCTTACGTAGAGGTACAGCGTGGCCAGGAGTGTACCTGTGGACGATTGTCTTTTTAGGGTTAGAGGGGCTACTGCACTACACGCTTGTGATGGAGTATGATATTTTAATGAGCTATGCTGTTACAGCATTCATCGTCGCCTTTATTGTACGTTTGGGTGATAAGGTCATGACGGGAGCCTTTTATTTTTTTGGTGGCTTTCACATCCTATTGATTCTGCTTATTTTTATCAGTACCTTACAAGGAGCGGGTGTTTCCTTAAATGGCATGGCGTCCGTTACTGAGCTCTATGAACATGGTACATGGTTTGCGCAGGTGCAGCATCGTCTCACAAACTTTTTATTTTATCGCTCAGAAGCTATATTTATTATCCCGATGAATGTCTTTTTATTTTTACTTGGCGTGAGGTTCATGCGTAATGAGGTATTTTCACCAACAGACAAAGGACGTCAAACTCGACAAAAGCTCTTTAATATCGGTGTATTCGTTGGCTTTCCTATCAATCTGCTTATTTTTATTCCTGGTGGGCTTTTTGATTTACCTGTTCGCTATCTTTGTGCCCCTCTTCTATCCATTGGCTATATTGGAATTTTAGGTAAACTGGTAGAATATAAGAGGCTAGACTGGCTTTGGCAGCGCTTTGCTCATGTCGGTAAAATGTCTTTAAGCTGCTATGTCCTCCAAAACGTGCTTGCGTCGATTATTTTTTATGGCTGGGGGCTTGGCTTAGGTGGGCAAGTCAATAGCTTCACTGTCATTGGTATTTGGCTATCTCTATCAATCTTACAACTTGTTATAGCGTTTGCTTGGTTACAGCAATTTCAAACGGGCCCTATGGAATGGATTCGTAAAAAAGCCCTTCAAGCGATGACAAAGTAATCAGCAACAAAGGATGGTGCTAGTAATAAAAATATATCCTAGAGAACAAATTAAGCATTATTTAATCATTGATGCATTCTCTGTTATTTTCCTGATTGGATTGGTACTAGGGTCTCATTCCCTTCCCTTAGCTATGAAAATAACGGTGCTCCTTTTATACCTAATAGCCTTCTACATTGCTTTATGGCATCGAGATTGGAGGCTACTTGCCGCATCTCTAGTAGCCTTTGTCCTGATCACCCTACTTAGCATAATTGTTGATCCTTTTATGCTTATTTTTGGCTTTACCTTTGCCGATTTACTAGGACGGGCAAAATCAAAATGGCATATTGCCAGTGGAATTGTAGCCATCGCTGTCATGTTTTTGACGGTTATGTACACGACAACCGATTCTCTTTTACCGAAGGAATCACAGGTACTAGTACCGATTATGATGTTTCAACTAGTGCTCCCGATTCTCATTTATTTTGTGGAAAAGTCCAAAAATCTGCAGGCTGAGCTGGCAGACGTAAATACTCAGCTTGTTCAGCAAGAGGAACGACAACGGATCGCTAGAGACCTTCATGATACAATTGGCCATACGCTCACAATGATTAAAGTAAAAACCGAATTAACGACCAAACTGATTGACCGAGATCCTTCAAGCGTGAAGCCTGAGCTACATGACATATTAGCCACTACCCGTACCGCTTTAAAACAAGTACGTGAGCTAGTGTCTGATATGAATTTTATTGCGTTGCAAACGGAGCTTATCCATTGCCAACAGCTTTTACAAAGCGCGGATATTACGACAACCCTTGACAATCAATGTCCTCAAATCGTACTTTCTAGTGTGGAGGAAACGATGCTTGCTCTATGTGTACGAGAGACGACTACGAATATTCTCAAGCATAGTCAGGCAAAAAAATGCCATTTCACCATTCAATGTTGTAATGGCCACTATACACTTGTGATAAAAGACGATGGCATCGGTTTACAGTTGCAAGGACGTGGGAATGGCATCCACTCCATAAAAGAAAGAATGCATATGCTGCAAGGCTATGCCCTGATTGAAAGTGACACACCAGTAGGCACCAGCGTCACACTTACTCTACCCATTCAAGATGGAAAGGAGCCTCTAACATGATACGTATATTACTAGCTGAAGACCAACAAATGTTACGTGGTGCCCTAACTTCGCTACTAGCGTTTGAGCCTGATATTGAGGTCATAGCTGAGGTGGCGGATGGACAACAAGCATGGGAATTGATCCAGCAGGAGCCACCAGATATTTGCCTAGTCGATATTGAAATGCCCCATCTATCAGGGCTTGAGCTTGCTGAAAAAATTAAACAGGCCAACCTCCCTTGCAAGGTAATGATTGTGACAACCTTTGCACGCCCTGGCTATTTACAGAAGGCAATGGATTGCGAGGTACACGGCTATCTATTGAAAGATGAACCCATTGATTATTTAATTGCTACTATTCGTAAAATCATGCAAGGAGAAAAGGTGGTCAGCAAGGATTTAGCCGCCTCCTTATTTATGAAGGAGCAAAACCCTTTAAATGAACGAGAAATTGCGGTGCTACAGCTAGTCAAAAAAGGCTTGACCACAAACGAAATCAGTAAGCAATTATTTTTAACCAAGGGCACGATTCGCAATTATTTATCCACATCTATTCAAAAGCTACAAGTTGAATCTAGACAGCAAGCCGCTCAGGTAGCAGGCGAAAAAGGCTGGCTATAAAAAAAATCTCGCCACAGCTGTGACGAGATTTTTACAATGGTGGCATAAAACACGTTCCATTTATTAGGTTTCAAATGACAGATTCATTATTAAGCAAAAGAACGTTTATTTTCCTTGTAGAACTAAATTGGTTGCTGTAGCCCAGTTGTTTAATGGGGTTACGGTATAGCTGACATTTGTTTTCAACGTACCACCATTCGTTAGATCAAAAATACCTATAGCACCTTTACGTGATGAATAACGATATTGTGCTTGCAATGTACTCCCATCACTGCCTTTTAACGCTACACTTCGGCCAGCAAGTAAATCAGATTGCGGATCGTTTCTTATTTGTAATTCAAAAGATTTTTCATCCATGGCTTTCGCTGATTGCAGGCTGAATGGCGCGATTTCGCTCGCCACAAAGCGCTTTACATCTATTTCCGCCCATTGTGCGTACACACGGTAAGTCACACCTGGTTTTAAAACTTTGCCAGCAGGGAGTCTAAATTGAGGAGCTTGTCTGCCATCAGCTGCCTGTGTAAATGGAACATAATTAGCTACAAATTCTTCTCCCTCACTTGTTTTCACTGTCACATAGCGATCACGTAATGAAGAAATAACATCAAAGCGTTTGCCGCTAGCATCTCGATTATGACCATCTAAGCTAAATGCTAAATCTCCACGGCCTGCGCGATAGGCTTCAATAATATTAGCATAATCTACTACGCCATCCTCCTGAAAGGATTCCAATGTAAATGTATCATTTGTGACTTGCTCCACATTGCGTACATATACCTTTTCATCTGTGCCCTCAAAAACTTTATTGCGTTGCTCTTTATAGCTCAATGTATAGATAAAATCATCTTCTTGGAATGTTGTTGGTACAATATATGTACTCTTAGAGCCTGTCATTAAGCGTGGCACATTGACAATCTCTAAATCTCCATTAAACGTAAAATGTTTTTTTATAGCATCTAAATGATTTAGGTCTACATCAGCTGCTGCTAATGGCTGATTAAATGTAATTTGTAGTGTCATTGTATTTAATGGCTTGATGTTTGTAATTTTAGCTACTTGCTCGTTTTCCGCTACTACTGCTTTATTGCTTGCCGCATCTGCATTTAATGGCTCGCCTATGGTTACTAGACCTGCTGGGACAATGCGTTTTCTTAATTTCATTTGTTGAACACTCCTTTATGGTGTTATTTAGTTTACAAAATTTATCATAAGCTCCATATCTAAACTGCCAATAAATAAACTATTAAAAAAGAATTAAAAAATAGGAAAAAGAATTTAAGAACAAAAAACTGTAGAGAGCCATCTCTACAGTTTGAGTTATTTTGCGCCTGCTGCAAGTAGAATTTGTTCGATTTCTTTAAATCCTCGCTGTTTTGCATGTTGCAGTGGTGTCACGTTATTTTGATCGGGAATATTTACATCAGCACCATGTTCAATTAGTCGTTGTATTACGCTTTGCTGTGTTGGATTGCCGTTATTTAAGACAATCGCCTCCATCAGGGCTGTCCAGCCTAAATGATTCACATGATTGACGTCAATATCGGTATTGCTCAATAGCTCCTCAATGACCTCCACATGACCGTGCTCTGCTGCTGGTATAAGTGCCGTTCCCCCATATCGATTTAAAATAGTCGGATCAGCACCAGCTTGAATGGTCATCTTTAAAATAGCCAGATAGCCCTCCGCACCTGCATAGAGAAATGGTGTATTTTGCTGATTATCCTGAATATTAACATCTGCACCTGCATCTATTATTAATTTCGCTGCCTCGATATCCTGATTATAGGTAGCTATCATCAAAGCTGTTCGATTATTTGAATCTTGTACGTTGATGTCCCCTTTTTGACTTAAAACATGTTGAAGTCTATCGATATCTCCCTTTTCAGCTGCCTTTAGCAACTCACTCGCCCAATCTGTTTGTATCACTTCACTCCCTCCTCTATCCTGTTGTCTTGTATCCATTGTGGCACACCCTTGAAGCAAAAATGTTAATGCAATGATAACTGTCTGCCTTTTTTTCAATATTTATACACCGCCTTTCTTTCCTCAGTGTAAGCGGTAATGCTAAATTGCCCATTAACGAATTCTTAAAAAAGTCTAAAAAAACTACCCCGCCACAAGGACGAGGTAGTTTTACTTAAACATTGAAGCGATAGCCTGCACCCCATACTGTTTCCAAAAACTTGGGATGCGCTGGCTCTCGTTCAATTTTTTCACGTAGCTTTCGTATATGAACAGTGACAGTCGAAACGTCTGCAGCTGATTCATAGCCCCAGTTTCGCTCATATAGCTGTTCCTTACTTAATACTTGATTGGGGTGTCTAACAAAAAAGACAAGTAAATCAAATTCCTTCGTTGTAAAGGCAATCTCCTCACCATTAACAAACACCTTTCTAGCCGAAGTATCGATTGTAATGCCATGAATGGACATCATATGATTTGTTTGTTGATGGCTCGCCAGACGCTCATATCTCGATAAATGGGCCTTGACCCTCGCTACTAATTCACTCGGACTAAATGGTTTTGTAATATAATCATCCGCTCCTAGTCCAAGACCACGAATTTTATCAATATCCTCCTTTTTAGCTGAAACAAATAAAATGGGAATATTGTGTACAGCTCGAATCTGTTTACAAATGTCAAAGCCACTTATGCCTGGGAGCATAATATCCAAGATGATTAAATCATAATTGCCTTTAAGTGCCTGCTGTAGCCCATCCTCTCCATGATGTTGGATATCTACTGTAAAGCCATTAATCTCTAAATAATCTCGTTGAAGCTCTGCTATGCTTACTTCGTCTTCAATTAGCAGAATTTTTTTCATGATGATTCACCTTCTCCTCAGCCTTTTTCAATGAAATGAATATGCTCGTCCCTTTCGCTAATTCACTCTTTGCCCAAATATCGCCACCCATTTCAACAACGATTTGCTTTGCAATGGCTAACCCTAAGCCACTGCCTCCTGTTTGCGAATTACGTGAAGGCTCCGCACGGTAAAATCGATCAAAAATATAGGGCAATGCGGCAGGATCAATGCCTGCACCATTATCTGTTACCTGAATAATCGCATCCTCTGCTCGCTCATGCAAGGAAATAATGATTTGCCTATACGGCTTATCCATATATTTTTCGCTATTACTTAAAAGGTTCGTCAGGACACGTCTTAATTTATCTCGATCCACCATTGCCAAAAGCGGCGAGCCTGCTGATAGATATTGTAAATGAATGTCTCGTGCAATAAAATCAAAGCTTGCATCCTCTACATAATCATGCATATATTGCTGTAGATTGACGCTTTCTAATTGGAAGGGAATCTTTTTTAAGTCCAATTTAGAAAATAAGAATAGCTCATCAATTAATACATCCAAATCCTTTGCCTTTGTATAGATAGTAGTTAAGTATTTATCCATTTTTTCCTCTGTATTTGCCACACCGTCTTTAATACCCTCTACATAGCCGATAATGGAAGTCATCGGCGTTTTTAAATCATGGGAGATATTGGAGATGAGCTCCTTTCGATTTTCCTCGTATTGAAGCTGAAGCTGGATGGATTCTTTTAATTTGACTCTCATTTCCTCGAATGACCGATTCAGCTGACCAATTTCATCCTTCGAGTGGGTCGCAATCTCAAAATCCAAGTCGCCCGATTTAATTCGTTCTGCCCCTTCCTTTAATGCCGATATCGGTTTAATAATACTTCTTGAGACTAAATAATTTAAAAAGCCAATAATCATCATAAACAGGACAAATAAAATACCTAAAAGAATCGGTAACAGTTCCCTCGTTACCTCTGCATGGGAACTAACCTCTCTCAATACGAAAATACTGCCCTCTGTTTGATCTGGAAAATAAAAATCAAATTTGACATACGTATAAAAAGCTCGATTTATCATGATGGTGTCACGAGAATTAATATTGGTCTCTTCAAAGCTAGGTAAGCTTTGAAGCAATAATTGTTTATGCTCTTTCTGTGTTGAATACACGATTTGATGATCTTTTCGTACCACAATCTCTATCGAAGGCGCATTGATTTGTTCAAGCTGTTCGAGATCTAAAAGCTGCTGGGGACTTTTTTTAGCTAGTAATTTTAAATCTAGAAACGCATTTTCCTCTACTGTCGTCAAAGGCTTTTGGACATAAGATTTTTTATAAAAATGCTCAATCGCTTTGACATCACCTGTAATGGCAAAGGAAAAAAGAAAAACCGCTGCTAGTAATAGCGTGATGGCAATGATTATGACACCCACATATGATAGCAAAAACCTTGTTTTTATTGACATCTACATACCCCCATAAGCTGAAACTACTAGCAATGTACCATAAAAATCTTAAAACTTTATAAAATCATGCTGAAAAATCTATAAACATTTTTATCGCTTCAGTATAGTATTGCGTTCCTATAAATGAAATAAACAAAAAAGATACGGCACAATCCCGCTGTGCCGTATCATCTTTGCTTTATTTAGTTTCTTCTGCTCTTAGCTTCTTCTTTGTTTGCCAACCTAAAATGATATATTCAATTAATGCCACAGCGATTAATGACGCACCAAATAGCGGCATCATAATCCCTAATATGACAAGGAAAATGATGAATGGCATGGATATTTTATGAGAAATTTGCGGTGGTGCAGACAGCTCCCCTTTTTTTCTACGTAAAATCCAAGTGCGAATGCCCCACACGATTACGGCTAAAAAGGCTAAACAAACCACTAAGTTTAAAAGCTTATTCGGCCAGCCGAATAAATGCCCCTCATGTAATGGTATCCCCCACGTAAAGAATTTAGCTAATAGGCCATAATCGTCATAATTCACTTGATCGATAAACTTGCCACTATACTGATCAAAATACATTGTAGCTTCCGCTGTAGGTTTTACATCTAGCCCTGTTACACCAGAATTACTAGCCTTCGCCACTGTATAGACGCCCTCACCGTTTGACGGATAAATGATAGAGTAAGGCTTAGCAATGTTCATCGAATTGATTTCTTTTTCAAGCTGAGCAATCGTCATTTGGCTGTCGTTCGTATAACGGACAGCACCACCACCATGATGCTGTGCATGTTCCCCTTCTGAGGTCGGTGCCTCTAATTGACGAGTGGCCCATGGAATTTCAGAGACATCAGATGTTGGTGGCTTTTGTTGGAGTAATGGATACCCAAAAGTCGGATTTTCTGACGCTATATCTGCTAGCATGGAACCCTGAAAAGCAGACCATAATAGCCCAGTCGAAATGAACATCACCATTGGAATCGTAATGATTGTCCCAACAAGCGCATGCAATCTCTTACTTTTTTGCCTCTTATTCTCCGACTTGCCCTTCTTTAGGAGATTTCCTTTGAATGTCATATAAAGACCTGACAGTAATAAAAAGATCGTCCAGCAAGCTGCTAGCTCTACTAAATAGTTGACAAAGGCCCCACCAATAAAGAGAGAGCTATGCGTATTTCTCATAATATTTGAAAATGTATAATCGGCATCCTGACTACCAACCATTTGATTGTGATCATCTAAAAATACGTACTTTTGTTTAGCGCCATTAGATAAAGTTAAACGCGTATTATAAGGCTCCTCCAACATAATCACTTTTGTAGTAGAGTATCCTGCAAATGCCGCCTCCGCTTTTTCCACGGCCTCATCAATTGTTAAGACCTCTTCCTTATGGCTTTCACCAAAGAAATAATCGTCATATAATCGATTTTCTACATCTGTAAAAAACAAATAACCAATCCCACTTAATGTGAGAGACAGCAATAAAGGCGTAATAAAAAGTGCTGCGAAAAAATGCAACCGCCAAAACCTAGAATAAAGCAAATTTTTCATATTTGATCTCCAATCTCTCTATTTATAGCAGATTAATTATATAAATAAAAAGTGAAATATGAATGAAGTCCTAAAGGCAGTTTTATGACAAACAAATGTATTCCAATTGGTATTATGTTATTTACTCACAAAAATGGCTACTTCGTTTTTCGAAGTAGCCAAACATATTCTATCCTCTTAATTCTTTCAAAACATTGGCGTACGCTGCTAAAATAGATTGCTCATGTGAAGCATCGTGCCCAACATAATGTTCGACAAGCTCCTTTAAAGGTTTAGGCTCTAGCATAATTTCAAATTTGAATAAGCTTTCATAGTACTCAACAACTTGTGGATTCATGTGGACCGCTCCTTTAATTTTTTACATAAAAAAACATCTTTCTCTCATCAGAAAGATGTCTACTATGACAAATACACGACATAATACGGTGATTGCCAGATGGAAAGAAGCTTTCTATTAAACATAGAAGCACCCTTTTTAGCAATCATCGTACTATGAGCATGCAGGAGAAATTCTCTAGTCACACTCAACACCCCCTATCCGCGTAGGTTTTTTGGCTGTACTAGATAAAGGCAGGTCTCCTGGCTTATGTTCATCACACATTTCACCTTCCCATTACGACTCGTAACAGTGGCCTTTTGAAATGTGCTCCCATTTACAGTTGCGGGACAGCGTCGGCTTCACACCGATCTTCCCTTTTAAACAAATTAAAAAATCTAATTTGTACCTCTATCCTATTATTCCGTTTTTATTATTATACCATAGTATTAAATCTTAACAGAATAGAAATGTTGTGCTTTTAAGTTCTAAAGACTAAATTTGGAGCTCTATCCCTCTCTTTTGAGGTTTTATCCACTTAATTTGAAGCGCTATCCTCTAGTTTTGAAGTTCTATCCACCCGTTTAAATTCTATCCTGCAATTTGATGATTCTATCCACCAGTTTTAGAATCCTATCCTCCACTTTTGAAGTTCTATCCGCTAGTTTAAACTCTATCCTTCAATATGATCTTTTACAAATCTATCCTCTCCTCCATTTCAAATATCTAGGAATTACTCTATAATTAAGAAAAAAGGGGGCGGTTTGAGATGATTATGGGTTTACATCATGTGCAAATTACAATTCCGAAAGGCTGTGAGGAGCAAGGGAAGGATTTTTATTGTCATGTTTTAGGACTTCCAGAATTAGAGAAGCCTGACTCTCTTAAAGGACGCGGGGGATTTTGGTTACAGCTTGGTCAACAGGAAGTCCATGTAGGGACAGAGGATGGCTTCGATCGTTTGACCACAAAGGCGCATATTGCGTATCAAGTAGCGGATATTCAGTATTGGAGGAAGAAGCTCACAGCACATCAAATCAAGATACTCGATTCTGTGCCTATTCCTCATTACGAGCGTTTTGAATTCCGTGATCCCTTTGGTAATCGTGTAGAAATGATACAGAAAATCGTGTAGGCTGCCTCGTTTTGGGGCAGCTTTTTTCATGGAATTGTTCCATATTACATCTTACTGAAACATTTGTAATAAAACTGTAAATTCCCTTGATAAAGCCTTTTATAGCAAGTGTTGAAGCCATCCCTTCAGTCACCCTGGTAACATTTACCGCCCAGAAGCCCTACTTTTTCATGCTACGATTATTTCCATGGCAAAGGTATACAGGAGAAATCCTACTAGATGCTTTAGGAGGTTACACAACATGAATAAACGATTTTTATCTACAACACTTGCATTAACAATTGGATTTAGTTCATTTGGAATGGTGCAAACAGCGATCCAGCCGATACAAGTAGAGGCTGCAACAACAAATGCTCAGAACAACGCACAGGCGGTAGCTGCAAAAGCAGACCAATTAATTCAGACTGGTAAAAGCTTAATGGGGCAAGCAACATACAGCAATTCGGTTTACAAGCCTACATACCCATACAAATTTTCTTGTGCTTCATTTTTAATGTACATCTTCGAGAAAAACGGGGTAGACCTTGGTACGTATAATGAAAATTATATGATTCAGCAAGGGACTTATGTAGCAAGAAACCAATTACAAAAAGGCGATTTAGTGTTCTTTAAAAGTAAAAAAACAGGAACTGATCCCGATCATGTCGGTATGTATATTGGCGACAATAAAATCATCCATATGGCTGATAGCAAACAAAATATAGTTATCTCTGATTTAAATAGTAAGCCATATTATACGGAAAACTATGTATCTGCACGTAGAGTATTACCTACTCTGCTATCTGCCAACCCTGCTACAAAAGGCGATAAAATTGTAGAGAATGCTCTATCCTATAAAAACAAAGTAACGATTAGTTCAACAACAAATGAGGCTAGCTTACGCTTTACAGCTCCAACTTTCGTTGATTTTATCTATCGTAAAAGTGGAGTGACACTAGGCGCAACGTCATTAAATCAATTAATGAACCAAGGATCCACTGTGGCACGTGCTAACTTGAAGAAAGGTGATCTAGTTTTCTTTAATAGTGTCAAAGGCTCTAAAACACCTTCACTTGTTGGGATTTACGCAGGAGATCACCGTATCATCATTCCTAATTCAGATGGTGTAATGACAAGAGTATTATTTGTAGATTACTATACTGAACATTATATTACAGCGAAGCGCGTTTTCTCTGATAGCACCTCTACGCCCAGCGTAAGTGCACCTTCAGCAAGTACATCTGCCGATAAAATTATTGCCACTGCTACTGGTTTAACAAGCAAAGCAAAATTCGGCTATACGTACAATGAGAGTGCACTGACTTTTACAAGTGCGGGTTTTACTTATTATGTCTTTAAAAAGCATGGTATTGATTTAAAAGATAAACTAGCAAGTAAACAGGCTTTAGTAGGGACACGTATTCAAAAATCACAACTACAAAAAGGGGATCTACTGTTCTTCTCTACGAATAATGGTGGACAAGAAATCACACAAACGGGTATTTATATAGGCAATAATCAATATATTAGTATGACAACGAATAATATTGTAAAACAAAACATGTCTTCAACGTGGGCACAAAAGAATTTTGTAACCGCTCGACGCGTCTTAAAATAAATGAGGATAGGGGTGTCTCAATCATGTTGAGACACCCTTTTTCTATGCGTTTTTCAGTTTATTGGCAAATTCAATCATGGATCTACTAGACATCGGTCCCTTAATTAAAACTATCGTGTCTGCATCAAGCTTTGGCTTCAATAATTCTAAAACGCCTGCTACCTCTTTAAACGTATGAACCTCTGCACTGGTTCCATCCTTTTGCGCTTGATCGGCAATCTTCTCTGCCCTTTTGCCGATGGTAATCAATGTATCGATCTTTCTTAGTGCTACCATGGAGCCGATTTCGCGATGATATTTTTCTTCAAAATTGCCTAATCGCTTTATATCCCCTAAAACTAGAATGACCTTTTTGTCTTTTCCTACCGTATCTAGCACTTTTAAGGCGGCCTCTACAGATGTTGGGTTATTTGTCCATGTATCATCAATAATCGTACTGTCACCAAGTCCTGTCGTAAATTCTAAATGTCTTGCCATCTGTTTAAATGTTCTGAGTCCTGCGATTGCCTGACGAATGGTCAGCCCCATTTCATGGCTAGCTGCAATCGCGGCTAAGGCATTATAGACCTGATGCTCACCATAGCCTGGGACAAACACATTGTATGTTTCATCCGCTACCTCTAAAACAAACTTCATGCCTGTATTGGCAAACTCCACTTTCGAAGCCTTGTAATCTGCCGTATCCTGTAAGCCAAACTTGATAATCTTCCCTTTAAATCTTTTCAATGAGATTTTTTTAGTATTGGCATCATCAGCATTGATGATTAACGTGCCATCCTCTTTAATGCCTTCCACAATTTCTGCCTTGGCCTTAATATAGCCCTCCAAATTGAGACAGCCATCTAGATGATGCACACCAATGTTTGTAATGATGCCAATAGTTGGTTGATAGATCATACATTGATGTTTAATATTCCCCGTATTCCCTAAGCCTAGTTCAAAGATAGCGGCTTGTGTTTTATCGTCAATGCCCGTTAAATAAGGTAATGATTGCCTTGGCTCGTTTTTACTGCTGACGGATGCTTGCACTTGCCAATGCTTACTAGCAATATGTTTTAACATCTCTTTTGTTGTTGTTTTCCCACAAGTTCCTGTTAAAGCCACAACGGGAATTTCAAAGAGCCCACGATAATACTCGATAAATGTCCAGTATGCCTGTGCAACACTTTTCACTTGTAAAACGGTTGTATTCTCCAGTGCATTTTTTAACTCTGTAGACGGTTTATCGGATATGATAAGAGACGGACCTTTCCGATCAATCTCTTGCCAGTTGATGTGATCGTTTCGACTAACAAACAGGAGCGAATGGCTCTTTGTTAAATCATGCCGATTATAATAGATCGCCTGCTTAACAGACCATTGTTCTGATCCGTGAATGAGCTTTCCCTGTAGGACATTCCTAAGTTTCTGCACACTAATGGATTGCAAGTGTACTACGCCTCCTCTCTTTATCAATCTTGTAGATGACTTATTTCTTCTCTTGATCTAGCGTGCTGCTTTTTGATCAATTACTATACCTTATTAGAAAGCTCCTCTATGTGGCACAGTCAATATCCTATATTGAAAGAAGCTAATCAGCAGGTGGTGGAGGCTTTAGCTTTAGCTCCGTTGCTAGTTTAGAGACCTGTTTGCTATACATATCTCCCTTTATGAGAATGATGGTATTTTCATCCACAATCTTCTGCAATAACGGATAGACTAGCGTACTATTTTTAAATGTGTAAACAGGCGCGCTAAATCCTAGCTTTACTGCGTGATCAGCCATAATCCTTGCGTGTTCTCCAATGGTAATCAGGACATCCACGCCAATACGTTGAATTAATTCACCCGCTTGTTCGTGAATAATGTAGCCCCACGAACCTAAATCGGTAATCGTACCAATAACCGCAATCTTTTTCTTGCCGTCACCTAACTCATTCAACACCTTTAAGGCAGCCTCTAAGGAAGTGGTTGTAATACTCCATGTATCATCCAATAACATGGAATGATTAATGCCCTCAAAGAGTTGCAGCTGTTTTTTCAATTGACGGAATGATTGAAGCTGTTTTGCTGCGACTGGAATAGGCATCCCCATATCATGGACCGCGGCAATAGCAGCAAGAGCATTATAAACCTGATGCTCGCCAAACCCTGGTACAAGAATGTCATAGCTTTTTCTATCATGATGCAGGATAAATTTCATCCCTTTTTGATAGTAGTGGATATGGCTTGCTCGAAAATCACAGGAGTCATGCTTTCCTACCTTAATCAAACGCCCACGAAATCTCGAAACATCTATTTTTTTCGTATTCATATCTTCAGCATTGATAATTAATGTACCTTTTGGATGAATGATATCTACCATTTCTCCCTTTGCTTGAATATAGCCTTCTAATGTTTTGCAATAATTTAAATGATGGGCTCCGATATTCGTAATAATACCGATTGTCGGTTTGAAATATCTCCCTGCATTCGTAACGTCTCCAGGTGAGCCTACTGCTGTTTCAAAAACGGCAGCCTCGGTATCATCCTCAATGCCCAGTAAATATTGCAAAGAAGCCGTTCTAGAATTGCTGCTCAATGTCGTCGCAGTCACTTTCCGATCAGCCGAAAGAATATGTTTAATCATCTCTTTTGTCGTTGTTTTGCCTGATGTACCTGTAATCGCGACAATCGGAATATGAAACTGGCTACGATAAAAATGAACAAATTTCCAATAGGCCTCTTCTGCATTCACTACCTGTATCAGCATGACATGATCGGGAATGTCAGAAGGCCGATAAACTCTATCGGTCACTAGCACTAGAGGAGAAAGTGGCTCAAGACTTTTCCAATTAACAATACGTTTACTTGTAAAAAGGGCCGTATTGGATTTTTTCACTTGCTTTAATCGATAAGCCCCATGCTGAATCAGTGTATCCTCTGACCCGTGCACTAGATAGCCTGCCGTAATCATTGCTAAATTTTTCACCGAAAGAGGCTTCATATCTTTTCTCCCTCCTTTCTTTTCTAGTATATGTAACCTTTTAAAAGTTGCTTGGATGTAGACAAGATACATAACTAGAGGAAATCTATTTCATTGCATATATATAAAGGTGATTAAGTATCTAAGTACCAATAGAAGGAGTGATATACCTGAAAGCCATTGTATTTATCGGTACAAACAAATCTGGGTCTAGTCGTGAAGCAACAAGGGCAGCAGAAAAATTAGGCTACTTCACAGTACTTTTCACAAATAATGAAAAACAACTTGAACAGCGCAGAGCCTACCCCGACATCCATAAAATGATACTCATTGATACTTTTGATATCGAGAGCATGAAAGATGAAATTGAGAAACTAGGAAAAACTGGATTAAATATTAAAAGTATCGTTAGTTTTGTTGATCCATTTGTCCATATTGCTTCAACACTGTGTGATGAATTTTGTCAGAACTATACATCCTCCAGTGCAATTGAAACTATGGAGGATAAAGAAAAAACAAGAAAGTTTTTACAAGATCAACCATACTCGCCAAAATTTTTGCTCATGAAACCGAACGAACCCATAGCTAAAAATTTGACCTTTCCATTAATCGTAAAATCTCCTAAATCAACAGGCTCAAAAGATGTCTTACTAGCAACGGATGCCGATCAACTCAATAACCACCTCAAAGCACTACGCAGTAAAAATCCCTATGAAACCATCATGATTGAAGAATATCTAGATGGCCCTCAATATTTAGTAGAGGCGGTTGTTTATCAACGTCAACCACATGTCATTGGTATAATTGAGCAAGAAATTACGCAAGGAAAACGATTTATTATTACGGGTTATGGTGTTCTAGTGAAAGCCCCTAAAGACATCCAATCAGGCATCGAGGAGGTACTCCATTCCATCGTGAAAGCCTTTGATATTGAGAATGGAGCGCTTCATTTAGAACTTCGATTAACCCAAAATGGTTGGAAGCTTATCGAGATCAATCCTCGAATTTCAGGTGGCGCTATGAATAATATGCTACAAGCAGCTCTAGGTTTTAGTTTAGTAGAAGAAACATTGAAGATATTGCTAGGAGAACAGCCTAATCTGCAACCAAGACACAAAAAATTTGTTTATACAAAATATGTCATTGTGGAAAGTAGAGGAATATTAGAAAAGGTTATTGGCAAGGCAAGAGCGACAAGATCAACTGGCGTCGTTGAAGTATATGTCAAACCGAGAAGAGGCACTCTCCTCACCCCACCTTTATCAATGGGTCACCGTTATGCCTATGTCATTGCAGAGGGAGCAACCTTGAAGGAAGCAAGAAATCACGCAATCAATGCAGCGAAGGAAATAAAATTCATTTTGAGAGTTTGAAAAAAATATCCCGAATAATTGCCGCTTGCCAGTGGACAGTTACTCGGGCTTTTTTAATTTCATAAGTCGTAATCCATTATTCTTCTTTAAACGTTTGATCTAAAAATTTCACGGTTTCGAACATATTGGTTTTACTTGCACCCTTTACAAGAATGGTATCATGAGGCTTAACGAGCTTTTCAAGGAGGACATGCAATTGATCTTTATTAATAAAATGATGTACTCTGGATGGGTCCATACCCTTCGCGATGGCAGCATTACTCATTTCATCTGTCCTAAAGCCATAGGTAATAAATTCATCGATGCCTATGTCATATACGTATTCCCCAACCTTACGATACTCCTCTTCCCTCAAGACACCAAGTTCTCGCATTTGCCCAATAATGGCTACTTTTCGATTTGTCGCGATATTCGTCAGTACATCGAGCGCAGCACGAACCCCCTGCGGATGAGAGTGTACCGTATCATCAATAACCGTTATATCATCACGGCAATTATAAATCGTTAAGCGTCTTGGTGGTTTTTTGAAGTTGAGTCCGGCCTGAATATCAAGTGGACTAAATCCTAAAAGATCAGCCACTGCCACTGCATTCAATGCATTGTATACATGATGTTCTCCTAAAATAGGAATATATAATTCTATTTCTTGCCCATGCAGCTTCATTTTAAAGGACATGCCGACATCTTTATATTGCAAATCATATGCACGGTAATCCGCTTCTTTTTTAATGCCCACCGTGATGATTTTTCCTTTAAATTGTTGTGTCTCTAAGTATCTTGAATTGTCATCATCCTGATTGACAATGAGTAAGCCCTGTTGGTCCATGCCATGAATCAATTCCGATTTTGCCTTGGCAACACCCCTTACATCTCCATCAAAGTTCCCAACATGGGCTAAGCCTATATTCGTTACAATACTAATATTCGGCTGGATGATGCTACAGTGATTGGTAATAATGCCCGGGTAAGCCATACCATACTCTAATACAACGGCCTGATGTGAATCATTGATTTCTTCCTTATGCTTTTTCGTATGCTCTGTCGTATTCCAATAATCCTTTGATTCAAATACATTCCATTTTTTCGATAAGATGGAACCAACAAATGCCTTTGTTGTGGTTTTCCCTGCACTTCCTGTAATCGCAATAATAGGCAGGGTTTTCTTTGCCTCCACCTGCTTACTTTTTTGTTGGACAATTTTCTTTTTCAGCGGTTTTTGATTTTTGGCAAGATACATCGCATAACGGATGGAATGGATGACCACATCTAATTCCAAGTAAAAGGCAGGGGGACAGCCTGGGCGCCAATTGACCTCATACATCCAAATTTTTTGATGTTGATCTAAGCCCACATCAATGCCAATTTCATCAATAACCTCCCCAAATTTCGCCATTTGAATTTCATCCAGATGATGGGCCAGCGCTAGTGAAAAATGCTCAAGCATTCGCCGAATATTATAGGCCTCATCCTTAAACTCCTGCTCCAAAAAAGGATCTAAATAATTGGTATAACCACCATTATTAATATTCGGTATGATGGAGCCATTCGGTGCAATGCGTGGGTACACCGTTGTCACTACCCATTTACCTTCTCCATTTTTTTGAACATGCAGGCGGAAATCATAGACCTGACCAGATTTTGTAACAGATTGAATATACGGCTGCATAATAAAGGTGCCAGACGCAAGTTGCTCCTTTATCAATGAATCCAATTGTGGCTTTGTATAGGTTGTCGTGGTGCTATCCTTTCGCACCTCAAAATATTTGGCTCCAGCCTTCGTTATAAAATAAATACCCTTTCCTTTTCGTCCATCAATTGGCTTAAACACAACTCGTTTATAATAATTAACGAACTTATGAAATAAATCGGCATCCTTTACAATTTCAGAGGGAATCAAATACTGTTCAAATTCCTTCGCTTCCTTTAATCGTTTCATCACATTCCATTTGTTCCCGATTGAATGGGTTGTAAATGGAATCTCCTCTTTTAAACGGTCAATAATCTCCTTGGAGACAGATAATTTCTCAGGGCTTCCTGCATTATAGATAACATCAGGAAAGGGCATTGTTTTTTCTTGCCATTGTCCATTCTCATAGACCTTTGCTCGAATAGAACGTTTGGCAAAATCCACACTTTTAGGTGTGAAATAGAAAAATGTTGCGCCTTCAGCTTTCGCAACTGCTGCAAAGGCATAGGACTTGAGCACTGTTGTTGGATCAAGTCGATGATGCAGCATACCAATAATCGTCATAGCTAAACTTCCTTTCATTAGATTCTCTCTCTATTACATTCACTTTGTATCCCTTGCATATAGACAGATGCTCTAGCTTTAGTAGTTTAATATGGCACTACCATTTCGGCTCTATGATAAATTTCCCCTTCAACATATCTGGCTTTAAGAGCTGAATGGCCGATATACCACTGAGTTCAATAGATTTCTTTGTACTTGTTTTTTCTAACCTCACCACATCTGCAATCGAATTTGTATCGTTTCCTTCATAATCAAAAGCACGCAACAATGATACTGTGCCACGGCAACGCTCTCTATCAACAGCCTCAATACGGAAAAACTCTGTCTCAAATTGTTTCACTGTATCCAATAAGCTTAAATGAGCACCACTATGTGTAATTAAAAAAAATGGAATCGTATCACTCCCGACAATTTTAATAAGTAGCTGACCAAAATATTTAGAATGAAAATTCATCATAATATCCTGAAGATCCTTTAAATCACTTAAAGCTTCACATAAAAAGTGATTTCTTTTCTTATCACTATTCAATTCGTAGCCCCCTCTCTTAGTTTGACTATGCGATTTGATCCGTGTAAGTTGCCCTCTCGTTATCATATGTTGCGACAAAAAATATGGCGACTTCTTCCTAAAGAAACTAAAAAAACCTCCACCAATGAGGGGGAGGTTTTTGCAAAAGTTTACGTTGCAAAACATGCGAGGAGATCATGTATTGTATATTGTTCTAATGCAGTTACGGTATGGTGTTTTGTATTGAATGGTAATTGCTTGGTAATCTCGTTCGGAATGACCACTGTATAAAGCCCCGCTGCTACAGCGGCTTGTGCGCCATTCGGTGAATCCTCAATTGCCACGGCCTCATCAGCCTCTACTCCTAATTGTTCAAGCGCCTGCAAGTAAAGCTCTGGATCAGGCTTAACATTTGTCACCGTGTCAGCACTACAGAAGCAATCAAAGTATTGTCGGATACCCAGCCGATCCACATACAAATCAATCCACTGACGACTGGAGCTACTAGCAAGTCCAATCTTCAAACCCGCTTCCTTTGCCTGCTGTAGCAATGTTAAAATACCAGGTCTTAGCGTTTCCGTTTCCATCCATTGTGCATGGCGGTGCTGAATAGATGTTTGAAAAGCCTCCACATCCAGTTGTATGTGATGATGTGTAACAAGATATGTATAGGGATTAAAAGTTAGAAGATTGGTCCCAAGGCACTTAGCATAGGTTGCTAACGATAATTCAATACCATATTGTGCATAGGCATCCTTAAAAACGTTATACCATGCTGTTTCCGTATCAATGATAGTACCGTCAAAATCAAAAATTAGAGCTTTTATCATCAAATTCTCTCCATTCTATTGTTTTGCGCTGAACCAAGCCCAGGTTTTGGCCTGCTATCCGTCGATTTCCTAATCCTATGCATCAATTTAGACCCGCTATCCGCTACTTTCGCATTTCTATCCGCCTATCCTATCCACCACTTCTTCACCTTTATTCCCCTGATTCAACAATATAACGCCTCCAATAATGAGGGCAATACCGATCGCAGAATAAACAGTAAAAATATCGTGCCAAATGACAATGCCTACCAGAACGGTTAAGGCTGTGCCGACACCTGACCAGATAGCGTAGGCCAAGCTTAATGGCATGGTTTTTAAGCAGAGGGATAGGCTATAAAACGACATACCATAGCCAATTGCTACCGCCAAGGATGGAACGAGGACAGTAAAGCCGTCTGAGAACTTCAACATGGTTGTTGCAAAGACCTCGCTTATAATCGATAGTGTTAAAAATAAATAGCCTTTCATCTTGTTCAGCCTCCTAATGACCACCAGCAAGATTGAGTACCACGACACCCAAGATAATGCATAGAATCCCTAATATCTTCTTGCGATTAAATCGTTCCTTATAAAGGACAACCCCCACAATAGCAGTTAACGCTGTCCCTAAACCTGCCCAAATTGCATAGGCTGTGCCAATAGGAATCACTTTTAATGTTAAGGCTAAACAATAAAACGCCGCTCCATAGCCTACTACTACGCCGATTGATGGTCCTATTCGTGTGAAGCCCTCAGTACGTTTGAGCATGGAACTGGCAAAAACCTCTGCTATGATAGCGAGAATTAAAAAACTAAAAGCCGTCATTCAAAAAATCCTTTCTGCTTTGCTTCTAGATGTCATCTTCTTCCTCTACATATTCCAATATGTCTCCTGGCTGGCAGCCCAAAGCTTTACAAATGGCATTTAATGTAGAAAAACGTACGGCTCTTACCTTGCCTGTTTTTAAATTAGAGAGATTGACAATCGATACATCCACCCTCTCTGCAAGTTCACTCAGCTGCATTTTACGATCCGCTAGCATACGATCTAATCGAATAATTATGGTCATGTTTTCACTTCCTAAGCTGTTGCATCATATTCATCCTGAAGGAATGCACCGTATCGGAAAATACGTGCAAAGATCCAAATCACCACACCACATAGTAAAAGAGTCCAGTGAATGCCTGTAAAATGATAGCTAATCCCCTTGATCAAACCCGTCTCTACAAATCGGGACTCCAATTGAAATTGTTGCATAATCAGATAGACGGTATATGTACGAAATGCATTCACTGTCAAGCTCAATACAATCACACAGTAGGCAATTCTCTCCATTTTTTTACTATTAGCGAGTGAAAATACAATACCTTTTGATAAATTACTTAAAATATTCCTTACTTGTACAATAATCATTAATAAAATAGCTATGTATATTGTAGCAATAAATAGAAAGGTCATGACATCTTTTTTTGAATAGTGAATGTCCCTTGTCACATGGTCTGCCAGCTTCATTTCCAATCCCTCTAACTGAACGGCAGCGGTCACACTGCCCTTTGTTAATAAATGATTCACTTGTTGCTCTGATACCACCATTGCTCCCACCATAAAAATCGCGAGCATCGTCAAGGCAAAAATCATCATCACCATGATGATGGTAAAAGCGGTACGAAGCCCCTTTGTCATCCATCGAAATTCTTTACTTTGAATTGTTTGCCCCATTATCAACCTCTCCCTCCCTTCTCTCTATTATACATCCCCTTTTATCTCTATCAATAATTTCTTAATGTTTATCATTAATAAATTATTGATAAAAATAAACCCTCTAAAGTTTAGAGGGTTTATTTTAGTAATCCTATTTTTACTAAATATTCTTTTGCTACTTCTGCTGCAAGCTTTCCTTCTACATTCACCTGATAATTCATTTCTCGCATTTCATCATCTGTAATGTGATCAGCTAGTTGATTTAACGCTTCTCCAATCTCTGGATAGTCAGTCAGCGTTTCTTTCCTTAGTAAAGGCGCTCCCTGGTATGGTGGGAATAATGCTTGATCATCCTCCAATACACGTAGCTTGTATTGACGAATTTCACTATCCGTTGAATAAGCATCAAGCAAATTAATATCACCTGATTGTATTGCCTGATAGCGAAGCTTGGGCTCCATCGTTGCAAGTGTCGTAAAGGCTATCCCATAGCGTTTTTGTATGCCCACATAGCCATCCTCACGGTCATTAAATTCTAATGTAAAGCCTGCTTTCACCTTCTGCTCTATTGGTTTGAGGTCAGAGATTTTTTGCAGTTGATAGCTCTCAGCCAGCTCCTCTGATACAGCGAGTGCATACGTATTGTTATAGCTCATAGGACTCAGCATGACCATATCGAATTGCTTCTGCATCCCCTCTTTTGCCTGAAGATAGACATCCTCTTGGTTATTATTAATGGCTTCTTCCTTTAAAAACTCCGAAATGGCGGTGCCTGTAAATTCAGGATAAATATCAATGCTGCCCGATTTCAATGCATTGAATACAAATGAAGTTTTACCAAGCCCTGGCTTTAATGTCACCGTTAAATCGGTCTCCTGCTCAATTAATAATTTATACATATTAATGAGAATCTCAGGCTCCGCACCAAGCTTTCCTGCAATGACAATTTCATCTTGCTGTTTACTGCTTAGAAGCGGGAAAAAAATCATTACCAGTGCCACTAAACTAATGAGACTTAATGTCGTTATGGTTTTTTTAAAGGACAGAGATTCTAATTTTTTAAGCGCCACATCAAAAATCAGGGCTAAAATAGCGGCGGGAATGGCTCCTATAAGAATGAGTGCCGTATTATTTCGGTCAATCCCAAGTAATATAATATCTCCTAAGCCTCCTGCACCAATTAAAGCGGCTAATGTTGCTGTCCCCACAATCAGCACCATTGCTGTGCGAATACCAGCCATCATAACAGGCATAGCAAGTGGTAGCTCTACCTTTACTAAACGCTTTGATCGATTCATTCCCATAGCTAATGCCGCTTCTTTCAGTGATGGGTCAACCTCATTGATGCCCGTATAGGTGTTTCGTAGAATAGGCAACAGCGCATAGACAACTAACGCAATAATTGCGGGAACTTTCCCAATACCGAATAAAGGAATTAATAAGCCGAGCAACGCTAAGGAAGGAATCGTTTGCAGCACAGCACTAATTCCAATAATACTCTCGGCTATTTTCTTTTTATTGGTTAAATAGATACCTAGGGGAATAGCGATGAGGACAGCAAAAAATAGCGCAATAAAAGAGATTTGGATATGCTCTAGTAATGCAGCCAGCAGCTGTGCCTTCCGTTCCTGAAATACATCTATCACATTAGCCACCATGCCCATGCCCTCTTTTCTTAGAATCCGCTGCTAAATAACGAAGCGTGGAAGCTCTTGTCACCATACCTATGAGTTTGCCATTCTCTTCGACACCTAACAAGTCATGCTCGGCTAATTTTTCAAGAATCATCGGAAATGGGGCATCAACAGGAATAGCATGCCCAAAGTCGTTTGTCACTGTGATTGGCTGTATCACATCATGGATCGTAAACAATTGATCCGTCTGCTTACCTCCAATAAACTGTTGGACAAAATCATTTACCGGATTTTGTAGCAATTGTTGTGGAGTGCCTATCTGAACAATTTCACCATCTTTCATAATACAGAGACGATCTCCTAATTTCAGTGCTTCCTGCATATCATGTGATACAAATACAATGGTTTTCTGGATGGTACGCTGCATCTCTAGTAGATCATCCTGTAGTTTGGAGCGACTAATAGGGTCTAGCGCACTAAATGGCTCATCCATTAAAATAATTTCTGGGTCAGCTGCCAAGGCACGAACAACGCCAACCCTTTGCTGTTCGCCTCCTGACAGCTCCTTTGGCTTCCGCTGACGATATTTCGCTGGCTCCAGCCCCACCAACGCTAATAGTTCGTCTACACGTTGATGGATTTTCGTTTTACTCCATTTCTTCAGTTCTGGTACAACCGCAATATTTTCCTCTATTGTCATATGCGGAAATAGGGCGATTTGCTGTAGTACATAGCCAATACTCCAACGTAGCTCATGGATATTATAATCGCTAATCCTTTTATCATTGATCCAGATGGTGCCTGCTGTTAGGGGGATTAATCGATTAATCATCTTCAACAAAGTAGTTTTGCCACATCCACTAGGGCCAATAATAACAAAGAATTCACCCTTTTTAATTTCTACATTTAGCGCTTTGACAGCTATTTGGTTGTTATCATATTGTTTTGAGACATTGTCAAATGTAATCATCTGTCATCTCCTTTAAAATGTGCTCATGAAATGCGTTCACTTTTAATATTTCACCAACAAAAATTATTTCAAACATTTGTAGATAGATGAAACTATTTCATTCTAAATACTTCGCCTTTAGGCACAAACGGTAGCTTGGCCCCCTGTGGTAGTACGAAGGCATGCTGTCTTTTAATGGCTAAACGATCACATTGTCCATCTGTAATAATCAGAATAGGACCATCCTTGGGAAAATCCTGTGCTGCTTCAAGTAGCTGTATACCAGGCTGTAACACTGTGCCTCCTCTACCTCTTACTTTCACTTTCGTTAATAGTTCTTCAGGTGCTAGATAGCCCGCATCATAGGCAACAGCATCACAAAATATAACGCGAACAAAGGGGACATCTCTAGCGATGCTATAGCTCGCTATTGTGCCGAGTGCTTTTCCTAGTAAGAGACGGTCCATGGAGCCTGATGTATCAATAAGGACTGCGAAAGTTCGTCCATCTTCCTCACCGCTTTGATGAATCCATCTTGGTCTAGCTATATCAGGTGTCGATGCTTGCCTTCTACTGGGGCGGGTATATGTTCTAACTTTCTCTATCGGTTGAAACATCCGATCAAACCATTTGGCTAATGCCACATCCCAGGCAATAGGAGGCTGTGCTAGGCTACGAATTTCCTCAATGAGCCCTTGTGGCAGATATCCTCTCTCTTGGGTCAAATGATAGCTTAACCCTTGACTCAATGCCCTTCTATAAAAAGCATCTAAATCCACCCCTACCTTGCCTTCCCAAAAATCTGGTGGATTCGTTTCGATCATATCGCCTATGCCCTGCCCTCGAAAGGTTCTTAATTTGCGATACATCCTAATATCTGTAACAATACGATTATAAATAGATTCTGCTGAAAATCCTTTTAATGCTGGATCATATAGCCCGCCAAATGCTGGCATCTCGCCGATTTGCATATCGATGAGCCAGCCATTGATAACATAATCACAAGCAACATTCCATAAGTAGGGATCACGCCCTTGTCTGCGGGTAGCATGGCTTAAACCCGCATGCAGCAATTCGTGTGCCATTAGAAATCGCATTTCCTCATCGGTCATTCCCACAGCCGTATTCAAATAAATCTCCTTTGTTTCCACTGCAATGGCTGCGACCGAGATATCCATTCTTGTACAAATAAGTGGGTCTTCAATTATTGTAAAATCTGCTGCCAAAGCACCAAATAAGGGATAGGAGCTCATAAACCAAGCCTTTGCGCGTTGTGCTTGTGTTACCCTCGTTGTGCCTCCCAATGTGTTTTCTACCCCACCCGCTACTCGAATGGCACTTTGCACGGCTTTCGATAAACCTTCTGCAAATAATGCAGCGAAATCACTGTTCCCTCGATAAAGATAGCCTGTTTGATTTTGTGAAATCACAAAGTCCACTTGGCCTGGCATTGTACTATAGCCTTTCAAATCATCTGGTACACCTTCCCGTAATAATCTTTCATATAATTTTTCCTCAGAGCTAATGGCCTCAAAAAGAGGATTACTCATTTCCTTTGGTGCTTGACCAAATTTTAGCTCTGCTAAAAATTTTGTTATATAGCAGTCACAGGCAATATTCCACAGCTCCTGCTGCTCTTTTGGTTGATGATGATGTAAGCCAAGGTGTAACAAGCAATGCGCTATCACATATGCCCATTCATTTGGCTGACCTTTTTTATCCTGATTCACATAAATAACACCTGCGCTTGTAACGTAAGCCCAATCCTTTTGAGGCATACTTTCGTACTGCATGTAAACAGCATGACACAACGCCTCGAAAAGGGGATGTGTACAGACAATGTCATGCCCACGTGCGATAGCTTTCTCATTTTTATGCTCCTGTTGTGATGCTTTCTTCTTTTTGGCCATAAGCTACCCTTCCTTTTTGGCTACTAAACGAGGTAAATCTCGGATAACCTCCAGCATAAACCAGGCAGGTAATGCTTCACCCTTTTGCTCTGATACAACCATCTGTGCAATTTCTAAGCTAATGGATGATAGGTCCTTGATCAAGTCTTTGGCTCGAAAGGCTAATTGCCGTTGATTGCCCTTCAATGTCGTATGCTCGTTCGGAAGCTCCTTCAGTAACTGAGCTCGGAAGGATTGTGCCATGAAATAAAGCAAATCTCTTTCATCAGGTTGATCGGGCCAACGTAATTCTCCATGAATAATTTTAGCAAGATCATATTTACTCTGCACTTGCTTGATAAAGGCTTTAAATTGACTGGCAGTATGCGCGGATAGGCAGCTACTTGCTAATAGATCAATTGTTTGTTCTTGTAAGCTATTGCCATATGCATACAAACAATCACTTAACATATGCCATGAACGAGGCGTGGAGAAGGGTTCTTCTGTTTTCGGAGGTTCGCTCCATAAATGATCGGGACGCATTTGAATATACTCAATCACATATGGATGTATTTCATGTGTATAGGCCCATTCAAGCCAATCTTTGTGCGATGCCCTAAGCTGAACATGGACCATCCGATTGATTAATGCGGAGGACATCGGCTTAACAATCGCGTTATCCTGAGCCCGATTTCCTGCACCAATAACAATCGTACCCTCTGGCAATGTAAACTCTCCAATCCTGCGTTCATGAATAAGACTATAAAACGCTTTTTGTACTTCCTGTGAGCAAGCATTTAATTCATCTAAAAAAAGGCAATAAGGTTCATCGCGTGCAATCATTTTGGGTGGACAAAAAACACTGTAGCCATCCTTAATCTGCGGAACACCAATAATATCCTCAGGTGCTAGCTGACTGCCCAATAACGATACACAATGTAGCCCTAATTCACTAGCAAAGTTTTCAACAATCGCTGACTTCCCAATGCCAGGTGCTCCCCAAATAAAAACTGGTCTTATTGTCGCTACATTCAGTAGAAAATCATATAGTTGTTTTTGTGTCACATTAAAAATCGTATTCAATCAAAACGCCCTTTCAACTTATTGTTTTAAAGGTTAATAATACCATTTTCTATGAAATTATTCTTGTCTCTACCATTCTATGAAATTGACTGCCAATTACTAGCTGTGAGAAAATAATAAAAATTGTAGTAGAGAGGTCGTGACCTATGCATAATGGCTTTCAGTTTTTGGCGATTTCACAACTAGCAAAAAGGTTTCCAGCAGACTCTTGGTGGGCAAAGTTTTACAAGGATTTTAGTGAAGATGATCTAGTAGCGTACTATGAGGGGGATTTAACACTTCCCTCTCTTGATTTGGACTGGGATATGCCATTCCCACAACAGGACAAGACCATTCTCATTTTCATCAATGGTCATCTAACCGTAGACACCCTCTATAATTTAGAGACAGATGGGGCAATTGGACTGATAGTGATGGGCAATGTACTCGCTAAAAATATAGCTGTAGGTGGTCAGGAAATCTATGTGCACGGGCATCTGACAGTCGAGAATATATTATGTGGCTCCTACAACCATGGCGAAACGATCGTTAATGGCAATCTTCAGGCAGCAATATTGGTTCAGGATGATGAGTATCGCATCAACGTAAAGGGTCAGAAGTCGATTCCTTGTATCGTAAATATATGGCACGGAGATGGCGTTTTTCAGGAGCTCCCTATCCGTATTGAAGATGTATTAGTAGACGAGATATTTTTACCTGAGGATGAGGATGACATCGGCTTTTCCTTCACTTCACTCGTGGAAATTCTAAAACAAGGGCGTTCTGCACTCACTCAATTTACAAGCGTTCCTCAAAGGACAATAGCAGCTCCTATTTATTTCACGCACCATTCGATCAATGCGGAAAACATACTGAAACTGACTTCGTGTATTCTGATGACACCTGACAAACCTTCTTTCGATTTGACGGAACAGGATGTTTATTTTATGATCCAACGCGCACATACCAATGCTGATGGAGATGTACGCAATGATAGTATTTATATATTGACCTCGCAGTGTCATTATTTTATTTGGCTTAATGAGGATCAATCCGTCTCTCTCTTGACAAAAGCACTAGATGAAGAAGCTGAATGGTGGGATATTACAGCATCTTCCCAGGAGGATTTAGTGGATTTACAACAGCACTGGCTGATGTTGTTAACCTGCATCAATGTAGCAGAACTTTACTTGCACAGTATCGAGGTGCGAGATGTACAACAAATTCTTCAGCATCCTGCGATTCTGGATTTAGACGATGAACATGATGGATTGTGGGATGGTTCCAAATGCTATAGCTTCCGTCAAACCTATTTGGATGATGAAGGCGATAGGATACATGCTCGCATTGAAATTATGACGCCTGATGAAGCGTATTATTTTTATACGCTCGAAAATCAATCCTATGTTGCTCGCCACTATCAGCCTCCTAACGTTTTTGGTCGACAAGAGCTATCTTATTTAAACACGATTCAATGGGAAGCGTCCGAGCGATATTTTGAGAGATTCAAACAATTTATGTCTCAGAATTTTAAGATAGATTTAGGAACTAATTAAGGCAAGAAACGTTCTATGAATGATGAAGTCTATTCAACTATACATCTCTTTCACTCTCTGTAATAATGAGAGATAGCTAAACTTTTAATAGAAGGGAGGGAGATGTGGTCACGACCAACATCCAGCTACAATGAAATACGTGCTAAACTTTTTTAAAGGACTTATGATTGCCGTTGTCGTTATTTGTATTTCGTTTTATATGGTGACACAGTTATTTAATACGACTGAAAGAGAAGAGTCTGTGGTTATTGATGATCGTCCAAGTGTGGAAGAGTTTATCGGTGAGATTGCAGAGACCGCACGAGATCTTGGTGCTGACAATGACTTATATGCATCCGTGATGATAGCCCAGGCGATTCTAGAAAGTGAGCATGGGCAAAGTGGACTTGGCTCTGCCCCTAATTATAATCTTTTTGGAATGAAAGGTAGCTACCAAAATAATTCCGTCACACTCGAAACCACAGAGGATGATGGGTCAGGCAACCTTTCTACCATCATGGCTGACTTCCGCAAATACCCTTCCTATGAAGCATCCATGCAGGATTATGTAAAATTAATGCGTAATGGCGTTTCATGGAATAAAGATTTTTACGCAGGCGTTTTCAAAAGCAACACAACTACCTATACAGATGCGACCAAGTTTTTAACAGGCTCCTATGCAACTGATTCGGCTTACAATGAAAAATTAAATACATTGATCGCAAAATATGACCTTCAACAATATGATAGTCCTGTAAAAGATAAGAAAACCATCACGGTGGCTGATGGCGATTCACTTATGAAGATTGCCGAAGCCTATAATGTGAAAGTGACATCACTTAAGCAATGGAATCAACTTCGAACAGAACGACTTGAAGCAGGCCAGCAACTCAATATTTATCATTATTAACACAAAACGTCCATGACTCATCTAAGAGTATGGACGTTTTTTCTCATGAAACTAATTCGTTTGTCAAAACGTCTTAGTGTAAAAATACGGAAAGGATAGGAACACAGTGAAGCGTACACAATTGCTCAGTTTTCTCGCCGTTAACCTTGTGCTATTGCCATTGATTCAGCTTAGCTACAACCTATATTTCGTAACAAAAATAGCAGAGGGTTCCTTTTATCTTATTATTTTGCCCACTCTTACTATTTTATCGAACCTCTTACTATGTTGTAGTTGGCAAAGAGTAGCAGCTTCTATCCATTGGACCTTTATCTATGCCGGACAAGCCACTTCTATAGCCTGTTATTTTGTGTGGCATTACGGGCAACTAGAGCCCTATCCAGATATGCCTCCAGGTGAAGCAGTCTTTGATTTATGCATGAGTACATTTTTAATTGGGCTATGGCAGTTCATCGTGTTAGTACTGGTCCATCTCAGTACATTTATCATCCTCAAAATGGGACTGACCTTTAAAAAAGCTTAACTAGTCCTTCTGTGAGTTATATAAAGTACCTACTGCTAGTATGGTCGTGGCTAAATCCTGTCGATAGAGGGGATGTTTGGCATCTAAACTATTAATCGTTACTTCATTCCCACCTAACGATGAATGGACATACAAATCATCGCCCATGTATAAAGCAATATGGCCTGGAAAATAGATTAAATCACCCATCTGCATTTGGTCTTGGTCTATGTTAACGATAGGGAAGCCCTCTACTATTCGGGCATCACGATAAATATAGACACCGTTTAACATATAGGCCATCGAACATAGACCAGAGCAATCAATACCTACTGGCGATTTGCCACCCCATCGATAAGGAGCCGTTAAATAGCTAAGCGCTGTGTCCACCACATTTTCTCGGAACTGCTTCTCTGATAATGACTGTACTATTATTTTAGGCTGTAGCCATTTTGTTCGAACGTACCCTATTTGCCCTGCCACTAGCTGTACGGCTGACCATTCTTCAGGTACTGCATCGTCTGACATGACACGAATGGAAGAGCCTCTAACAAGCGTTAGCAGCTTTGTACTTTGAATACGTGGCTGCTGCAAAACATCTGCAAAGCTTTGACAGATTACATACTGTGCCTCTTGTTGCCATGTAGACGCAAGAGCCTCCTCTTGTAGTAAATCTGCCTTCTGACAATACCCCTCGTAACGATAGGCCGTTCGAATAGAAACCCATGCGTCATTGACATCCCTGATGATCTCGACGGTCATCCCATAAAGCACTTCATCGACTAATTCAGAAGCTTTATCTGGCATGGCATGCAGGCTAGCAATCATGGCTGTAACGATAGCCTTCATCCTTCTCCCCCTTCCGCTTCACTAGCTGGTCATAGACAACTTTCGATAGACGACCAATGAGTTGGCGCGCCTGATCATTGTCCGTTACATTTGTTATAAAAACACCCATACTATAATCGACTGCATTCGTGTAAAATATCCCTACATCATGATCGATGGTATCCAGTCCGCCTGTTTTATGTGCCAGCCTCACATCATCTATTAGATAACGCTTTAGGGAGTCATGTACACGCTGACGGCTTAAAATATCAATGACTAGCTTATTGTAAGGAGGCGATAAAAGCTCTTGCTGATAGATACGTGTATAAAGATGCGCCATATCCCTTGCTGATGTGCGATTATCTACGCCCTTTGCTAGCCGATCCACATCCATCATTTTTCGCTGTAGCAATGTATCCTGTAAACCGATATGCTGAAAATAGGCATTCAAATATGCCATGCCAACTACATTGATTAAGACGTTCGTGGCTGTATTATCGCTTGTAATAATCATCCACACTAGCAGATCATAGAAAGTGCTTTGTGTAAGCCTTTGTTCACTAATCACACTAAAATCCACCCAATCAGCTGGTGAAATCATAAGCTTAGAATCAAGTGATAATTTGTTTTTCTCTATATGTGAGAGCAAGGCTAACAGAATCGGCACTTTGATTAAACTAGCACTTGAAAATGAAGCCTCTAGCTGATGACCAATGAGTAACTGATTCGTTGTTAAATTTTTAATAAACAAATGTACCTTGTAGGGCGATTCTTGAATAAGTGTCGTAATTCTCTGCTCCATAGACCACCTATCCAACTACATGGATACGCTGATTGTCCGCATCCATCTTGATGGTTCTTCCTAAAGGAAGCGACATCGTTGGTAAACAATGACCACATGCCAAATCAGCAATAATAGGCTTCCCTAAAGGCATTAGAATTTCTTGAAAAATAGTTTGTAATGATAAGCTGTGTGCTGGCTGCTCGGGATTTTCAGGTTCGCAATTTGTCCAAGCGCCCAATAAAATGCCTGCCACATCATCTAGCTTTCCTGCCAGTTTTAATTGTGTCAGCATACGATCCACCCGTTGCTCCGTTTCATCGATATCTTCTAAAAACAGAATCTTACCTCGTGTATCAATTTCATAGGGTGTGCCTAGTGAAGCTGTCACTAATGTTAAGTTGCCACCGATGAGTTGACCTGAAGCGCTCCCAGGAACCAGTGTGGACATAGGCTGGTGAGAAGGATTTTTTAAGTAGTACGCCTTTCTTTCATTCTCCATAATCAGCTGAATGAACGACTGCCAAGTATAGTCATCCATCTCCTGTCTAATAAATTCTGTGGATGGCATCGGCGTATGATAGGTTACAAAGCCACATAGCTGATTAAAAGCTATATGTAGAGCGGTCACATCACTATAGCCAGCAAATACTTTTGGATTGGCACTTATCAAATCAAAGTCTAATTGGGCTAGAATTTTCGTCGCACCATAACCCCCACGTATACAAAAAATGCCATCAATCATTGGATCACCAAACATACGATGAACATCTGCTACCCGTAAATCATCTGTGCCTGCTAAATAGCCATGTCTTGCGTGACAGGTCTCCCCAACGACTACTTTGAGCCCTAGCTTTTCGATACTAGCAATAGCAGGTTGCAGCTTTTCAGGTGGCGTTGCTCCAGAAGCACTAATAAGACCAATTGTGTCACCCTTTTTCAATGCCTTTGGACAAATCATATCTTTTCCTCCCTTTTCAGTGAAGTACGATACTCTGCAAGTTCCTCTTCATTAGCTAAAATAAAATGACCTTCCTCTATTTCAACAAATGAGGGGGGGTTCTCATCATAACGATGCTGTGACGGATCATACACTTCTACAACTTTCTCCCGCTCCTTATAGGGATTTGGCTCTGGTACTGCTGATAACAAAGCCCTTGTGTAAGGATGCAGCGGATGAGCAAAAAGCTTTTCTGTTTCCGCTAGCTCCACAATTTTCCCCTTATAAATGACCGCCGTACGATCCGTAATAAAACGGACAATCGATAAATCATGGGCAATAAATAAAAACGTTAAATGATTTTGCTGTTGAAGGCTTGCTAATAAATTTAATACTTGCGCTCGAATGGACACGTCCAAGGCAGATATTGGCTCATCTGCAATAATAAATTCAGGCTCCATCACTAAAGCCCGAGCAATACCAATACGTTGGCGTTGACCTCCTGAAAACTCATGCGGAAAGCGGCTTGAGAACTCTGGAAGTAGCCCAACGTTCAATAACGCATCGCGCACCTTTTGTTGTCGATCTGCCTCATCTTTATATTTTTTCGAAGGGTATAAGCCCTCTGAGACAATATAATCTACTTTTGCTCGTTCATTTAAAGATGCCATAGGGTCCTGGAATATCATTTGGATTTTTTGCGTAATTTCTCTATCCCAATCTTTAGGTATTTTCCCCTGAATACTTTTGCCATGGTACAAAATTTGTCCCTCTGTGACCTCATTGATGCGCATAATCGCTCGACCAATCGTTGTCTTCCCTGAGCCTGATTCACCTACAATGCCAAATGTTTCGCCTTTAAAAATTTGAAAGCTGACATCATCAATGGCTGTAAACTTATTTTTTCCTTTGCCAAAAACAACAGATAAATTTTTTACTTCTACGAGCACCTCTTTATCAGTCATTCGCATACTGCCTCCCCTCTGCAAAAAATGCTTGTAAGGCTGCTGGAGGCTCTACCTTTGGCGCCAGTGGATCTAACAACCATGTTCGCGCATAATGAGTATCACTGACCTGAAAAAAAGGAGGTCGCTCGATAAAGTCAATTTTTAGTGCATATGGATTGCGTGGCGCAAAACCATCACCTTTGATTTCTTGAAATAGATTAGGAGGCGTGCCCTTAATGGAATACAATTGTTCTCCCTTTGAGCCAAGCTGTGGTAAGGAGGAAATCAGCGCCCACGTATAAGGATGCCTGCTATGAAAGAAAATTTCATGTGTTTCCCCAACCTCGATGACATCGCCCGCGTACATTACGGCAATACGGTCAGCCACTTTTGCGACTACACCTAAATCATGCGTAATATAGACGATTGTTAAGTCGTATTTTTGCTGAAGACTTTTTAAGAGCTGTAAAATTTGTGCCTGAATGGTTACATCCAAAGCTGTCGTTGGCTCATCACATATTAAAATATTCGGCTTACAGGCAATAGCAATCGCAATAACGATGCGTTGGCGCATCCCTCCTGAAAATTCATGTGGGTATTGCTTATAGCGCTTTTGCACATCGGTAATGCCGACATCTGTTAACAGCTTTAGTGTTTCCGCATAGGCTTCCTTGCCTCTTAAGCCCTGATGCATAACCACACATTCTTCAATTTGCTTTCCAATGGTTTTGAGCGGGTTTAACGATGTCATCGGATCCTGTGTCACCATCGCTATTTCCTTGCCACGAATCCCTAGCCATTCTTGCTCTGTTGTGAACTTGCCTAAATCCTGTGCATTGTAAATAATTTGTCCCTGCTTAATGCGACCATTTTTATCAAGCAAGCCCATAATGGATTTCATCAGCACGGATTTACCCGAACCTGATTCGCCCACAATGGCTAAACTTTCTCCCTTGTAGAGGTCGAGTGAAATATCGCGAATCGCTGTTAAAACTCGACCACGTAGCGTAAACTGAATCACTAAATTTTGAATGCCTAATATGCGTGATTTTTTCAATGTCACTCGCTTCCTCTCCTTATACATGGTTTTTCGGATCTGCTGCATCTGCAAAGGAATTACCAATAATATAAAATGCGATCGTAATAACGCTTAGTACAATACTTGGGAAAATAAGCTGATAACGTAGATCTGGTGACATCATAAGGACACGTCCTTCATTAATTAAATTTCCTAAGGATGGCTCACTGATCGGAAGCCCTAAGCCGATATACGTTAAAAAGACTTCGGCCCCAATTGCAAAGGGTATCGCTAAGCTCATGCGTAGCATAATGACAGAAATTAAATAAGGTAATAGATTTTTTAGGATAATACGATAATCAGGTGTGCCTAAGCACTTTGAGGCTAGATTGTATTCGCGGTCACGCAAAATAACAATTTGATTGCGGATAAACCTCGCCATTTCCACCCACCCCGTAATACACATAGCAATAATAATTGTTGAAATACTTGGCCGTAAGATATAGGACATTAAAATGAGCACAATGGTCGTGGGGATATTATCGACAACATTATAAAGCTGTGTTATAGGCGCTTCTAATTTCCTTGAAAAGCCCCACAGCGTACCGATTGTAATCCCCACAACTGCCTCCACTAAAGCTACAACACAGCCGATAAAGAGGGATGTCCGTGTGCCTGCCCAAATACGAGACCATAAATCCTGACCAATTGAATTCGTACCAAACCAAAATTCTGCATTAGGTACCATATTACGTGCCTGCATCCCCGTTTGTTCATCCAAGTAAATTTCAGTTGGTGATTTTTGCGCTGGTAAATAGGGTTGTAGAATCGTAAAGCCAACAATGATGATCACCCCAACTAATAAAAAAACGGCCAGTCGATTTTTCAAAAAGGATTGCCATGTAGACCGCCAATAAGAATAATTTGAATAGCCCGTTTCCTCCGCCTGCCTTGCATCTACTTCAGCAAATTCAAACAAGGTTTCACGCGATTTATTTGAAATATTATTGATTTCATCTGTATACATCCCCATTAACGCACACCCCCTCCCTTGCCTAATTTAATACGAGGGTCGACAAGTGCCATGGCAATATCCCCCAAAACAAGACCAATGATACCCAGGGAAGAGAACACTAACACTAGGCCTTGCACAATCGTATTATCCTGTCGCTGAATAGCATCCACAAGTAAGCCCCCCATCCCCGGAATGGAATACAACGACTCTATATAGATCGAGCCTGTTATCGTAAACAGAATCGTTGCAGGTAAATATTGTGCCATGGGAATAAAGGCATTACGTAATACATGCTTGAACATCAATGTCCGCTCCTTTACGCCCTTTGCCCTAGCTAGCTTAATATAGTCCTTGTTCAGTTCATCCACCATATAGCGTCGCATCCACATCGCGTAGGAGGCAGTTGGAGCCAATGCCATTGACGTTAGTGGAAGAATCCAAGTAACCGGCCTGTATTCATCAAACAGCATCGGTAATTGAAAGAGTTCTGTAATATACATTTGAATAACTAAGTAATAAACGGCTGCTGGGACTGCAACAACAAATACGATGTAGCCTGTCCCAAGTCGATCCAACCAACGTCCCTTACGATAGGCCATCATTATTCCTAACGGCACACCAATCAGGAGTGATAAAGCGACGGCTCCTAAACCAAAGAGCAGAGAATACGTGATTTTATCTGCAATAATCGTCACTACTGGGACATCGGTACGATAAGTCACTGATTTGCCCAAATCCCCCTGCATTAAATTCTTGTAAAAATTCCCCAGTTGGACGAGCATTGGGTCTCGCAAGCCTAGATTTGTTAAGTAAATTTCCTGCTGAGCAGGTGACATTTTATCGGCTGCCGCTCCTAAATAGCCTTCCTCTGGCATTAGCCGTAATAATGAAAAGACAATGGTGATGATAATAAAAAGGGTTAAAACGGATTGTAAGAGTCGTTTTCCTATATACTGCAACATCGCGCCATCCTCCTTTGTCAAAAAGACGAAAGGAGATGCCGACTATTCTTTTCGGTATCTCCTTTTCATCTACGAAATTCTACTACTTTTCAGCATTGGCTAGTGCTTCCGCACGTTCTTGCTCCCATTCGGCAAGCGCTTTTTTAAATTCTTCATTACTCATCGGCTTTTCTAACACTTGCTGGCCTTTAAATTTCTCTGCCGTTACACCAAATGGCGAATATTGTGCCTCGAATGGATTTAATTTAGAAGCCATATAGCCACTACCACCAACTGAATAGGGAATAACAAAGGCTTCATCAATTAAAAATGCTTCTGCCTTCGCAAATAACTCATAGCGTTTGGCTGTGTCAATTGTTTCTTTCGCTTGATCTACAAGATTTTGATATGTTGTTTTTCCATTCGCCTCTTTATAGCCTTCTGCTAATTCTGGTTTATTGTAAGTACCATCTACTGTAAAAGGATCTGTATACGTAGATGGATCTGCAAAGTCAGGACCCCAGTTCGCCTCTAAGAGTGCAAATTTACCTGGACGACGTACCTCTGATAAGAAGCCTGTGGATGGACCAGCCTCTACAATAATGTCGACATAATCTGTCCCTAGTAGTTTTTCCATTTGCTGCTCGACTACTTGAGAGCGATTAGCCCAATCCGGCATACCAGCGTTATAAGGCATTAATACTTTCACAGGGAATGTAGCTTTACCCGCTAATGCCGTTTTTGCTTTTTCTTTATACTCCAGGGCCAGCTCTTTATTGAAGGAATCCTCATTGGAAATGGATGTAAGTGGTGCTAGTTGTGTATAATCCACGCCTTCCACATCAACAAAGTTTTTTGGTGTAATGGTATTGCTCAACAAATCTGCTGGATTATATGGCTCAACCGTTAGCATAGCGGACACACGATCAAGCGCATGGAATAAGGATTTGCGGAAATCTTTATTATTGACGGCGATTTTCCAGTTATCAGGCTCGTATTGGGCGTCAAACTGTGGGTTGAAGTTGAGTGCATAAAAGTAGGTATAGAAGTTATTTTGTGTTTGACGAACCTGAGATTTTTTCTTTTCATCTTTAAACCATTCATCAATGATAGAGGTAGGGATACTAGCCGAATCGATTTCGCCACGTAAAAACAGCTCAGGCGCCACAGTTGCCGCTTCTTTATTGTATTTATAGCGAATACGATCAATCAGCACCTTGTCTTTATCCCAGTACGTTTCATTTTTCACAAGAACGCGTTCATTTTGTGGCTCAAATTTATCTAAAATATAGGCACCGTTATAGAGAAAGTTTTCACGTGTTGTGCCAAAATCATCTCCTTTTTCCGCAATGAACTTGCCATTTACAGGGAAGAAACAAACATAATTCAACATAGAAAGAAAATAGGGTGTCGGCGCCTCTAAAGTATATTCTACTGTATGTTCATCTAGCGCCTTTATGCCTACTTCCTTGAAATCGTTCATCTCGCCATTATAGAAAGCTTCCCCATTTTTCACCACCGTCGCAATCCAAGCTGTCGATGATTCATTTTTAGCATCAAGCACATAGTGTAAGCCATCCACAAAGTCTTGTGCTACAACAGCTGCATATTCCTTGCCCTCATGTGTTACCCATTTTGCGTCATCACGCAATTTGAATGTCCACACCGTAGCATCCTCATTCGAGGACCACTCTTTCGCTAATCCTGGCTGGACCACCCCATAGTTGTCATATTCAATGAGCCCATCCACCATATTCGCAGCCACCGCAAATTCATTTGTTTCTGACGTCTTTAAATAATTTAACGTTTTAATTTCCCCTGAATACACCACTCGATATTCTGATGCTTTTTCACTCGCTGACTTGTCATTACAGGCTACACAAAATAATACGACCAGACATACGAACAGCAACCAATATTTTCTCACAAGCATCCCCCTAGTCATCTTTTTATAATGAAAATCCTATTGGTAGGATGGATTGCACCTTCCCTAGGATCATTCAAACATAAGCTAGGTCTGTCTAAATCGACCATCTATCGATGAAATGAACAACGGTACATACTCGTTGTCACGGTTATGAGATTAAATTGTCGGTTCTATCAACTATCAAACCACTCAGACAGCGTGTCCCACTGCTTTTAATTATCCGTTTATGTGGGGTTAAACTAGATTAAGCGCTTTTCAGCTATATGTGAGCGGGTTCTTCGATTTTTTGATCACTTTTCACGTGATTATGAGCGGGTCTCTCAACCTTTTGATCACTTCTCCTGTCTTTGTGAGCGGGTCCACCACTTTTTTGATCACTTCTCACACTTTCATGAGCGGGTCCCTCACCAAATGGATCACTTCTCACCTTTCAAGAAATAGAATCCTCACTTGATGTAAAAGCTCCCACTAGACCTTTCCATCATGTTAAAAATTGCAGGACACGCAGCACCTCATAAAAATCATGGGTCAAGAACTCCACGGTATTATGTGGTTTGAATTTGGCATTTGGATAAAATGAATTGCGATAGGCTCTTGTATGGTCACGATAAATAATCTCTACCATAAAGTGTTCTGGCAACGTTACCTGTAATGCGGCACGAGGGATCTTCATAGAAGACTCTACCAGTCGCTTGGTTTCCATTATGGTTAGTTGTGGACTGACACTAATCGTCGCATTGCCGATGCCTTCCTTTGTAGCAAACGTGACAATGTGTTCATTTATCGCCTGAATCTCTTCTGTCAACCCCACATCCCCACTTACGAAGGACACGGGCACATCGTGTAACGCTGCTGCATACGTATTGATCAGAAATTCGCTCGCATATTCGCCATTAATTTTGACATCTGCGTATGTGCAAAGCGTGTGGGCTAGTGGGTTACGCTCACTGCCACCCTTGCTGTGATAACCGATAAAAATAGCACGGTCAAAGCTTTGATCGAGACCTGCTACCATACACATAGGATCATATGTCCAGCCACGGATGACTTTACAGTTGATTGGTAAATTGGAAATGTCTAGATTGCGGGCTGAATCATGTGCGTCCTTTAATAAAATTTCAGTTGCTCCCCCTGCTATCGCTCCTTCAATGGCAGCTTCTACTTCTCGCGTCATTTGTCTTTGAAAAAACTGATAGTCAGGTGCGTTTAACTCGGTCTCACTCCACGAGGTTGTACCTGTAATCCCTTCAATATCTGCACTAATATAAACTTTCATAGAAATCGAAACTCCTTTACATTGTGATTTTGAATTGTTGCGTGTACTGCTCCGTAATGAGCTACCTGTGCATAAACACGTCTAGCCCATGCCACATTGCCATAATCGTAATGCCACCATTCCTCCGCATAGTTCGTAAATCCAGCAAGTGTCATACAGTTATACAGCAAACGTCGGTGCTGACAGGCAAGCGGATTTTCTTGCGTATGCTGTTCAAAATAACGGGTCGCTGATTTTTCATTCATTTCATCAAACGCTGTCCCAAGATCGAGGGCTTTACCATGAACATCAGCCAGTGTTACATCGATGGCACCCCCTGTTAAATGGGGGGCTAAATGGGCTGCATCTTTACTTGGAAATGCTACATATTTTTTGGTCGCCTGCATAATCTCTTGTGGTGTTAACTGCGGCATCCTTTTTGCTAATTGCTGAGAAAAATGGCTGAACAAATACTGCTGTACTTGAAATGGGCGATAGCCATCATAAAGTAATAAGCCATACTTTTGAGGTAATAATGTTAATACCTGTTGCAAACGCTCATAGACACCTTCTCTTACATAAATAACGCGTAAACTATTAGGAATCTGTTGCTGATAGTAGATTGGCTTCATAAATACCCTAGGATGAGCACCTGTAAGCTGGATAAGCGGCTCATTGTTTTCACATACAACTGGTGATGGCGAGGGGCTTCCATTTAGAGAGGGTGCTATTGGTTGAAAAAGATTAATAATAACGGAACCCCCTCTTTAAATAGTTAGATAATTCAGTTTTTTAAGTTGAATATTATCACATCTCCCTATCATTGACTAGATAAAAAAAGAATAATTACAAAATAATGGATATACTCTTATAATGATACATATTCCAGCAATTGACGGGTCAAAAAAACACTTATATCCTCTAATTAAGGATTTTATTCATCTTATAGCTCGCTCATGCTAAAAAATTAACGAATCCTGTTTGGTTACCTAAAAAAAGCCATTGAAACACATTTGCTGTTTCAATGGCTTTTTCTTTTATGCCTGATGAAAGGAGTAAGCTTGTACAGTATGACCATTGCGGCCAGTTGTTGTCTGTGCCTGCGATAACGAATTCAGTATCGCTTCCTCAGTCGCTTCCGCTGCGGCTGTAAACAGTTGATTCATGATGGGATGATCCTCACGAAGCTGAATTCTTGTCTCAATAAGCTGATCAGCGGTATGAGGAATACTATGTGCCGTCGTGAAGCCAATCACAATGTCACCACTACCATGTGAAAAATGACTGCCTGTCCGTCCTAAACCGATGCCACAGCGTTTAATGACACGTGTCAATTGTCGACTACTTAGTGGGGCATCTGTCGCAAGGACAATGATAATGGAGCCATCTGTTGGTGATAAGATAGATTGGTTTTGCGTAGTTGAGACTTTGTAATGCTCAGCTAAAAACTCCCCACCTTGTCCAAAATTACTAAGAACTAGACAGCCTACTGTATAGTTCACTTCATTTGATTCTACTTTGACGATGCGAGAGGAAGAACCAATTCCTCCTTTATAACCGAAACACATCATCCCTTTTCCTGCACCAACAGCGCCTTCCTGTGCCGTCTTTGTAGAGGCTTGACGAATGGCTTCTATGGCATGATCAGGTGTCACTGGACAAGCTCGAATCGAATTAAGATAACTATCATTACACTCGCCTACAACGAGATTAATGGTTCCTGTTGTCAGTCCAATGTCTTCATTCCTATCAAGCATATAGCTTAATGTACCTTGTGTAACAGCTGGTACGCCAAAAGTATTGGTTAACATAATGGGCGATTCCAGTACACCTAGTTCATTCACTTGCACAAGTCCCGTTGTTTTCCCAAAGCCATTTAGTACATAGCTTGCCGCTGTTACCTTTTGCTGAAATACATTGCCTCCATGCGGTAAAATGGCTGTAACGCCTGTACACGCATAGGCCCCATTCTGATCTAATGGCTCATCCAATGTCACATGTCCCACTTGGACTCCTTCTACATCGGTGATGCAGTTTTTCTGCCCAACTGGTAACATACCAATTTCAATGCCCAATTGTCTTACTTTTCCCTGCATATTATGCCTCCTCCTGAATCGCCATTAATACAGCAGCCTGTGCATGGATCGCCGTTGTATCAAACACCGGAATGCTGACATCCTCCTGCTGAATCAATAAGCCGATTTCCGTGCAGCCCAAAATTACCCCTTGTGCCCCCGCATGTACAAGCTCCTCGATCACTTGGCTATAGTACGTTTTAGATGCTGGTACAATGGTGCCAAGACACAATTCATCGTAAATAATTCGGTTTACTTCCATTCGGTCGTTGCTGTCAGGCACGATCACCTCTATGCCAAAGCTTTCTACCCTTGCCTTATAAAACGCTTGCTCCATCGTGTACTTTGTGCCAAGAAGCGCTATTTTCTGTAGCCCTGCTTCTTTGATTTGCTTAGCTGTCGCATCCGCAATATGTAAAATAGGAATGGTTATAGCAGGCTCGATAACATCAATGACCTTATGCATTGTATTGGTACAAATGATGACTAGGTCTGCACCTGCCCGCTCCAGTGCTTGTGCAGCTTGAGCTAGTACCTCACCTGCTTTGTCCCACTCACCGTTAGCTTGAAAATGCTCAATTTGCTGGAAATCTACACTAAACAAAATACATTTCGCAGAGTGTAAGCCCCCTAGTCTATGTTTAACCTGTTCATTAATAAGTCTGTAATATTCAGCAGATGACTCCCAGCTCATCCCACCAATTAAGCCGATTGTTTTCATGTCTACACCACTCCTTTTTTTCTATTATTATACGCCTCTCTCACACAAAAATAAGAAAATTTTCCAAAAGCAATATATGACGCTTGGAAAATAATATATAAAAGGATTTTTCACAATTAATAAATTTGAAATATCAAAATTTTAGTATAATTCATTATATTAAAAAAAGTTGATTTTATATAAAAAAACAGTGTAGACTAAAGCGTATTGTGAAAGGAGGACAACTTATGGAATGGATCTCAACGATAGTTGATAGCGGAAATAATATTTTATGGACATATATCCTCATTATCTTACTTTTAGTAGCAGGATTATATTTTTCATTCGGTACGAAGTTTGTACAAATTCGTCTTTTTCCTGAAATGTTTCGTTTAATTGTAGAAAAAAGAGAGGGCGATTCGGGGGTTTCTCCGTTCCAGGCCTTTACCATTAGTGCTGCTTCACGTGTTGGCACAGGAAATATTACAGGGGTAGCCTTAGCCATTGGTGTAGGCGGACCTGGTGCAGTATTTTGGATGTGGATAATCGCAATTTTAGGGATGGCCACTGCCTTCATTGAAAGCACCTTAGCGCAGGTCTATAAAGTGAAGGATGGCGATACATTCCGTGGTGGACCCGCCTACTATATGGAGAAAGCGTTAGGTCAACGAAAGCTTGGCATTATTTTTAGTATTTTATTAACATTAAGCTTTGGCTTTATTTTTAATGCTGTGCAATCTAACACAATTGCCACTTCAGTCGGCGAAGCCTTCGATGTAAGTCCTAAGATTATTGGGGCTATACTTGTCGTTTTAACTGCCTTAATTATTTTTGGTGGTGTCCATCGTATTGTAAAGGTGACACAAGTTCTTGTCCCGGTTATGGCCATCTTTTATTTGCTTGTTGCTCTTTTTGTTGTGGTGACCAATTTATCGGAAATTCCCCATGTTTTTTCATTAATTTTCACTCATGCATTTGGCCTACAGGAAGCTGCTGGTGGTGCAATTGGTGCTGCAATCATGCAGGGTGTACGTCGCGGTTTATTTTCCAATGAAGCAGGGATGGGGAGTGTGCCGAATGCTGCGGCAACTGCTAATACTTCACATCCTGCTAAGCAAGGACTTGTACAAAGCTTAGGTGTCTTTTTTGATACGATTATGATTTGTACTGCCACTGCGTTTATCATTATTTTAGCGGGCTTATATGATAAAGGTGAGAGTGATGGTATTATTTTGACGCAAAATTCTTTAGCTGTTCATGTTGGTGATTGGGCTCCTTATTTTATTGCCATCTCCATCATTTTCTTTGCTTTTAGTTCGATTATTGGTAATTATTATTATGGTGAATCCAATATTGAATTTATGGATGCCCATAAAGCTTGGATGTTTTGCTATCGAATTTTAGTGTTAGTTATGGTTATGTTCGGCTCCATCGCACAAGTACAGCTTGTATGGAATCTTGCTGACCTCTTTATGGGGCTGATGGCGCTTATCAATATCGCCATTATTATGATGCTCGGTAAAATTGCCTTCCTTGTGCTAGACGACTTTACTGAACAACGTAGAGCAGGCAAAAATCCTGTCTTCTATGCAAAATCAATCCCAACCTTAAAAAATACTGACTGTTGGGAAGAAGAAGATCGATAAAATACTGAACGCCACTTCTAAGATTGGAGTGGCGTTTTTTGATAAAAACGGTTGCTTTGCTCTATTAGTACGGCATTTATCAACACTTAACGCCACCCCAAATTTGGAGTGGCGTTGTGCTTTAATATTTAAACTGACTAATCAGTAGCTTTAATTCATCCGCCATATGTGCGAGTGCTTGCGCAGAGGCATTGATTTCCTCCATTGAGGCTAATTGCTCCTCTGTTGATGCCGCTACATCCTCAGACGCCGCTGCATTGCCTTTCGCGGAGAATGCCAAATCTTCGGTTACTGCTGCTACCTCTTGAACACCTGCAGACATCTGCTCAGAGGCTGAAGAAACCTCCTCCATTTTAGGGGTAATTTCATTCATACTTGTCATAATGACTTGGAATTTTGCAATGGCTTCATCGGAAATATACAATCCACTTTGCACATCCTCTGTAACCTTCGCCATAATACTGACAGATTGCTCCGTTTCTTGCTGAATCCCTCGGATAAGCTCAAATATTTGTTTAGCTGATTCCTGTGATTGCTCTGCAAGCTTCCGCACTTCGTCTGCCACGACTGCAAAGCCTTTCCCATGCTCTCCTGCTCTTGCTGCTTCGATAGCGGCATTTAAAGCCAGTAAATTTGTTTGATCTGCAATGCTTGTAATCACATCTAAAATGGATGTAATTTGCTGAGAGCGTTCATGCAATGTCTGGATTTTCGCATTGGAGTCTGCTACGGATAAATGAATGGATTGCATTTGATCCTTTGTATTTTGGACAGCTTGTCCGCCTTCGTCCGCCTGTAATGTCGCATGCTGTGAAAGGTCCGTCACTGCCGAAGAGATTTCAGCAATATGCAGAATGGCAGTAGAAAGCTCATGTAAAGAAGCTGCATTTTTAGTGGCACTCATCGTTTGAGAATCAGCGCTTGTTGCAACATCCTGAATGGAAATCGCCACTTTTTCCGTTGCAATGCTTGTCTGATTGGCATTGGCAGTTAGTTCTTCTGCTGAAGAAGCAACCTCCTCTGCATTTTGTTCAATTTTTTGAATTAGTGTCCGTAAGCTTTCTTGCATATCATTAAAGGCTTGTCCTAATTGACCAATCTCATCTTTTGACGTAATCGTTACTATTTCCGTGAGATCCCCTTTGCTGATTGTAACAGCACTATCCTTTAAGGCTTTAATTGGTTTAATGACAGCCCTCATTACAAAATAAAAAATGATGGAACTGATGATAATTGCTGCTATAAGGACTAGAATCGTATGGTATAAAATTGAGGAAGCAGACTCATCAATTTCTTTAGCAAAAATCGTTCCTGTTATTTTCCAATTTGTCAGCTCATTTGTCGTATAGAATAATAGACGATCATCACCATTAAAGACATATTCATACGTACCTGATGGACTTTCGTACATTTCATCAAGGAAGCTTTCTTTCAGCTCCCCTCCCGCTTCCAGTGTAGGATGTGAAATGACCATCTTGTCCTCTCCAAAAATAGAAGGATACCCATTTTTTCCGATTCGAATTGAATCAGCAATTTTTTGAAGATCGGTTAATTTAATATCAATTGCCACAACCCCAGCCTGATCCTTCGTCTGCTTAGCAACTGTTACCACCATATCACCCGTCCCCGCATCCTTGTAAGGGTTGGTAATTAAGGTTTCTCCTTTTAAAGCTGTCGCCTCTTTATACCAATCTCGATCTAATGGATTATAGTCTGCATCATTTAATTTTGGCTCCTGTGTAAATCGACCGTCATTCATGCCAATATAAACACTCAATACATCTGCATTAAGCTTTGTATATTGCTGAAATTTAGCCACAATCGAAGCTTGTGCTTCTTCATATTGGCGCGCATCTATTTCACTACTAAATACATTAATATCACTCATTTTCTCACTAATCGTTTTGTCAATGAGCTTATTTAAAATGCCTACACTTTCATTGGCACTAAATAAAATTTCTTCTTCAATCGAGTCTTTTGCAGATAAATAAGACAAACTCCCAACAGATATGACAGGGATAAGTAATACTAGCGCAAATAGCGTATAAAGCTTGCCCTTAAAACTGCTAAATAGTTTCTTCATATATCAATCTCCTTTTGATTTTTTCAAAACCTCTCCCTCTCTTTATCTGCTTAACATTTCTCCCAAAGCTTTTATCGGACAAAAAAATTTTTTTCTAACTTTTTTACGATTTTCATATTATTCAGGCTTTACCGACAAATAAAAACCCCTGTAACTAGACAGGGGTCAATTGGATTTAGTATTTAAACGACTGAATGGATTCTTGCAGGTCTATCGCCATCTTTGCTAGATGGGTAGAGGCTGCTGCAACCTCCTCCATCGCTGCATTTTGTTCCTCTGAAGAGGCTGCAACACTTTGCACATGATGGCTTGATTTCATTGACACTTCACTAATATAGTCGATTTCCTGCACTAACTTTTCAATATCTTGATGGATTGTTTGAATCGCTGCCGTTACTAGCTCGGTCTGTGCTTGTACATCATTAATGGCATCATCAATTTGTATAAAATTATCCCTTGCCATATTAACCTTTTCACGACCTACATGGACAGAATCATTACTATTAACCATATCTTCCTCGATAACCCTCGTGCTATCTGTAATTTGGGCCACTACTTTTTCAATATCAACTGCAGCAAGATTTGACTCATCTGCTAACTTGCGGACTTCCTCTGCCACTACCGCAAAGCCTTTCCCATGCTCCCCGCTCCTTGCGGCTTCAATGGAAGCATTGATAGCTAGTAAATTGGTCTGTGTCGCTATACTTTTAATGACATTTACTGCTGATACAATCGCCGCTGTATTGTCATCTAAATCTTGCACACGTGTATTTAGCTCACTTGTGTTAGTAGAGATTTCATTCATTTGCGCTGTAACATCATGCACAGAAGAACGACCTGTTTGTGCCATATTTTTCGTGTTGACTGTTGCTTGATTCACGCTTTGTATGCTTGTAGAAATATCATTCATTTTCTTCAAAATATGCGCAGATAAATTTCGTACATCACCTGTTAATGTATCCTGCTGATCAATACCTTGTGCAATATCATGAATAGATTCTGTTACCACCTCTGTCGCCTGTGTAACCTCCATGCTACTTGCTGTTAGCTGTTCGGATGTTGCGGCAACTTGCTCAGAGGAATTTCCGACTTGTTTCATCATCAGTCGAAGCTTTTCTGACATACTATTGAAGGAATCTGCTAAGTGCGCAAACTCATCCTTGGTTTTAAATTGTAAATGCGTATGCAAATTCCCTTCCGAAAACTTATCCATTTCAACCACTGTTTGTTGAATATTTTTTGCGATCCGTCTACCGAATAGTGTTGCGATGATAATGCTTATAAGTAGAGAAATAGCCACTAGAATCATAATTTCGAGGCCACTTCTTTCTCCTTTTTGCTTGGTAGCCTCAATATGAGCCTGCATATCTTCTTGCTGAGCTGTTGCCATTGTTTTTCCAAAGACAACCAATTTCTGAGAGCCCTCACCTAAAATCGGTAAAGCCATTTGTTGTGCTTGCTGGTGATCCCCTCGTTGATAAAGAGGCACAATCTGTCCATCTATAGCCTTTTCCCAGTCGTCAAGCTGCGATAAAAATTGATCAAAATCTTGATTACTATCGCCTATTTCCTGAAGTCGATTAATGGACGTATGTAAGGTATTTCGGATTTCATGATGATTGTTGAGCATTTCTTCCTTGCCATATAACATATACCCACGAATAGCCGCATTCGCTCGTACGGTTTGGAACGAGATATCTTGATATAAATGGATTAATTCCGTATTGTCTTCGATTTCTGCTAATGTCTGATTATTATTATTCAAGTAGTACATAGCAATCCCTGAAATAAGCAGTAAAAAGATGAGGACAATACCAAAAGCAAATTGCAATTTCCGTTCCACAGTTAGTCTCATATGATTCCCTCTATTCTTCTATAATCCACTTGAGTATAGCCTACCTAAACCTATTAGCCTATAAAATCTATGTTTCTCCTCCTAAACTATCGCTAAAATTTAACAATAATGAGAATTTCGCATCTAAGCTATTGACAATAATATCCACTATTTCACTAGTTGATATAGGAAGTAATCATTTGGAAACCATAGAGATAACACCAAAAGAGCGGAAGAAGCAGGAGCATTTTCAGGAAATGACCTCTTTTTTCTAAAAACTCTCGCATGCCTGAAGTCAGCATCATCGCACTCAGTAATAGTAAGCTATGTTGAGCCCCATAAATCTGCATAGAGAATGTGATAATAAGCGGTAAGATGGCTGGATAAATAGAATCTGCTAGTGATCTTTTATCCTTCGTAATGGAGGGCATGCTTTCTTTCTCTGTGGATTTAGTGGCTACTAGTTTCTTTGCAAGCATAAAGACAAGACCAAAAAATAAAATTGTATAAACAATAAATAATAGCCACGGTATTTTGCTTTCATTATTTAACAAATGAAAATAATCCTCAGCTTCTTGAACTTGCAGTACATAATACCGTCCTGTTTTTTGATCCATTAGGAAGAATCGTTCATCCTCGACTATTACTTTCAAGGCCGTTTCCTTGCCATTATGGTAGCGTATGTATAAATCACTTACTGCTTCATGGTCTGCTGGTCGACTGCTAAGGTCCTTTTTAGTTTGTAAAACTTGCTGAAGGCGATCTGTATCTTTCACCTCATAGCGGTCGACATAGAATACTTGCTTTAACGGATATAAATAGTGCTCTTTGCCATTACTTCCAGACAAATACCAAGCCTCTTTAATCGATTGAATAGGAGTATGCAGCGGCACTAGCTCCTCCCGCTGCCTTTCATTGTAAAGGAAGAGTAGTAGTGTGCTTATACTCAGATTATGATTCATTAAGGAAATCTGCCGAAATATTTTTTATAAACCAACCTAGAAACCAGTATTCATGGGGTTTTCATTAAAACACAAAAACTTATATAAGAAAACAACAGAAAAAGAACGAAGTCTTTTGAGGAACTTTGTGGGGAACTAAAAACTTAACATTTGATATTATAAATACACAGGCAGGTAAGTATACAAGTCACTAGACCAAAGTGACTTGTTTAGTTTATTGAAAATGGTATTTTTTAAAAGCGTCATGTTTTCGTTCTTCTGAAACTGGTGCATACCTAAGTGTAGTAGCTGGATTTTCATGTCCCAACAAATGTTGCAGATCAGCCAGCTCTATCCCCGTATCCATAGCGAGTGCTGCGAATGTATGACGCATAACATGAGGTGTTAAAGGCTTGCTAACTTGTGCTGTTTGTTCGATTTTATCAATTTGAAACTGTATTCCTCTGTTGGTTAATCTCCTAAATGGTCTACGTTCAGTAACAAACAACGCCTCACAATCATCTGTACGTGATTTTAAATATCTCTTCAAATGATAAAGAGCCTTAAAACTAAGAAAGACTTTTCTTTCCTTACTCCCTTTTCCAAATACAATCGCGCTCATATCCTGCCAATTGATATCATTAATATTCAATGCTTTAAGCTCACTTAAACGACATGCTGTACTGTAAAATACTTCGATTAAAGCTCTCTGACGAAGCGTATCACAAGATTCTCTTACAATCTCTAACTCTTCTATAGTCAAACCTTCTCTAAGTCTCTTAGGTGATTTAGGAGTCTTTATTTTTGCTGTTGGATTTTTTAGTAGCATTTCTTCTTGCACGAGCCAATTATAAAATGAGCTAATTATCGTTAACTTAGTCGCTATAGTACCACTTTTCAGTTGGGCATTAGCAGCTAGGTATTGCCTTATATCTGCTGTTGTTGCACGAAGTAAATTTTTCTGGATAAATTTAATAAACCGTTTTAACTCATAAATATAATTAGTAATTGTAGTTATTGAGTAATTTTCTAATTTAATAGCATTAATATACATCTTCAATAGATCTTCAATACTCTCACTTACATCAATTTCGTCCTTCACTTCAATTGTATAGGTTGAGAATAAATCATCTAAATATAAAGCAAGTTTTGTCTCATCATAATTTCCAGATGCCATTTTAACAACAGTAGTTATTTCATTTAATAAATGTAGTTTGGACATAACTTACCCTCCTACTGATGATTATTAGTTCATTTATTTGCTTTACATTTATTTTTGTTTCCGCTTTTTGTGTTTAGATGGATTACTTAAATATGCATGTTGCTCCCTCATTACGTATATACGTTTATTCGTAATTCTTGATAACATTGTATTATACGCATATTCGTACAGTCAATATGAATTTCATACTTTTATTTGATATTGCGTATAAACGTATAATCTGATATATTTTGAATAAGAGATCAACTAACGAAGGGTGGTTTAATATGCGGATAAAACTAAAAGAAGTAATGAAAGAACGTGGACTTACACAATTAAAATTGGCTGAAATGACAGGTATACGCCAAGCTGCTATCAGTGAAATTGTTAACAATCGTAGAGACACAATTAACAAATCGCATCTAGAAACCATTTGTAAGGCACTAGAAATTAATGATTTTAATGAAATACTTGAATGGGAATAACTCTTCTGTGGAGGACTAACCATGTTAAAAAAACTGATTAGTAAAAAGAAGCCACAACTTAAGAAGCAATCTAAAAAGGCACTGTTTCTGTTTGAGGCTACTGGAGTTAGACCTATAAAGATTAAGAAACCAAAGTCATTGATTAAGAAAAAACGGAAACCATCTTTAAAACGGATAATAAAAAAATTATTTTAAGCAGATAACTAATATTGGTTGTCTGTTTTTTACTATGTACAAACCTCATTAAATTTCCTATTATAGTTAAAAAAGGAGGAATTTAATTTTAAAAAAACAACAGTATTATTTAGTGTATTAATTCTACTTTTAACTTTTAGTATGGGTGCTTATGCTGCAACTAAATACAATTTCGTTTTTGATGGGAAGAAAGAATCTATTGATGTACAAGTTATTAATAATAAAGCCTACGTACCATTAAATGCTGTTACATCAAGTACTACTGGAGCTTCTACTACTCAATCTGCATTATCTAAAACAATCAATAATGTTACAGTCAAAATTGATGAAGTTGTTCAAAATTCAGATTCGCTAAAAATTTACGTAACGTATGTAAATAATTCGAAAAAAGAAGTTTCTACTGGCGATAGTCTTTCTAAAATTATTGCTGGTGGAAAACATATGAATACGACTTCGATTTTAATTTTGAAAGATATTACGATAAAGATGTTGCAAAATCAGCTAGCTATATTGAACCTAGTGTAACAGAGAGTTCAGTGATATTTTTCAAACCAGTATCTGCTGATAAAATCATCATTGTATTAAATGCAGATTACGAATCTTATCGTTTTAACGATATAAAAATCCAAAAATAATAAATTAAAAAATCCCAGGCTCAAAATTAATTGAGTACCTAGGCTTTATTCTTCTATCGTTGAGAGATAATAATTTTTAACCCTTTAAAATCACCTGTTGTCATGGTCCCCGAATCGAATTTATCAAGCCATGACTTATCAATCTTGCCTTTATCTACTGCCTGTTTAATGTAATCACGTACAGCATTTTCAGTTGTTGGGTTTGTAAATCTCATTGTTTCATCATCCTTTTCTTTTGGTTTATCTTTAACGATTAGTTGTACTTTTAACTTGCTGTTAGAAGGTACGATTACTTGTCCCTCTAAATTGTACCCTTTTGGCATAGCCCAATTTGAAGGAATCTCGAAGTGGGGCGCATCGTAATTTCCTGCCTGCCAGTAACCGCCCCATTCAATACCTAGTTTTTTAGCTATTGCTCCCACCTTAGACAAAATAGAAATATCATATAAATTTCTTGGCGGTACTACAGCAATATCCCAAGCTCTACGTGATGTATGATTACTATTACGTGTCCAAGTAACTACTTGTCCTGGTCTTGTTCGACCTTGCTCATATAGATAATTTTGGCGTGCTTGGCTGCGGTATGTCTCTGTGATGAAAATAAAATCTATACCTGCCTTGTAGCATTCTTGAAAGAGTAGTCGGCAGGCTGTTTGTGCTGCTGATGTTAATTCGCTTAAATCACGACATGTAGTTGTTACACTAGTCATTTCACATCATCCTTTGATTTTTTATATTTTAATGCTTGCTCACTATCACTTGCGCCTTCAGTTGTTGGATCAGCAATTACACCAATCAGCACTAAAAAAGCGAGTACAGTGTTGAATAACTCTGTAACTCGCTCGTTATATATTGTTGTATCAAAGCCGAAATTAGCTCCGATTTGTTGAATAATTAGTAGCAACAATGCAAATGCTCCCACTAAGAATGGTTTGTGTTTTAAACGTACTTTCCAGTTGATTTTCATTTAATTATCCTCCAAAAAGTGAATTTTGTAATGCTATAAATAAAACTCCTACCACACCACTAATTGCAGCATCTAAAAAATAACCTTGATTTTATCACTGTTCTGTTCCATTTTTTTCAACAGATTTTTCGATTTGTTTAACACTTGAAGCTGTGTTGTACACGATTGGTTTAATTGTTGATACGTCTTTTTCTAGATCCTTCAGCCGTCTTTCATGGTCAGCTACAGTAACAGCTTGTTGAAAGGTTGTTTCTTGACTCATGCCCTATTCCCTCTCCTTTGTCCCTTAAAATAAAAAGCTATGAGGAGCCTCGAGAATCAGTAACATGTACTGTTGTTCATCTCGATTGTTCTCATAGCGTAAAAAATGCATAAAAAATAACGCTAAGCATATGCTTGCGTTTTATAAAAGATTCTTTATTATGCGTATCCACCCAAAGATAGAAACCCATAAAATAATACTTAATAGTAAACCATTAAAAACTCCTACGAAGAATTTACTTTCCATTTTTACCAACCCCTTATTGTAAAAGGATTGGTAAAAAAATAGGTTGTTAAACGATTATCTTAATATTTTTTGATTAGAATAATCCTCTTTTACTCAAAAGAATTTTGGATTAACAATTTAAACAAAAAAAATTATAAGATAGACAACACTATATATATTCCATAGAATATAAATTGGCTTTAATCACCAATCGGAAAGGAAACTAAAATGAAAAAACTTACTTTCTTGCAAGCCTTTCGAGGTATTGCAGCATTAATGGTAGTAATTCTACATAGTAGAATTAACTATCCAACGAACGAATCTAGCTTAATATCAAATTGGCTTTTTAATGCCAATGGATCTGGTGTAGATCTATTTTTTGTTATAAGTGGTTTTATTATGGTGTATACAACCAGAAACACAGATGGAACATTCCTATATACAACCAAATTTGCTGTTAAACGATTCGCGAGAATTGTACCTGTATATTTGGTAGTGTCCATCATTTTTTATATAGTCATGTTAATTACATATGGATATATTAACGCTGATTATAAATTAGGTTGGAATGATGTAATTAAGTCCCTTATGTTCATTCCCCTTGATTTAAATAATGGTAGTGCTCCGTTCTTCGGCTCTCCAGTACTTCATGTTGGATGGTCACTTAATTACGAATTATATTTCTACTTAATTATTTGCATCAGCCTACTATTTAAAAAATTTAGATGGGTTGTTTTCTCATCTTGGATTGCATTCTCACTACTATTTTTACCATATATCTTTGATAATGATGTTACACTTATAGGTTTCCAACGTTATAATTTTAGTAGCTACCTTAATATAATTACATCTCCTTTAATCTGGGAGTTTGTTGCTGGTGTCGTAATTGGGTGGTTATACTTTAGCCCTCTTCAAATACATAACCCTCTAGTAGCACGTAGAATTGCTTGGATTTCAGCGGCATTTGCTTTCTGGTGGATAGTATCTGGCGTACATTCAGGTGTAGGTGTTACACATTGGGGATTCCCTATGGTAATTATGGTATTTTGTTTTGTTATTGCAAGTAAAACTTACGAATTCACTGTTCCTAAATGGCTAATATGGCTTGGAGATATATCTTTCTCACTTTACTTAGTTCATCCATTAGTTACAGATACGGCTTCTCTCCTCTTATGGGACACACCTGCCAGAGTAGCAATACAGGACCCAAGTTTTTTACCTTTGATGGTTGCTCTTTCTTTAGCAGTAGCTTCACTATCACATCATTACCTTGAAAAAGGATTAAGTAATAAAGTACGTGATGTGATTTTAAAAAAGATAGAGCTCTTTTTTTCAAAACATAAGAAACATAAAGATAAAGAAACAGATCATGTGAAGTAAATCGAGTCCTATCATTAAAAGCAAAAGGGTGTTAATTAACACCCTTTCAGACTGTAGACAAAAGCCCTCGAGAAGTTCACTCTCGAGGGCTTTTATCATTTTTCTTCCTATGTCGTCTTGATATTTAGTAATACATTACCAAATCCAACATACTCTTCGAGCATAGTTGCTCTCTTAAGCTACTTGCCACGTCCAAGTAGCCAGTTTCTTTAAATTCATGGCAGCAAAAGTAAGCATCGCCTGCATGGACAATTTTTTTAGACCTCTTAAGGTTGTCCATCGCATACCATGCTTTTCCTTTGCATCGGCAAAGACACGCTCAATCGTTTCTTTGCGCTTTGCATAGATTTGTTTGATGTCATAGGAATGGCGTAAATGTTCTGCTTCCTCCACATACGATTCCCAAATATGACGTTGAATGAGTTTTTGATGATGCTTACTTTCTGTACATTGGGATAGGCTTGGACACTTCGCACAAATCAAAGGATTCGATTTATATTGACGATACCCTTCTTTAGTCGTTGTCGTATACTTCAATAGCTGTCCTTGTGGACAAAGATAACAATTATAGTGCTCATCATATATATACTCATGCTTTCGGAAGAATCCATCTCTCGTTTTAGGACGTGTATAAGGAAGAACAGGCAACATTTGATTCTCTAATAAA
>NZ_JAVGCX010000020.1:0-80676 GCF_052928325.1 Lysinibacillus sp. BSL11 | reverse complement strand
CTGGTAAATCTTTTAAGTATTTAGGTTCCATTAGCTTTTTCGTTAGTTCTTCTGGATAAAAGGCTAACGGCTCTAGTTCACCATATTCCTCCGTATGCACGGTATCGAAGTGACTGATTAACACAACGGTTTCTGTTGCCGTGGGATGCTTATAGAAGGCTGTCACTGCATTTCTGCCAAGCCCTGCATCATGTAATTCAATCAAGTCTGGATGCTTTTCAAAGTATGGAAGCGTTAACAATTTATCTTTTAAGCGAAAGGCAAATTTATTTTCGCCCGCCGTTAATGTTCGGCTTTCCCAGCTCACAAGTTCACATAATAGGGCACGTAGTTTTTCAGGTGTATCCCACATAAAAGTATTCATAATTTTTGCTCCTTTTGATAGTAAAGTATTTTATTTTTCAAGATGATGTAAATAGATAATTAGAAGAGAAATACATATTTTTATCGTTATTTATTTTTCACTATATGAAATTTAATCTACATAGTGGAATATAAATTCATCGTAAATGCAAAACAACAAATTGTCAATTTGAATTTTTGTGAATACTCGTAATTTTCCACACTAATTGAGTGGAACTATGTATATATTTCATGTAGCATCTATTTATATGCATAAAAATTAGTTAAAATAAAATGAAACTATATTCAAAAGCGGGCTACATGTAAAAAATTGAAGGTACATAAAAATTTGATAATTTGCATGAATTTTAATTTCATAATGATCCTAGTTAAAGTTAACTGGATCTATAAAAACCTTAAGATAGTGATCATATGGGGAAATGAAAGGGAGTAATTGTAATGATTCAATCAATCGAAAGAGCTATGTTAGTTATAAATATATTGGCGAAGCATCCGAAGCGTTTTTTTACTGTGCAAGAAATTTTTAATGAAACAGACTTGCCTACTAGCACAATTTACAGATTATTATATACATTAGAAAGTTTTGATTTAGTAGAGAGAAATGAGAATAAAAAAGAATTTCGATTAGGGTATACATGGTTGCAACTTGGCATGAAAATGTATCATGAGACGGATATTAGAGAAAAAGCACATCCTCTATTAGAAAACCTTGCATATAATGTTCGCGAAACAATCTATTTAAGTATTGCGAAACAGTTTGCATCCATTATTATTGATCGAATTGATAGTCCTAAAAATGTCCGTATTATTGATATGATTGGTGAAAAAATCCCGTATCCTATAGGAGCTCCAAATAAAGTATTGCTTGCGTTTTCTAAAAGCGATGTACAGCAACAATTTTTCCAACAACTTGAGGAGCCTGAGAAAGAAAAATTGATAGAGAGCCTCAATGATGTAAGAGAAAAAGGCATTGCCATAAGCGTTGGAGAAAAAACAAAGGGGACAGTATCCATAGCAGCTCCTATATTTGATTCAAATAAACAAATAATTGCAGCCATTAGTGCAGAGTGCTTTGAATATGATACAGATGCTGAAAAATTAGAAAATATAACACAGGAAGTCATTAAAACGGCACAGCAACTATCCTATGAATTAGGATATATATAAAAATTATTTCCTTCGATAAAAAACCATCTAGTGTCAAAAAATAGTGGACATTAGATGGTTGATTTTTTATGAAAAGTGAGATAATACAGTTTTTTAATTACTGTTGCTTGCTACTCATGAACCTTTGATAATAGTGGCCTTTCGTAGGTTTTATATTTAGCCATAGTAGAATAATAGCTACAAATGCCATCATAAAGGATGCGCTAACGACAACTGATCGTATAGTTATCCATTCAGCAAAAATCCCAAAAATAGCAGTAAAAATAATAATAAAAAGGGCTTCAAAAAATCCATAAATACTTCCTATTCTACCCATGCTCTCAGAAGGAATATTATTTTGATAAAATGTATAAAATCCTGTATTCGCAAAGGCAGTAGCAAAGGATAATACAAAGCAACCTAAAGCAGCTATAAGAAAGGAAAAGGAGGATGTAAATATTAAATAGCCCAATGCTGTTACGAGAGACCCCATACCTATTAACCAAGAAGTTGGTATTTTTTCAACAATAACAGAGTTGGTTAGCGAGCCAATTAAAACACCTACCCCTGCGATACTGACTAAAATACCATATTCTCCTTCGGATAAAGCTAATATTTGTGTTGCAAAGGCAGCCTCCAAAGAATCAGTAGCTGTCATCAAGATGATGATAGCACTAAACAACAAATAGACAACCATCACATAGGAATTTTTTAAGCTAAAGCGTATGACCATCTGCCAATCCTGAAGCAATACGCGATAAAAGGATGTTTTTTCTGTACGGTTAACAAATTTTTTAAGGGCTTCAATATTTGGCATTTTGAACGTTATACAGGCTGATAGAAATAAAGCAATCGCGTTTAAATATATGGCCATATGGGGTGTTCCGACTGTGAATAAGAAACCTGCGATTGCTGGCCCAGTTAGAAATGCACCAGAGTCAAGTAAGCTGCGTAATGAATTAAAGCGTTTCCTTTGATCGATAGGAATTAACTTAGTGATATAAGTCATAGATGTCGGCTGATACATAGAGCTAGCTGCTGTAATGAGAAAAACAAGGACATACATCCACAAGAGGCTTGTAAAGCAGGGGAGTATGACAATGAGTATAGATTGAATCATATTTAGAATAATCATTAGCTTTTTCTTATTAAAACGATCGATTAGGCTCCCTGACCAAAAATTAGTGAACAAGGAAGAGATCGCTCTTACAATATACAATCCAGAGACAGCCAGAGCAGATTCTGTGAGGTTTAACACAATTAAATTTAAGGCGATAAAATAAATCCATTCGCCAACACTGGAAACACCAATACTACATAATAGAATGGCAGGATAGCGCCAGCTTTCTAAAGCTTTTCTCATATAAATTCCTCCTTAAGCAAAGTGACGATTTGCAAAATAAAAAACCCCACCCCCAAGACGATTAGTCTTAGGGACGAGGTTGTAGAATTTATATACTCACGTGGTGCCACCCTAGTTCACTATTATGTCACCATAATAGCCTTTTCAGTACGGCATAAAGCCTATGCTTATACTGTAACTCTATAACGGGAGTTCCCGTCGCACCATCATTCAAACAAAATCCAATGCGCTACTCCGAGGCTTGTTTCAATAATTCGTTCTTACTCGTTTTCAGCAATCCGAGCTCTCTTGGAAGAACAGCCTTATTTACTCTTCTCTTCAATGTATTTTCGCTAGTGTAACATATGTACATAATTCTGGTAAATAGTACTATAAAAATTTAACTAATTATTTTGTAGAAAGATTTTTAATTGTGTTATAAGCGACTGGCAAAGCTGTATGGATAAAACAGCATTCAAAGGATTTTCAAGTGAATGATTAAGGTCCTCCAAAACGGCAAGCTGAAGGGTAGCAAGTTGGGCTAGCTTCTCCTGTGAATAATGAGGGTCAGCTGTACCAATTGCCAAAAATGCATGCTTGTCTAATAGATTTATCATTGTATGTTGAAGAGAAAGTAATGGGGTGAAAAGTACATAACGAGCAGGGATAGAAGAGGTCTGCTGCATATAATAATCGACAATAGGCATAGTACCTAGAGATTTTCCTAGATAAACGACTTCTCTATAAGGCTTTGATTGCAAGCTGTTCTCTACAATCGGGTTGGCAACACGATAGACCATTTTTGATATGGCTTGGGAGTCCTGTTCGAATTGCTGTTGCTCAAATGTATAATTGATTTGGACGACATCATAGCCAAGTTCTAGCATTAATGCTGTAGAATAATAAAGTATAGGTTTATCATAGGTATAGCCCGTGCCAGAGAGCATAAAGCATATCTTATCGCTTTTTCTATCAAAAAAGTTGTAGGATATACCATTATACATGGCTTGCTTAGGTTTGATTTTCATGAATATTCCTCCATCATTTCTATATATAGTATATAATTTTACTATAGCAAGGAGGGAGAAATTTATGAAGGCTATTATTATCAATGAATTTGGTACATCTGATGTTTTAACATTTATTGATTGTCCAAAACCGATTATTTCTGAGGGAGAAGTCTTAATACGGACAACCTATACAAGCGTAAATTTCGCAGATCTTAAAAATCGCACAGGTAATAAAGCTAAAGCAAATTTTCCGATGGTTCTTGGTTTAGATGTTGCAGGGGTGATTGAAGAAGTTTTTAATGATAGCAGTGGTTTTCAAAAGGGTGACCAAGTTATCGCCTTCCCGAAAAACGGTGCTTATGCAGAATTTGTTGTAGCAAAGGAACAACTAGTTTTTAAAATTCCTAGTGGTTTACCAATCGAGAAGGTAGCAGCTGTACCGACTGTTTTATTTTTATCATATATGTTAACACATCAAATAGCAGCAATTGGTCAGCAGGATGCTGTCTTAATTCATGCTGCTTCTGGTGGGGTAGGGACAATGCTTGTCCAAATGGCAAAAAGGCTTGGAGCTAAACAGATTATAGGTACGGTAAGTAATTTAGAAAAAGCCCCAATCGTTTACCAGCTTGGTGCGGATCATGTACTTACATATGATCAATTTAGTACAAATGTCAATGAACTTACAATGGGTCGGGGTGTTGAAATTGTGTACGATTCCATTGCAGGAGCTATCACCGAGGAGAGTTTAAATTGCTTAGCGCCTTATGGCACTCTTGTCCAATTCGGGAATAGTGGAGGCAGAGCAGGAAATATAAAAACAGCAGATTTACACAGTAGCTGCCGTAATATAAAAGGATTTAGCTTAGGTACGACAAGAGCTTTGAAGCCAGAGCTGTTACAACATGTTGCACAAGATATTTTCTCTTTAGTAAAAGAAGAAAATTTTCAGGTGCCAATTGCTAAAGTATTTGCCTTAGAGGAAATGAAAAAGGCTCATGAATTTATGGAAAGTCGTCAGCACCAAGGAAAGATACTTATTAAAATATAAAAGCACAAAGAGGCTGGGACAAAAAGAAAAAATGTTAGACCAAGATATCATTGGTCTAACATTTTTTTGATTTAGGAAGGCATATTTAACTGCTTGAAGTGGAAAAGTTAATATTCATTTTTATTGTTTTTCAATATAATCGAGTTATGTCCCAGCATCTTTTTTGATTAACCATCTAGGTCAGTAAGTTTTTCATAAATACGTCTTTTACGATAAAGCATAATACCAGTTTCGGCTACATCCTGAATCATGCCTTTATTAGCATAGGCTCCAAAAACCATCCCTGCAATAGGGATCATTTGAAACAGCTTTTTCCAGCCTAGCTGATCACGATATGTGTAAAATACTTCCTGCCATCCTTGAAGCTGAGAAATCATGTTATCTGAAGCCTTTTTTGAGCTATTCATAGTAGAAAGCTCCTGTAAGATTGCTTCTTTACCAACAATATCAGCAGAGGTAAATTGTAGACATTTTACAATAAAAATACGTTCCATTTTATCGTTCGGATCATAGCCATGAATAATTGCTATTTCTTGCAAAGTTTTTAGTGCAGTCCCTAAAATCATTGGAATATCAATAGCTAAAGTAAAGATGCCACCAAAGCCAGTAGAGGCTCCTTGTACAGTAGCAAATTTCACACGTTCATTTTGTAATTTATCACTGAGGGAGATCATGTCCTCTAAAGGAATCTGACCAATATCAGATATAGTTATAATATGCTGTGTGGAAGAATGGTCACGAATTTTTTGTATCATGGCTTGTTCATTGATTAAATACTTTCCACCTGACTGAATATAATTGCCTAGTTCATCTACCAACAAGGCAATTTTATTTTGAAGAAAGGCAGGTGTCATTTTATCTAATAATTTAAATGGTATTCTACCTAATTTCTCCCAAAACCATAAATCTTTTTGATCTTTTTCCCACACCTGAATCTCTTGTAAATGCTGCTCTAATAATTCTCGATTCTCCATTATTGTCTTATCCCCTTATGTGTCCATTTAACTTTAAATACGTAAAAAACTATATAAAGTTTCGCTTTATTTAAATGAGATTTCGACAAACTAATGAATCACATGCTATTGCCAAACGGACGCAAGGAGTTCAATTCCTTCATTTATTTGCTGAAGTGTCAGTCCACCATACCCTATAATGATCATTGTTTCTTTTGTTCCATTCTGATAGGAGGTAGAGCATGGATAGACTTGAATCCCTACCTCTTGAGCAAGCTGGATCGCTCTACTCTCGGTAAGATGTTGTGGTAGTTTGATGACTATATGAAGTCCAGATTTTTCACCGATTACTTGAAATTCATTTGAAAAATTTGTAGAGATGGCAGTCAATAATGCTTGCAGCTTTTTACGATAGATTGTTCGCATTTTTGCCAAATGCTTATCGAATAGACCTTGTGCAAGAAAGTCTGCTAAGACAAGCTGATCTACTTTGGAGACAACCGATTTTTGCTCAGAATGAAAAGTCATAAACGGCACTACTAGAGACTTTGGAAGGATCATATAACTAATGCGTAATGATGGAAGCAATGTTTTCGAAAATGTTCCGAAATAAATGACACGCTGAAGCTGATCCATTTTTGCTAAAGACGGGATTGGTAGCCCCTTATAACGAAATTCAGAATCATAATCATCTTCAATAATAAGACCCGCGTTCGAGTTAGCCCATTGTAACAATGCCACTCTTCTTTCTATGGTCATAATCATGCCTAATGGAAATTGATGAGCTGGTGTTGTGTATAACATGTGAATCGGTGTTGAAGGGAGTGTAACCCCTGAATAGTCCACAGGAATCGCCTCTGTGGATAATCCACATTGCTGTAAAACGGCACGCACTCTTTTAAATCCTGGCTCCTCTAATCCAACGCGTGTCGCAGACCCAAGAAAATGACAAAGAGCCTGAAGCTGACTTTGTGTACCACTATAAATAAATACTTGTGAAGCATCACAACTAACCCCACGAGAACGCCCTACATAGCGGGCAATCTCTGTGCGTAAAGATGTCTCTCCCTCCCAAGGGCTTGTTGATAAGTTGTAACTATTAAAATGCTTTTTTATAAGCTTGTGCCAAGCAGCATAGGGAAAAGCCTCGTTGTCCACATGTCCATTTGTAAAATCAAATTGTATATTGTTAGGGATATTGATACTTGGAACAGATACATGCTGGGGTATTTGCTCTAGCCAATCAAATTCAAAGGGCGCAATAAAATAACCAGAACGCTCTTTACTATAAATATAGCCTTCTGCAAGTAACTGCTCATAGGCTTCCTTTATGGTGTGTACACTCACATTTAATGTTAGGGCGAGAGCTCGCTTAGAAGGCAGTTGTTCATGAGCAAGTAATTTTTTAGTGATAATAGCATGCTTTATTTGTTCATAGATTTCAATGTATTTCGCTAGATTGCCTGTAAATATAATGGAAAGCTCCACATAATTGCCTCCTCCTCTGGTATGGTTCATTTTTTAGTAATTGGTTATATATATCATATCAATTTTACCTTTAAATAAGTAAAAAGGAGTGAAGTGTAATGGAATTTATAACATTAGAAAATGAAGTGGTTAAACTAAAACCTTTAGAATTAAGCGATTTACCTGGGATTTTAGAGACAGGAAGTTATCCAGAAATTTGGTCACATATGTCCACAACGATAGAAAAAAAGGAGGATGTGAATAAATTTGTGGAAAACGCATTAAAGGCAAAAAACGAAAAAACAGAATTTCCATTTGTGATTGTGGATAAACAATCAGGGGACATTATCGGGTCTACACGTTTTATGGATATTGATGACAGGCATCAGCGATTAGAAATTGGCTATACATGGCTAACACCCGCATACTGGCGTACAGCTATTAATACTAATTGTAAGTACTTGCTATTTCGATTCTCTTTTGAACATCTTCATTTACAACGTGTACAAATAAAAACAGATCATGATAATATCCGTTCTCAAAAGGCAATTGAGCGAATTGGTGCTACAAAAGAGGGAATATTGCGTAACCATATGATTCGCAAGGATGGGACAACTAGGCATACTGTTATGTATAGCATCACAAAAGAAGAATGGCCACAGGTGAAAAAGCATTTAGAAAGGCTATTAGTTCAATTAGGATAGTTGTAGGTATAAAAAGGGATTTATATAATCCATAAAACCTTTTTTTCTTATAAAAAGTGTCAAAAAATAAAGGGGAGGGTAGAGTAGAGTACCGAAAAATTGAAAGAGGGTAATCTACTTGAAACCTAAATACACGTTAAGACAAATTTATGGTGATAATGCTGTGTATACACCAAGAACACCGTATAGTGATAATCCGTGGATGATGGATGATCCTCATAAGCTAGATGCTTTAACCTCAAGAGAAGTTGCTATTGCTGATATCCCCGTGCTAGTACATCGAGCAACACAAACAGAAAAGGCGCAAGAGCTTCATCAATTAGCAGGATTACCATGGGTCGAACAGCCTTATAGTTATGAGACTCAAGAGGAATATCTGGCACAGATCCAAACTTGGTGTAAGGAGGGGAAAACCATTGTATGTCAATATATACATGACCTGGAGCATATGGATCGTCAATGTTATTGGATGGATGCGGAGAAATTTAATGAGTTGAATACAAAAGCTTATATTGATCATTTAATTGATAGCAAATATGTACCAAGTCGTCTAAATGTGGAGACGTATAGACTTTCAGATGCCATTAAAAATTGGCAGCCCCCTGTAGTATTAAAGCCTGGTGATGATTCGCCAACTTCGGGAGGATATGGCGTTACCATTTGTCATAATAAAGATGAGTTGACGGAGGGTTTACGACAATTTCGCATGACTGGAACTGAAAGTATAATTATTGAAGAGCTTTTACAGACAAAGGACAACTATAGCTGTCAATTTGTTTACTCAGAGGAGCTAGGTATTCAATACTTAGGAGCTTCCCAGCAAATTACGGATGATAAAGGGATTTACGAAGGGAATATCATTGTAGATAAAGTACCCGAAAAAGTAATTGAAGTAGGAAAGCATATTATGGAACGTGGCGTTGAGGAAGGCTTTGTCGGTGTGGCAGGCTTTGATTTGATTGTCACGGAAGCTGGTGATGTTCAAGCGATAGACTTAAATTTCCGCCAAAATGGTTCAACCTCTATGCTGATGTTTCATGATGCTTTAGGAAAGCCCATCAATAAATTTAGCTCCTATTCATCACAAAGCCCACAACAGAATGATCACTTCTATCAAACAATTAAGAAATATATAGAGCAGGGGATGTTATTTCCTTTATCTTTCTATGATGGTGATTATTTCAAGGATTCCGTCCCTTCAAGATTTGTTGGTGTATGGTATGCAGATACGCTAGAAGAAATTGAAAATCGAGAGAAAGAATTATTATCTGAAGAAAAGAATGGTCTTTAATCGACCATTCTTTTTTTATAGAAAATTGCTGCTAAAAACCAAGAAATAAGAGACCAAGCTATAATCGTCACCATAGGAATGATCATATCTGTCATGGAGTACTTTCCTTCTAATGCTTCTGCTAAAAGTAATAATTGAGAGCTTGGTAGCCACTCTGCAATTTTTAGAAAAGGGTAGGTAGATGCTAAAGTCAGTGCAAGTGGACCGAAGGAGAAAATAAAGATAACAGGTAAAACGATAATTGAGCCTTCCATAATAGACTTGGCAAATAGTCCACATATTGTTCCAAGTGCAATATAAAATACAGTAGATAATAATAAGGCTATAGATAAGATAACAAGATTGGCAGGTGTGTACCCAACAAGAAAGATAGAAAGTGCGAGTACAACAACGGTCACGATGAGAACAAATAAACTTTTGCCAATTAGAATATCTCCAAGTGAAGCAGGGGAAAGCATAAGGCTGCGTAATGTATTCTTTTCTTTTTCCTCTGCGATTAAACAGCATTGTATATAAGTTGTTACCATAGAAAACGTTATATTAATGGGTAGGAAATAAGCATCGATAGTAGCTGCTCCTGATTTGTTGTATAAAAATGCCAAAATTAGTGGTAGAAGTATCATTGTTGATACGGCATAGTTACGAGAAAATTCTTTATAATCTTTCACTAATATAGCTTGAATGCGTGTCATTGAAATGTTCATACTAAATCACTCCCTGTTATTTGCATAAAAATATCACCCAATGTTGGCTCATTTGTATTAATTCTTGTCACTTCATTGGAATGCATCCATTGATACAGCTTCTCTGCATCTTGTGCACCATTTTGTATAATTTCTTGCATACCATTTTTGAGTTCAACCGTTATGGAATCAATACCAAATTCCTTTTTTAAGTCCTTTGGTGCACCTATTGCTCGGATTTTCCCCCTATGAAGGAATGCTACACGGTCACAAAGTATCTCTGCTTCGCTCATATCATGAGTAGTTAAAAATATCGTCGTACCCAAGTCATTTAATCTTCGTAAGCCATTATAAATATGCTGCGTATTCACAGGGTCCAAAGCAGAAGTAGGCTCATCTAAAAATAACAGTTCGGGCTTGTGCATAATGGCACGTGCAAGTGTAACACGTTGAATCATTCCTTTGGAAAGCTGACTGATCTTCTTTTTACGTTCTGCATATAAATTTACAAATTCTAAAGCTTCTTTTACAGCAGAATGAGATAGTTGATATAAATTACTATAAAGTAATAAATTCTCTTCAATAGATAGTCTTGTATACAAGCCGCTATTATCTGTTAAAATTCCAAAACGTTTACGGTTTTGACTTTGCTTCATTATAGATGCTGGTTGTCCAAATAACAGAACCTTGCCTTCCGATTTATCAGTTTGTGCTGTTAATATTTTAATAGTAGTTGTTTTACCAGAACCACTTGGCCCTAGAAAGCCGAATATTTCCCCTTTTTTAATGGTAAAAGAAACATCTTGTAATGCTGTTTCATTATTAAATGTTTTTTTTAAGTTTTGTACTTCAATCACTGCATTCATGTGTAAACCTCCTGTTTGTTGTTGATGTCTACACTATAAACAACAAGTAAAAGGGGTACAGTAAAAATTGGGTGAATGGCAGAAAAAAAAGCATGAGAAGAACAATATTGAAGGTGACAGGAGTCGTTTATTTCCTGGGAAATCTACTAAATTCCGAGTATTTCCTTTAAGGTTGCAAGTTTATTTTTCGACAATGGAACAACTGTCTTTTCTGTACTGTTGAGTGCTAAGCTATAGCTATTGCGTGTCCAAGTAATAATCTCTCGAACCTTTTGTAGATTAACAATATAAGAACGGTGACTTCTAAAAAAGCCGAATGGTGTCAATTTTTGCTCCAGCTCGTTTAGTGATAGAGTACATGGATAGGCTTCACCAGCTACATAAATGGACACTTCTCCTTCTACGCTTTCGATATAATCTATTTCTGGTGGATTAAATAAAATAATTTTATCATTTTTCTTTGTTGGGATTTTATCTAGTCGAATTGGTGCATTTTCAAGAGGCCTTGGAGCTTGTTCAAGGCTACCCTCTTTTACATCTAAAGCATGTAAGGCTGCCCCATCTAATCGATATATAGTGGTACTTGAAACCATTAAATCTTCGAGATTATTTGATAATAAAATAATAATTTTACGCTCTTTTGAGAGATTTTTTAATAATTGTTGGATAGTTTGCTTCGAAAATTCATCTATATTTTGAAAGGGTTCCTCTATAATTTGAATAGATGTCGGATGTAGGTACATATTCAATAGCTTTAATCGCTGTTTTTCGCTATTAGAAAGCTTACTAATTCTATTATTATTTTGTTCAGTAAGCTTAAAAAGCTTCAATATATTCTCTGTTTCATTAGCTGGGCGGTTAAAAAGCTTTAAAATGAATTGGATATATTCGCGAGCTGTTAGTCGCTCATATAATGCGCTTTCACGAAAAGAAGTATAAGTATCATCTCGTTTCATAAACCATTGCATTAATGTATGTATTTTGGAAACATCTGTATAGATGCCTATAATCATGCCAGATTGTAGAGAAAGATGGAAGCTTGGATAAATAACATTGCCTGCTTCAATATATGGATCAACCTGAATATCAATATTTTGTTCCATGTTCATTCCTCCTGAATTTTGCTAGTTTGTAAAAAGTATTTGATATCAGTGTGTGCTTGTGAGTGACTCATTTGACAATAATTTGCGTTAGAGGCATCCATAAAGCCATGTAAGCCTTGATATTGTTTGATCTGAACATTCGGTATGCTTGCAAGTGTATCCTTCAATGATTGAACATCAAAGCTATCTTCATGGCTAGGTAAAACAACCAAAGTTGGACAAGATGGAATGTGATCAAGGTATTGGCGGATCCGTGAGCCATACACACAAATGACACGGTATAGGGGGAGTGTAGTTAATCTCCAGGCTAAAGTTGCACCTACACTATATCCAATTAGTATTACCTCGTTGTAATTTTCACAAGCCTCCAATATTTTTTGTGAAAGCAACTCAAGAGGAGCATCAAAGCCAACTGTCTGTAAGAAAAAGTCATAGGCTTGTTTTTCCTGCTCATATGGAAAGGAAAGCCCTGCTGGATAAAGTGAAATAAGGGAAACGGCAGTGTCCTCATTGCCGTATACTTGTATTTGTTCTTCAATAAAATGATTAACTCCATAGATTTCATGTAATATAAAAATTTTTCTTTTCATTGTGCCCTCTAATATCTTTTTTCCAATAGTGTATCAAAAAGTAAGTAAAACGTATAATCTGCTTTTAGAATGAACAGTAAATGGTGACCACATCTGTTATTAATATCACGATTTGTTATAATTTTATTTGATAATGATTATCATTATCGTATAATGGAGTTAAGGAGGATTTTCCAAAGCAATATTTACATTTAGACATTTACGATTGAGCTGTCATGCAGTTTAGAGTTAGTCCAATTGTTGAGATAGTAATGACCAAATGAAAGGTGTGTTAGGAATTGTTAGAACAAGAATTGTATGATGTAACCATTATTGGTGGTGGGCCAGCGGGTTTATATTCAAGCTTTTATTGTGGTTTACGTGAAATGAAAACCAAGCTAATTGAATCACAACCACAGCTAGGCGGTAAAATTCATGTTTATCCAGAGAAAATGATTTGGGATGTTGGAGGTGTAACGCCTATTTCAGGGGGACAACTAATTAAACAATTAGTTGAGCAAGCCTTAACCTTTAATCCTTCTATTTATACAAATGAAAAAGTGCTGTCCATTACTAAAAATGAAGATGGCATTTTTGTCATTGCAGCAGAGTCAGGGAATATTCATTATTCCAAAACGGTTATCGTTGCTATTGGTGGTGGCATTCTAAATCCTCAAAAAATTGAAATTGAGGGGGCTGAACGCTTTGAAGTATCTAATTTAAATTACACAATTAAATCCTATGAAAAATTTAAAGATAAGGCAGTTATTATTTCTGGTGGTGGCAACACAGCGGTAGACTGGGCATTAGAATTAACGGAGGTGGCATCCAAGGTCTATTTAACTTATCGAAAAGATACATTGTCTGCACATGAGGCTCAAATTACAGAGCTTGCAAATAGTTTGATCGAATGCCATTTCAATTCTGAAATTACTAAGCTGATTGCAGATGATCAAGCAGGAATGATTAAAGCTATTGCTTTAACAAATCATGAAACAGGGACTGTAACAGAAATTCCTATTGATGAAGTTGTTATTAGTCATGGGTATGTGCGTGATAAAGAATTGTTAGATAATAGTCCATTAGCCATTGAGCGCAAAAATGATTATTTTATCGCTGGTACGATTAATAGTGAATCATCGATCCCAGGCCTTTATGCTGCTGGTGATATTTTGAGCCATGATGGTAAAATTCATTTAATTGCAGCAGCCTTTCATGATGCACTTCATGCAGTGAATAGTGCGAAGAAGTATATTCAACCTGATGCTTCTGAGGGAGGTATTGTTTCCTCACATAATGACATTTTCAAACAACGTAATCGTAAACTATTACAGGAAAGTTTAAAATAATCATTTTTAGGAGCACTAATATATTGTTGGTGTTCCTTTCTTTTTGTCTTGATGTATATATTTTAGAAGAAATACTTCTGATGGACTGTCAATATAAAAAAGTAAACATATCGCTGATTATGGAGTATATATAAGAAAATTATACAGAGAATATGATTGTCATGGATATCGCGAAACATTTTTATAAAGAACCTATTTATTTGAGAAAAAAATGAGTGTTCGTCAAATGCTTATCTCACGGATGTGATTAATCAAAAATCTAAAATATACCTGAGAAAATCTCATTTATCCATTAAAGAATTTGCTGAAAAATCTCCAAGACGCTTCCGTAAATATATGAATTATCAAATACCTAATGAAAAATAACTTTCATTAGGTGTTTTTCATCTAGAAAGAACATAGCTTTTCCTTTTTTGGACACCCTAAACTAGAAAAAATGACATGGGGTGATGATCATGAAAATAGAAAGGTCGTCCGAGTGGGAAGAGGGCTTTATCGATCGATTAAATCATCTTGAAAAATGGGATAGCTGGACATTGTACAAGATGAACTATGATATTGTGAAAATGAAACTAATTCCTGATTTTACAGGATTGCAGGCTACAAAGTATTTACCTAATTTACAACCTTTGAAACACCAGTTAGAAGCAGCCGAAACAGTTATTGAACGTATGAATGGGAAAGCTATTTTAGCTGATGAGGTGGGGCTAGGTAAAACGATTGAAGCGGGCTTAATCTTAAAGGAATACCTTATTAGAGGGCTTGTGAAAAGAGCATTAATTTTGGCACCTGCTTCTTTAATTAATCAGTGGATTGAAGAGCTAAACATAAAATTTCATATTCCTGCCGTTGCATATAAAAAAAATTGCCCGATAGAGCGCTATGATGTCCTCATTATGAGTATGGATACGGCAAAAAAGAGTCCACATAGAGAGCGCATTTATGAGCAGGATTATGACATGATAATTATTGATGAGGCACATAAATTAAAAAATAATAAAACACAAATTTACGAGTTTGTACAAGGCTTAAAGAAAAAGTTCTGCTTATTATTAACTGCCACACCTATTCAAAATGATATCTTTGAATTGTATTATTTAATCTCCTTATTAAAGCCTGGACATCTAGGTAACTATGACGCCTTCCAATCGGCTTTCTCTGCTAGCAAGCATGATTTAGAACATGATGATTATTTAAAAGAGTTGGTTAATCAGGTAATGGTCAGAAATCGTAGGGAAGATACGGGGATTGATTGGACAAATCGTCGTGTTCAAATTGTACCGATTACATTTACGAACGACGAAAGAGAAGTTTACGAAATGCTTGGCAACCTTCAAAACACAGGGTCATTTTCATTAATTACGTTGCAAAAAGAAATGTGTAGTAGTAAGGAAGCTACAGCCTTAACATTAACGAATATGCTAGAGGATCATGTGCAACCACAAGAAATTGAAGCGATTATTACTAAATTAATGACCTTGGAAGTGAATTCAAAGGCGGAAAAGACATTGGAAATTGTTAAGCAAGCGAATGACAAGGTTATTATTTTTACAGAATATCGTGCTACGCAAATATATTTGCAATGGTACTTACATTCTAATGGCATATCAAGCGTGCTGTTTAATGGTAAATTTAATAAAAGTAAACGAGATTATATGAAGCACCTATTTAAAGAAAGAGCCCAGGTGCTCATCGCTACCGAGGCAGGAGGAGAGGGGATAAACCTTCAATTTTGTCATCATGTGATTAACTATGATTTACCTTGGAATCCAATGAAGCTAGAGCAACGTATTGGTCGTGTCCATCGTTTGGGACAGGAGCATGATGTCCATATTTATAACCTTGCCATTGAACATACAATTGAAGAGAAAATCTTGGAATTGCTTCATACAAAGATTGATGTGTTCGAGAAGGTGGTTGGCGATTTAGATGCTATTTTAACAAACTTTAAAGAATCTGTATAAGGTAGGTGCAGCTATGTATCCGCAGCAAGTTCACCACTATTTAAAGGAATTTTTTATGGAGAATGACTGTGCAATTTTAGGAGAAGAGAATCATTATCTAACCGTTCAATTAACGATAGACATAGATAAAAGAATTATGAATAGGCCATTTTATTGGCAATATGTTGAAGCAACAAATAGTGAACCAAACCCAGCGCAAGTAACCTTCATTACAAATCAAACCGCAATGGCTGGTAACCTATTTGGGGAAGCTATTCATTACGGCTCACCACGTTTAAATCAGATATTTTTAGCTACAAGGGAACTAGGAGCCTATGTTCAATTGTATGAAAAAGTGGATCGTGATATGGGGCAGGTTATTTTAACGCCCTGGTTAGGTGTTAACTTTAAAGTTTCGTATTGCTGTGATCGTACAAAAGAAATGCTTTACTCATTTGGCATTAATTTATTGACTGGCGTCATCAAGGAGGATTTTCATGAAACGATTTGTTCTTCGGACTTTAACATAGAACCTGAAGAAAATGTATTTCATGTGCAATATATTATTAAGCCTGCCAGAGCACTGGAAAGATTGAAAGCTACAATTGAGTCAATTATTGAGCAGGATGATCATTCTTGGGCAACGGAAGCACAAAAACGATGGCAACGTGATCAACGTGTATTAGATTATTTTTATGAGGATATAGAGGAAAAACCAGAGTGTTATGAAATTGAAAGAAAAGCATTAGAGGAGCAATATGAAGCAAAAATTAAAATAGAAGTCATTAATGGGGGATTATTTTATCTCTTTTAAATGAGGAGCTGTCTGACAAAGGGACAGCTCTTTTTTACTTTAATGATCTTCAACCATGCTTTTAAGCTGAGCCAATTTATTATCCCAAAATAAATGAAAGTATTGGAGCCAATCTTCAATCTCTTTTAAACGCTCACTATGCAGCGTATAGATTTTTTCACGACCTTTTTTTTGAGCAGAGATTAGCTCCGCCTGTTCCAATATTTTTAAATGCTTTACAACAGCCGTTCGACTAATCGTAAAATGCTCAGTAATATTGGAAATAGGTCTGTCGCTTGCTGCAAGGAGCTGTAAAACACTTCTTCTTGTGGGATCAGCGATTGCTTGAAAAACATCATACTTTATGGCTGCTTCAGTCATTAGAATTCAGCAGCCTCTTTTAATTTATGATTAATAATCATTGTCCATCCGTTATCCATATTAGTACGTACGGCTTCAGTAGCAGTGTTTACTTTAGGAATAATATGTGAAGCTTCCTTCCAGCCACCATGTGTTAAAGTAAATTCAGTAAGCTTGCCTACTTCTTTTAACTCAAAAGTTACGAACCAGCCATCTTGATCCCAAGCAAACCGTAGAAAGTGCGGTGCATCTACACGTTCTACTTTACAGGGTGATGGGCCGAACGGTGATTGAATAGTGAATTCGTACCCTTCGATAGGTTGAAAATCATTTGGCATAAACCAAGAAGCTATTTTGTCAGCTGTTGCGACAGTCTCCCAAACTTTTTCGATAGGGGCATTCAATGTAATTGTTTTGACAATATCCTGTAATTTTTCAGTCATGTTCCAATACTCCTTTTTGATTGATGAATGATACCTCTGTGTAATGGTATTCAACGTTATTAAGTCCACTAGCAGAGGAATCTGTATAAAATATAACCATAAGGTGTTATGAATATATAACACCTTATGGTTATATGTCAACGGAAAAATTTCGTATCTTTCTGTTGGTCTTGGCGTATGTTACAATTACTTTTATAATTTTCTGACAGAAAGGGTGGCGTAATATGGTCAATATATCTGTATTCTTAGTTATGTGCATTTTACTTATTATTTTACCTGGCCCTGATACAGCGATTGCAACAAAAAACACACTGACTGTAAGTAGAAAGGGCGGTTTACAAACAATCATTGGTTCTTGTTGCGGTTTATTAATTCATACTTGTGCGGCTGTTATTGGCCTTTCGGCGATCATTGTGAAATCTGCCTATATATTTGCTGTTTTAAAATATGTTGGTGCGGTTTATTTATGTTATTTAGGAATCAAGACCTTGTGGACACTGCGAGCAATTCGAACACAATCTCCAGTTGTACAAGATGAAGCAAGTATAGAACACAAATATTCTCAACAATCCTGCTTTAAACAAGGGTTTCTCACAAATGTGACAAATCCAAAGGTCGCAGTATTTTTCCTAACATTTCTCCCTCAATTTGTAGATGGAAATAGTGGAACATTTTTTCCCTTTTTAATAATGGGTCTCATTTATACAGCATTAACAATGCTATGGTTTATCTTCTACGTGTACCTTTTAGATCGAATTAGTGCATTTATGAAAAAACCATCAACTAAGGCAGTAATTGAAGGATTAACAGGTGCAATATTAATTGCGTTTGGCATTAAATTAGCATTAGAAAAAGCGCACTAAAAAATACACCACTATAAAGGTGGTGTATTTTTTGTTGGTAGTTATTAAGATAGGGTCGTTTCTCTCTTTGAAAAATTTCTATTTAGGTTGGCTTATATTTGTCAGTAGAAGATTTTTAAGTCTTTCTTGTAAAAATTTTTTCTTTTCTGCCCGCTTTTTATAGATAGAAAAAGATTTTATAACAAATAAAGCAACTAGTATGATGACAATCAATGAAATAAATGAAAATAACATCGTAAAATCCTCTATCCGATTAGTTACATAGAAAGTTCGTTAGTAACAAAAATTTTATTCGTAATAACAAAGGTTAATAATATATTTAAAGCAATTAATTTTGGTCTGCCTTGTTGCTGAATAATAATGTGAGAAAACTTTAAATTAGCTATACGGTTAGCCAATGTATACTCCTCGGCTCCTGTTACCTGTCTACCATCGGGGGTACACCCTAAAACAAAATGCCCAGCGTAAGAATTCTTGAGCACATAGGGATGCATGGATTGATAATGAACTTCCATGATCGTATCTGCTTCAATCATATAATGATGAGTTACTAGAAATTTTTTTAACGCGCCTTTTAGATCAATGGCGATGGCTGTATCAGCTAGAATTGTGCGAAAATAAACAGGCACGATGTTGGCATGTTTAATATAAGGCTTTACCTCAATGCAGATTTCACCAGAATGTTGTACAAATAGCTGAATAATTGCTTGATGAATTCCATCTGTTAAAGTGACCATGGTATTTCCGAAATGAGCACTTTTAAAGAAAATACTGTCATCAGCAATATAGCCAACAGCAATATGACGATTCTCAATATGTAGCGATTTTGCTTTCACTCCTAAAACTTCCTCACAGTTCTTTAATTCATAAACATGTTGCTGAAATGTAAGACCTAAATAATGCCTATTAACTATTCGATTTTCAAGCAATTGCTTCAACATCTGTTACATCTCCAATCTTTGATAAATTATGACAATATTTATAATTGATTGTAGGTCATATAACTCTCAAAAAACTCTCCAAAAGTCGAAAAGATGCGTATAATGGCAGGGGTGAAAATATCTAAATTTTATAGTTCAACACATTGCAAAGGATTAAAAAGAAAGAATGGAGAATTTATTGCTGAAGGGTAGTACTTGTAGTTGCTTTTATAACAAATACAAATAAATGGAGAAGATAGTGATGGAATTAAGAGATTTAAAAGCCTTTATGGCTGTTGTTGAGCATAGGAGTTTTACAAAGGCTGCACATGATTCCTTTGTATCTCAGCCTTCATTAAGCAAAAGTATTAAAAAATTAGAAGAATCATTACAAGTTGAGTTGTTGAACAGATCAACGCGTAATGTAGAACTTACTGATGCAGGTAGTATTGTTTATAATCAAGGACAAAAAATAATGCATGCTGTTCAAGAACTACATATTTTGCTAGACGATTTATTAAATATTAAAACAGGTGCTATCAAGTTAGGGATCCCACCTTTAATTGGAACATTATTTTTCCCTGAAATCGCTAGGGGATTTCATCAGCTATATCCTGAAGTACATTTAGCACTTATCGAACGTGGTGCAAAAATGGTAGAAATGCTAGTTGAAAATGGTGATGTTGATATGGGCATCGTTGTATTACCAGTAGATGAAAGGAAGTTTGCTGTTCAATCCTTTATAGAAGACCAGTTTTATGTCTTTATGAATGAATCTCACCCCTATGCACACCAGAAATCCATAGCTTTACAAGATTTAAAAAATGAAACGTTCATTATCTTTGCAGAGGAGTTCACGCTTCACGACTATATAATTAAATCCTGTGAAAGTGTTGGTTTTACACCTACAATCGGCTATAAAAGTTCACAGTGGGACTTGATTGTAGAGTTAGTATCCTCCAATTTAGGGGTTACATTGTTACCCCATTCCATTGCAGCCAAGCAAACAAATACCAATGTGAAAATAATTCCATTAGATGATTTTGAAATGCCGTGGCGTTTAGGGGTTATTACGAAGAAAAATACATATCAATCTTATGCATTAAAACAGTTACTTGAAATGATAGATAGGAATGGGGAAAATAGATTTATTCCATATAGGAATAAGTAGTATTCTAATTAATTCCTTTACTTGTAAAATAGCAATGATGTAGAATTTTCCTTAATAAACGAGCAATTCAGGGAGGTTTCGAGATGGGGAATGGTAAGGTATGGAGTTCGTTTGAAGAAGCGATTGCGGATATTAAGGATGGAGATACATTAGCTGTAGGTGGCTTCGGGCTATGTGGTATACCCGAAAAATCAATCGCAGCATTAGTGCAACAGGGAACAAAGGATTTAACCGTTGTCAGTAACAACTGTGGTGTAGATGACTGGGGATTGGGTCTACTATTAGCAAACAAGCAAATAAAAAAAATGGTTGCTTCTTATGTAGGAGAAAATAAGATTTTTGAACAACAATTTTTAAGTGGTGAGCTAGAAGTAGAGTTGACACCGCAAGGAACTCTTGCAGAACGTTTGCGTGCAGGTGGAGCGGGAATTCCTGGTTTTTACACAGCTACAGGGCTTGGAACGCCAATTGCTGAAGGAAAAGAAGTGAAGGTTTTTGATGGCAAAGAATATATTTTGGAAGAAGGTATTGTTGCTGACTTTGCTCTGGTCAAAGCATGGAAAGCCGATAAGCTAGGAAATTTAGTTTATAGAAAAACATCACGCAATTTTAATCCATTAGCTGCTATGTCAGGGAAAATTACAATAGCTGAAGTGGAGGAAATTGTAGAAGTAGGCGAGCTAGATCCCGATCACATTCATACACCAGGGGTTTTTGTACAACGTGTATTATTAGGTGAAAATTACGAGAAACGTATTGAGCGTTTAACGGTGAAAAAGGGGGAAGCATGATGGATACAAGACAAAAAATTGTTAATCGTGCAGTAAAAGAAATAGCCAACGGTATGAATGTCAATTTAGGCATAGGTATTCCAACACTTGTTGCCAATGCGATCCCAGCCGATTATGACGTACTCTTACAATCCGAAAACGGACTTCTCGGTATTGGTCCTTATCCAGTAGAGGATGCAGTAGATCCTGATTTAATCAATGCAGGTAAAGAAACAGTTACGGCAGTTCCAGGGGCATCCTTCTTTGACAGTGCAGAATCATTTGCAATGATTCGCGGTGGACATATTGACCTTGCCATCTTAGGAGGTATGGAGGTATCTGAAACAGGAGATCTTGCTAACTGGATGATTCCTGGGAAAATGGTGAAGGGCATGGGTGGCGCAATGGATCTCGTCGTTGGTGCCAAGAGAGTGATTGTCGTCATGGAGCATGTAAATAAAAATGGTGAATCTAAAATTAAAAAACAATGTGAACTTCCACTAACGGGTAAAGGTGTCGTACATCGATTAATTACAGATTTGGCTGTATTTGATTTTACGAAAGATGGCATGCAACTGATAGAATTAGCAGATGGTGTTTCTTTAGAGGAAGTAAAAGAGAAAACAGCTGCTTCTTTTAGCGTTGCTCTTATACAATAACTTCAGACCTAGGACTGTTTTCAGCGTTATGGTCTCATTTTACAATAATCTAAAAGGGGATTTCATAACAATGGAACAACAATGGACAAATGAATTAGCAGTAGCACAGGTGCGTGTAGCAAGACCAACCGATCAGCTAAAGGAAGTAGAACGGTTTTACTGTGAAGGTGTTGGATTAAAGAAAATTGGTTCGTTTACAGAACATCGTGGCTATAATGGTTTAATGATTGGTCTTCCAAATGCAGGTTATCACTTAGAATTTACAGAGCATATTGACGGTAGCCCTTGTCCAGCACCAAGTAAGGACAATCTACTCGTACTTTATATCCCAAATAGAGATACGATTCGTCATATTGCCGAACGTCTTGCGGTCATGGGATATCCCGAAGTTGAGCCTGAAAATCCATATTGGGCTGAAAAAGGGGTAACCATTGAAGACCCGGATGGCTGGCGTCTAGTATTCATGAATACGGAAGGCATTTAAACAAAATTTTAAGCACGAGCACGTATGTAGTCTCGTGTTTTTTGTAACCTAAAATACCCCTTGTAGTATATAATCTGTTTAGGGGGTTACAAAATGCAACGAATAATGACATTAAACAAATGGTGTGAGGTTTTGGAGCAATCGAAGTTCAAACCTTGCCTTGTGTTAAAAATTAGCATGACATGTATAAGTAGTATTTCAGCTTTAAAGGAATATAAAGTATTACAAACGAAATTGCCTAAATATCTTGTCATTGTGCAGATGGATCGGGTAATTTCAAATGCTATTGCCTGTGATCTTCAAGTGAAGCACGAATCACCTCAACTAATAATCCTGCAGGGTGGGAAAGGAATTTGGCAAGCAACTCACTACAAAATAAAGCACTCTCTTTTAGAAAACGCTATAGAACAATATGTAAAAAAAGATACTCCACAATAGGCTGTGGGGTATCTTTATGTGATTAATCTTCCAAGGCCTCATCTTCATGATAATTTGTAGCGCTAGACTCGATATCGACCTGTAGATAATTGGCCCAGTCTATTTTGTGAAAATCCTCTTCACTAAAATAAATATTCAAAACCTCAGTCATTGTTTTGTCCCCATCAGGTTCAGTGAGAGGAGCATACCAAGTAATAGCCGGTGTCTTCACATTTTTTAATTTGGACAAATCAGCGAAAATTTTAGTAGAATCCTTTAGCATCTGGCTTTTCGATCCTTCTGTTACATCTGTATCTTGAATGGAAATTGTGACAACACCGTCTTTCGATTCATCCACAGAGAATTCGTTTTTCACAATCGCGCCTACAATATCTTCAACATTCGTATTTTGATCGACTGCTACTTCCTTTGGTTCAGCACTCTTTCCACAAGCTACTAACAGTAGTGAAGTAAAAACCAATAGATAAATTATTTTCTTCAATGTCATAACCTCCCTTGTTACTCCATCTATGTGCAAAATGGGAGGGAATTATACAAAATACAAGAAGGTTATCCTTACTTTTTATGAATGGTTAGGAAGTGATTGAATAGAGAAGCGGAGAATAGCCTGAATATAAAAAAGCACCTTAACCAAAATAGCTAAGGTGCTGTATCAATCATGTATAAAAAGCCGCGTATGCCGTAGTTATTATAGAAAGTTTTAAACCACCACTCCTCAAATGTGGTGATAGCGTTAAAGTATAATTGAATGGATTGTGATGAATGTTGATGTATCAGTGTTTTTGCTGTTCTGTTTTTGTTCGTATATAATATTTTTAAATAGGTTTGAATGAATTTTTGCACACGATTTGCACACGTTTAGCACATGTTAGTTTGAATTGCTTTTCGAAAACAGCATTTCAAACTTATCAGCAGCTGCACGATCTGCTGATTTTAAAGCATGTCCATAAGTATTCATTGTAATTGAAATGTCTGAATGTCCTAAACGCTCAGATATAATTTTTGCGTGTACTCCTTGGGCAATTAAAAGACTTGCAGATGTATGGCGTAGATCATGCAGTCGGATATATCGAAATTCATGCTTCTTCACAAACTTACTCCACCAATTGGAAGGACTAGAAGGGTAGAGGTGCTGTCCATGTTCATTACAGAAAATCCATTCTCTTTCTTTCTCTGTCCATTTATCAGCCAGTCGCAATTTATCTTTTCTCCATTGAAGGTGATACTCTTTCAATTCCTTCATCATGCTCCCAGGTAAGGAAACAACACGTTCTGATGAATCTGATTTCGTACCTTTTATTAGAGGACCACTTCCTGTTAATACAATCGTTTGCTCAATTAGTATTTGTTGATTGTCAAAGTCCACATGTTTCCACTCAAGGCCAAGTAATTCTCCTCTACGTAAGCCGGCAGTTACCGCTAATGTGAATAGAAGTCTCCAGTGTGAAGGCTCACTTTGCACTAGTTGTAATAGTTGAGCTATTTCATCCTCATTATAAACCTGTAACTTCTCCTTTACCGCATCTTTAGGTGGTTTCGGCTTTTTAATGCCGTCCATGGGATTCTTTTCAATTACTTTCCATTCAGTTGCATACTTAAAAACACTTTGAAGCGTGCGGTATATATCTTGCTTCGAATGATAGGTAAGTTCACCTTCTTGACCATCTTTCCGTGTAAGGTTTTGCATTAGATTCAGCAGCATGAGCTGGTTTATTTTATCCATGTGCATGTGACCGATCACTGGCAATATATGATTTTTCAGTTTTAATCGATGGTTACTTATTGCTGTTTGTGACAGTTCAGTAAGAGCAAATTTATTCTCCCATTCTTTTGCGAAGTCGGAAAATATCATATTGGATGGCGCAATGTACTCTCCAGATAGTACCTCTTTTTTAAACTTCATGTACTCATTAAGGACATACTCTTCTTTTTGTTTAGGTGTGTATTTACCTTCTACATAAAAAACCTTTGTTGCTCGTTTGTAATTGCCTTGTGCATCTTTTCCTAGACTAACAGTGAATCTGTACTTATTATCATCGTTTTCGTACTTCTTTATATTAGCCATTTTGGTTTATTCCTCCTCATTTTGGTAATCAGGAAATAACACTTCCAGCATCGTTAATATCCGTTTGCGATCTTGTTCATTAAGTAAATGGCCTTTGTAGATGGGTTGTACAGATTCGGATAAAAGAAGATTGTTAATATCCGTTATTTCATCTATAACTCGAACTTTCTCATGTAAAACATTAATATCTATTTCAAAATCATCCAGTTCATCTTTGAAATCTTCATAAGCACTTCTGATCTTTTCGTTTTTAGCAAGCTCGTGATACCCCGCTATTTCTAATAACCCCCCGTATGATACGTCAGGTAAAGCGTCTGCAATTTTTCTAATCAACTCAGGTGCTGGTGGGTTACTTCGTTTGCCTGATTCTATTTGTGAAAGGTAAGGGTTTGAGTAACCTACTATCTTACCTAATTCTGAAAGCGTTAGTCCTGCTCGCTCCCTTGCTGCTTTTAAGTGAATACCAAAATTCTTTACATAATCCATAAGTTTAAATATCCCCCTGTGTGCGTAGTATATTTTATTATATTTTACTACCTGTAAAAATATTTTGCATCATTTTTGTTTACAGTTAGTAAGAAAGGTGTTATTGTTTACTCATAGTAAATATTCTATTCGAGAATACTTACTATGAGTAAATTTTATAGAGAGGTGAATTATTATGATAAAAATCACTTTGACGGTTAATGAAGTGGCGGAGATGCTAGGCACTTCTACAGCTACAATCTATTCAGCAGTAAGGAAGTCTGAAATCCCCCACTTTAAAGTACGTGGGAAAATCCTTTTCAATCGTGAAGTTGTTGAAGCCTGGACTAAAGGTGAAGTTAAGCAAATGCAACATATTTAGCTAAATCCCAAGCTTTGGTGGCATGCAGAGGGAGGTGAGTAAGATGAATATTGAAAATGTACAGTCATTAGCTGCGATCGTAAATTTGATTGACGCACAAGCAAAGTCAGGTGAGGAAGCTCAGTTTTTAACAGTAAGTATCAGTAGGTTTGATTCACCTTCAATCCTGTTAACACACAAGGTCTTTATAGAGCTTTTCGATGAGTATGAAATTCAAGAGACACACGATTCTTCGAAAGTTCTTGTTAGCACATTTGTGAATAGTGTTGAGTTTTGTGCTCTTATACCTAAGTCTGTGTGTAATGAATCAACACAGAAAAAATAATATTTGTAGGAGGAATTAGAAATGGTCAATTACGCGGAACGTATCGATTCAATGTCAACGGAGCAGTTGGTATATGAAGTAGAAAATACTGCAGTGGAATTGCAAGCAGTAACGAAAGATTTAAAAGGTTTGCTTGAAACTATTACGAATTTCGATACAGCTTATGAAGGTATTGAGAGCGATGAGGAAATTTCTCCAGAATCAGTTCTTGCTTTTATACGAATGGTTAGATCTGTTAAACAAGCACCAGTCTTAATATCTGAGTTAGAACGTATTAGCTCTGAAGCGAATGCAATAGTTAAAGTGATTGACAATCGGCAACTTAGAATATATCAGGCCGCTATCTCGCAGTGAGGGTATCTTATGGACTTAAATAGAATTTATAAATTTGGACTAAAAAAATCACTGTTACCAACTAAGGTAACAGCTTTACAAGTAAACATTATTTAAGCATTTATTACACGAAAATAAATGCAGGAATATTATAGCGAATATTTACTTAAAGTACAATATTTGAAAGTGAAGAGAAGTGAGTAGATGCAGGAAATTAAAACATCAAATGACTTCTATTTTTCCATAGCGATAGCTAAGCATCGTACTTCAATAAGATGGAAAAATGAACAAATGAGTTGGTCAGAGCTACTACAGCGTATCAGTAAGACGACTCGAACAAACGAAACATTTAACGAATATCTAAACATGTCTACTGATGAACAAGCATCTATAAAGGACGTAGGTGGATACCTCATAGGCGAACTTAAAGATGGTATTCGTCAAAATGACAATGTGTTAAATAGGCGGATAGTAACACTTGATGCTGATCATATTGGCAAACATGAGTTTTGGGAAGAATTACAACTTTTTCATGGCTTTGAGTGTGCGATATATAGCACACATAAGCATACTAGTGAAGCTAAACGTCTACGCTTACTTATTCCATTAGACAGAGTAATAAATGCTGAAGAATATGAACCCATAGCGAGAGCTTTAGCTAGTGATCTTGGAATAGATTACTTCGATGATACGACTTATCAAAAGTCTCGTATGATGTTTTGGCCGTCAACGAGTTCAGATGGTGAGTATGTATTCGAATATCAGGATGGCGATTTAGTGAGTGCTGACCTGATCCTTTCAAGATATAAAGACTTTAAGGATCCGAATGAATGGCCTTATAGCAGTCGGGTGAAAGAGCGAAGACAAATCGAACGAGACATTAAAAAAGCAGGAAATCCACTAGAAAAGCCAAATGTTATAGGGTTATTTTGTAGAACATATAGCATTCACGAAGCGATTGAAACCTTTCTATCCGATATATATGAGCAGACTACTGAAATAAATCGATACACATACATTAAAGGTACCACTTGGGGTGGCATGAGAACCTATGAAGATGTATTCTCATATTCCCATCACGGTACCGATCCAGTTTCTCAACAGCTGGTGAACGCTTTTGATTTAGTGCGTATTCATTTATTTGGTGATATTGATGACGAAGAGGATATGGCGAAAGACGTTACTAAAAGGCCCTCATACGTTCGTATGGTTGAATTAGTTCAAAAGGATATTAAGGCGCAGCAGCAGTTAATTGAGGATACTAAACAAAGTGCTATAGATGATTTTAGCGACTTAGAGGATGATGAAGAACAGACTAATAAAAACCTTGATATTGCTGATCACTTTTTCTCGAAGCATGGTTTTAATCCTACTAAGTTAGCTGACTGCTTAGTTCAGGCAAATCCCATTATTACAGTCGATGGCATTGTTTATGTATACGAGAATGGGGTTTATGTAGCTGATAACGAGCGCAAGGTTCGTAGGATGACTGCTAGGGTGCTAGGTGATAGATATCGTAGTACACATGGTAATGAGGTAGTGGAGATAATTAAAGACTTGCATACCGTGAAATCCATACATCTGGAGAAGCCAAGCACCAAAATAGTTAACCTCAAAAATGGGATACTTGATTGGCGAACAGGCGAGTTGATGGAGCACCGTAGTGACTTCATTTCCTTTAGTCAAATACCTGTTAGATACGATGAGACAGCTACATGCCCCCATATTGAAAAATTCATTAGCGAAGTAGTACCGGCAGATTCAATAAATATGGTGTACGAGCTGTTCGGTTTATGCCTCATTCCTAAGAATTTAGGAGTAGCATTTTTCCTCTTAGGTTCAGGATCAAACGGGAAGTCTGTATTTATCGATTTATTGAACGCATTTATTGGTGAGGAAAATATATCAAATGTGAGTCTACAAGATTTATCTTCTAATAGGTTTAAACTTGCTCAGCTGCAGAACAAGCTACTCAATACCCAAGCAGATTTACCTGGCAGTGCTTTAAGTGACACTGATATTTTTAAGGCAGTTGTAACATCAGACAAGCTAAATGCAGAACGAAAAAATGTAGATGCATTTAATTTTAGACCTTATGCACGGCTAGTATACGGAATGAACCGAGTGCCGACAGCGAGGGATTTCTCAAAAGGATTTATTCGCCGCCTTAAAATTATCACGTTTCCTAATAGTTTTGGAGGCAACAGCGCGAAAGGTAAGACAGCAGATGTGAATCTTCTTGAAAAATTAACCACAGAACAAGAGCTTTCTGGCTTGCTTAATAAGGCTATAGCTGGGTTGAGAACATTAATGGAGCGCGGTCGTTTTGAGGATACGGCTTCCTCGCGCGAAGCACTTAAAGACTATATAGCAGTTAGTGACCCTCTTCAAACATTTATTGACGACCTGTGTGATCTGGACGAAGAAAATAAAATAGTAGCAGAAGATTTGCATAATGCTTACATCGAATACTTACGAGAAAGTAACGTGTACAGCACACCTACTCGCAGTCAATTTGTAGGGGACATGCAATCTAAAGGCTTCGAATATAAGCGAACATTCGGCAGTACCAAAATGCAATTCTTAGGCATCGCTCTATTAAGTGGTAATAATTCAGTTGAGGGTGATTTCAAAGGGAAGGACGATTTACTAGCATAGTGCATACGCTTTTTGAACAAGATATAAGCCTTTTACCCATCCTATACGCCCTCTATACGCTTTTTAAAGAGTTAGGGCGTATGCCTTAAAGCTTAGAGCCATAAGGGTTTTTGGGGTCTTATCGATGCTTCATACGTCTTTTTTTTAACTCTTATAGAAAAATAGAAAGTAATAGTATAGCTAGAGTAACAGAACCGTTATGCACCGTGACTATGCACATTGCTATTAAAGATTAGCATAGGAGTTGATAGAAAAGCGTATAAGACGTATGAAGAATTTTCAAAAGAACCAAGAGCCTTACAGCCATAAGTGATGGGGCGATTTTTAGAATGTGAAAAGTAGACGTATGCAGTGCGTATATGACACGTATATGAGCAGTAAAAACCGTATGCGAATAAAAATATAGGATTGGAGTGAGTATCATGCGAATAAGAAACAACCGATTTGCACGAGGTTTAGATATTACAAAAGTACAAGTCGAAAAAGTAGAAACGAATCCAAAAGCCAAGGTGTTCCGATATGAGTTTTTTAATGTGTTCAATTGCCCTTATTGTGGAACTGAAATTAAAGAACGATGGGGGTTTGAATATCGGCCTAGATGTGCGCGTAAAACGCCTTGTTGTAAAAAGAACTATGCAATGTTCCCTAGAGCGGAAAATTACACACAAGAATCATATGAAAATGATCAATTACATCTTCAGATGAGGGAATTTATATCCTTATACGATCAAGCTGTAAAAAGCTTAAAAGCTTGGCGTAGGAAGTGATAGGAAGTGATAGCTGATGAAACGTAGGTCAGAGGCCATTAAACCCTTTGAAAGGCAGCTTCATGTACTAGAACGTGAGTTTAAGAAGCTGAGATCTGGTAGTCCATTCTATGAAGCTAAACTCTATGAAATCCAAGACTTAACTGCATTTATAAATAGAATCAAAAAACGAAATAACGTTGAATATTAAGGAGAGATTATAGATGAATTGGGTAGAAGAAGCGAAGAAAATCAGAAAATAATATGATGATGCAAAAGGCATTTATAACGAGAGCATGTTAAAGATAAAGCGTAAGGAGTACCAAAAGAAAGCGAGGAGTCTATTAGATCAATATAACAACAAAGCGAGTAAACGACAAGCAGAAGTGCAAGCGCGATTAAAGGAACTGGATGAATTAATCTCAGCAGCTAAACCATTACCGATTTTTAATTTTGAACACTACTTCAAAAATGAAGATATTAAAAGTGAATACGGTACAAAACTAGGAACGAAAAAGGTGATAGATGTTGAATACATCACAGGGATTAAGTATCTAAGTGAATATGTAGAAAATACCCTGTCACGTCTCAATAATTATGACGATTATTTACGTGCTATTACCGAAATTACTGAAAGCGATAATAAACAGGCTATTGAGGTCTTATACAGTATTACTGCAAATGGCTTCCAACCTTCATTCATAAAATCTGAAGCTTGGGACAGAGGCCAACTTAGCCTAGGTGCCCATATTTCTGATAACCATGGAGGAGATTCACCTGATTACACAGTACGAAATGTACGAGCGCTACACGATGTTGTCCATGAGCGATATAAAGATGTGACATATCCAGAAGGGCTACGCGATCTGGAAAAGGAGCAAAAAGCACTTATTAATGAAAACTTAATGTTGGCAGGTTCTACGCCAGATTCTGATCGAGAATTCTTATACGAAACAGTCACATATATAGACGGCAGTCAAATATTTAACGGACCTGCATCAAAATGGTGGCCTTAATAAACCACGTAAAGTGATGAAACGACACGTTGAGCGCTACAAAATGTAATCGTAAAATAGCGCTCAACCTATGGTATATAGCTATTTTTATACAGGGGGTAGGGGTATGAGTAATCTCGAAAAACGTATAGCCTGTATTGAACAAATGATGAAGGAGAAGCGAGAGCCTTCTACAGAAACAAAATTAAGAAAGTATTTTACGCATTTAACAGCTTATTTTCAAAATAACGCTTCAACAACAGACAAAGCGCTTCATATAGGTGAAATCTTTAAATGGAAAAAACGATTAGATGACAGGAAGTGATTTAGATGACGGAATTAGTAGAAGTGAAAAACAAAAGGCTAACTACACAATCCCATGTGCGTCAGCTTCTAACTGAAACGATTAATAATCTACGAAGAGTAGAAACAAGGGCGCCGAAAGATGAAATTGAAAAGGCACGTGTCCTTGGATATCTTGCCAGTCTTATGCAGATGAACCTACGCGACTGTGAGCTGGAGAAGCGTATTGAGAAAGCTGAAAAGTTCATGAAGTATTTGAGCGACAAGGGAATTGAGGTATTCGGAGATGACTAACATTGAAAAACGCCTCAATCGCCTGGAGGAGCTAATAGAAGCCGTAAGTGGAGTGAATACATTTCAAGTGGCTGTTTACCGCGGAAATACAGCGTATAACAATCGAAGCGATCGCATGAAACGAAATAAGCAATTACACGCCATCATCATAGTGCCGAAGGGGGCATAACCTTGAGCCGTAAAGTAAAGTCAATTGATATTGAAGTGGTTGAGCGTAAAGGCGAACAGGTGAATGTTATTGTGATAGCTAATGATGATCCAGCACCTACTAACTTGGACAAGGGCAGTAACCATGTGATTATACGAATTAAAGGGTGAACCACTGACAAGCCATACAGTAGTTGAATATCTAAAAGGTAATGATATCTACCTATACCCTCAAGGTGAGGGGATGTCAACTTGGTACCCACTCAACGTAGGGTACCGTCCTGCTACTTGTAAACTGCAAGTGCCAGAGTATTTACCGTTTTTGAAGAAGTAAATTGGTGGCCGATTAATCAGCCATGAGATTTAAATTATAAACTATACATGAAAAGAGGAAATTAACAATGACAGAAACTATGAATATCCACGAATATAGCGAAATTAGATTAGAGGCAGTTGATGTACAATTTACAGAATGGAAAGCTTTACAAACACATCCGTGTACTTATGATAAAGTAGCACAATACCTGGACAAAATCTTTTATGCAGAAGTGCAAGATGTTATGAAACGCTCTGAGCTAGAAGTGAAACAATTTGTAGAATACTTCAATCTTTATCGTAATGACTGTTTAGCTGATGTAGCTATAGAGATGGAGAAAATAGCTGTATGCTTCATTATCCGGGTAAGTGGTGAAATTCTATTCGATAATGATAGCGAGGAAATGATAATGTTTAAGACTGCAGCAGAAGCTTATGAGCACATCGAGGTTTTAAAGCGTAATGGGGCTTTAAAGGATTACTTCTTAACTGATGTTGAAGTCGATTATATGGTTTACGCTAATTAATAAATTTAGGGGACTCTCCAAATTCGGAGAGTCTTTTTGTTTGCCGTATTAGTCTACTCCAAATATGTCTGCCGTATAAATGTGCAATTAAAGAGCAAAATAAACAGAATAAAAAGAGGTGAGCCCATCATGTTACCTATTGATATGGAGATTGTAATGATAGTCTCAAATTTACCTAGTAAACTTAGTGAGCTGTCCAAAGTAGATCCTGATAAAGCAATTGAGTTAATGCAAGCTTGGGGGGATGGGAAAAAAGGTGTTAAGACAATATGGAATGACGCAAACAATCATTTAAACATATCTAACAATAATAGTAAGGGAGAAAATGGTCATGTTTAGTAAAGACTTAGCAAGAATGTATGCGTATCTACCAGTAGTATTGAGTCAACTTGCTAAGGTAAATCCAGATGCAGCGCTTGAGATAATTCAAGATTGGGGAGATGGAAGAAAAGACATCCGAAAACTATGGGATACGACAATTAATGCTTTGGAGGATGCTGGTACTGATTCTGATAGAGTGAGTGACTTAGATGTGAGAGTAAGGGGTCTGAAGGATGAATAGTGGCATAAACAATAGTAAAGGAGTAGGGCTATGCATAATAAAGAATTAATTCAAATGTATGCTTTTCTACCGGTAAAGTTAAGTGAGCTTTCTAAAGTAATTCCCGAAGCTGCAATAGAAATATTATAAGATTGGGGCGCAGGGAGAAAGAGTATACGTAAACTATGGGGTGCTACAATCGACGCTTTAGTTGAGTCTGATACAAAATCAAATAGTGGTCATGAATAAGGTAGAAATTAAAAGGAAGTATTTTAGTTAATCGAGGAAATTGAATAGAGGATGTGAGGAAGTTGCAATTTAAAGAATTAGTTAGAATATATGCTTACCTTCCTGTAAAGTTGAGTGAACTTTCCAAAGTAGATCCTGAAGCAGCAATTAAATTGTTACAGGATTGGGGGTGAAGGGAAAAAGACTATTCGTAAGCTTTGGAAGGAAACTAATAATACATTAAAGGAAAATGATAAAGAGAATAGCTAAAAAAATAAAGGACACCGATGACTATTCGGTCAAAGAAACTGTGGTGGATTATAGAAAGACATAAAGGGGGAGTTGAATAAACATCTTTCAAATAAAGATTAATATGATGGCTATAAGCTGTAAGGGGTTGCTCAACGAGACAACTTTTTTTGCATGGCATTGTTATCTATAAGTGTTCAAATTTTAGGTGAAGTTAATGCTTGAGAAAAAATATATTAATGGTTATATTTACTATTATGAAATATTGAAAATTGGGGATGATTAACATTTATAGAGCCTATCAATACGTTGATGATTTGAAAGCAAGTTTTGGGGATACAATAGATGATTATTTTGCAATTGGAGAGAAGCTTTATAATAATCAGAGGCAACAAATTGAAGATTCGCTAAAGGATTTTTATATGAGCGAGAATACGCTTAATGGCAGAGATATAAAGGAAAAGTGGTTTCCAAAGATAGATGCAGATGTGTTTCTCTCACATTCACATAAAGATGAGAAAACAATTATTGCTCTGGCTGGATACTTATATAAAGAATTTCATATAACAAGTTTTATAGATTCTACTGTATGGGGGTATGCAAATGATTTGTTGAAAATGATTGACAATGCCCACTGTAAACTAGAAGGTACAACTAGCTATGATTACGACAAGAGAAATTATTCGACTAGTCATGTACACTTAATGTTAAATACAGCCCTTTTGGAAGTGCTAGATGAAACTGAATGTGTAATATTTGTAGAAACACCAAATTCGATTCAATCCGTAAAGGAAACGGTTAATAAGGGTACTTATTCTCCTTGGATTTATTCAGAACTTAACCTAATTAACTTTTTACGCGTAAGAACACCTAAAAGAGTACTGGAGAATTTCCAAAAGCATGCTAATAGCAGAGAAGAAAGAGAAATATTAGCAGAAAGCTGGCAAATTTGGCATGATGTTTCAACACCGCTAGAAGCTTTAATTCCTTTACATGTCAACCATTTAAATGCACTGGCAGCTTGTCGCATGCATAATAGACAGCGAGAAAAGAAATTGATAGCACAAGAAAACTTAGATCGATTATATAAAATGGTAAAGCGGGAGAACGAAATTGCAAAATAATACTCAAGAAATAAGTTCAGAAGTAATTCATAAAGAATTAGATTTGATTCAAGCGTGCATTACAAGAATGGCACAAAACTCTTTTATTATAAAAGGTTGGTTTGTTTCACTTGTTGCAGTTTCGATAGCTTTGAAGATTAATAATACGTGGGTTTATGGCGGGTTATTATTGGCTTTAGGTTTTTGTTTTTATTTTGTGAATTTACAATTTTATGTTTACGAACGGCAATATAGAGATCTATATAGTGAAAGAATTAAATTAAGAGTAGAAGATCGGGTATTAACTGATTTATACAAACTCGCTATAGATGGTTTTAAATTAGAAAGTATACCGATGTATGCTCCTAGAAATAAAATGCTTATGCTATTTTACCTTACAGTACCATTAATTTTTTCTGTGATTAATTTTTTCATGAACCAAAGTGCAGATGGTGATAAATTGATTATAGAAATCCAAGGTTTAAAAGAGATACTAAAGTAAAAAGATTCCAACCACAAAAGCTACTCAATTTGAGGGCTTTTTTTTAAAATTCTAGTAAAAAAAACCGTTATGAATTTCATAACGGTTATCAATGATTGGGTGCTAAATAGTGATTTCACTTTGTATTTTAGTATAGATAGGTGTGTATAAGTCAACATCTGCTTCAGTGGATAACGATACAATTAAACTATATCGCATAGTGTTTTCAACTTTTCCTAACCACTTTCTTTCTCTCCACCAACCAACGGCAGGAAATATTCCTATTAGATTACTTGTAGCTAATTCAGCGGCAGTTCCTTCCCAGGTATCAGAGTGAATAGAACCCACATTTCTTTGTTGGCCTAATAACCAATTGACATTGCTGCTTGTTGATGTTTCTTCTTCATCTTCTGAAACTGCGGCTTTATTAATACTTTTTAAAAATTCTTCTCTATTTCTAGAACCATTTAACTCGAAACGTAAGAGACTAGAAGGATATCTATACTGATTCTTCCAACCCTTTTCACCAGGACCAGGTTCAATGAAATAAGATAAAGTCACCTTAAGCTTAACATTAGTTTCACCTAAATCTAATAGTTGCTGTTTTGGCCAAGGTAATTCATGAACATGCATTTCATTTGTTTTAGGTTGTTTCCCTTTAACAGTTTTATATGGTTGTAATTCAGATTCAATTATCAAATTCACACTATTGTCAACAGAATTTAAAGCTCGATTTAGATTCGGGACCCCATAACCGCAGCTTCTTAAAAGGTTTCTATAGTCTGTTTTATTACCTGTAGTTAAAAACTGACTCTTCATCGTGTTAGTCCACTCTGCAGAATGTACCATTAAAGCTCGTACAGTTTCTGGCCATAATTGAGGGTACTTATTGTATATTTTTGCAGCCATCCAAGAGGCGTGAGCTGTAGCTTCACTAGTCGCGTTTATATAATGAAATTGTCTAGTGAAAATATCATGATACGTTGTTAATGATGAAAAGTTTTCTTCTTCATAGAATTCAGTTGAATTAGTAATACCATTTCCACCTTCGAAAAGGATTTCAGGTTTAATAGGCCATTTTTTATCCCACATTAAAGAAGTTTTAGAAGTGGGGGAAATTCCACCGTAAGGTGCGATGGCATTCATACCTGATATACTTACTAATGCAGGGTCTGATTTAAGTGTATATGCTCCAATAGTGAGTGCATTCCAAGATTGCCCTGGATTTTCGACTGAAGAAGTTTTGTTCGAATCAATATAACCCTCCCAATCACTAGTAGGAATATTTCCAGCCGATATTAACATTAATTTTTTTATCCCATCTACAGCTCCAGATGTTATCTCATCTACAGCAGCAGACCAAGAAGATGGACTGCCATCATAAGTATCTATTTCTGGAGAAGTAACAGCCATACAATTCACTCTAATTCTATTAGGGTGGTTAATTATTTGTTCGCTGATAACTTTACTAGTAATAGCCCCATAAAGTTGTGGCTCATTTTCTCCTTCATCCGGAAGTATTTTAGAAGATTCTAAGGAATGTGTAACAGAGTGAACGTCTGAACTTTCTAATAACATTTTTACATCGTCATATAGTGCTATCCCAGCCATTAAAGTTCCATGACCCATTTGATTATTATCGAACTTATCCCATTCAGGATTGTAAGATATCATATCAGCTTCTTCGATAAAGTCAGAGAGTAGATTATGTGTTCTACGTATTCCTGTATCTAGAACGTTAATTACAACTTGAGATTCAGTATCTTTTTGGATACGCTCTTTAGCATCATCTACCCAATTTATTTGATCTGTATTTTCTAAATCGAGGAAGAATGTATTAGCTTCAGCTGCCCTTCTCATTTCAGCAATAGAAGGACTAAATGAAATTAAATTACTTAAATCGTTTTTATTAGCGTATACCAAGAGTATTGTTCGTTCAGGAAAACGCAAAATTTCTGGAGATACTTCAAGTTCTAATAAAGCAACAGTTTTTCTAAATTGCTTTTCGGTTTCTACACTATCGTCACTCAGCCATATTTCATACCATCTTTTTTCTGATTCACTTAGCCATTGGATATGATTCGCAGGAAAAAATGCTTCAACTAGTGCGACCTGTACATTTTCAATACTGTCAATTAAGTTTTGATTCACAGGATTATTAGATCTTGTTGAATTTTTTTCTAAGTAGTCGGTTGCTTTTTTTATAAAATAATGCTCTTTACCTTTTGGAACAAAAACCGTAGCATATTCTACTTCTTTTTCTGCTACAATTCGATTACGAACATTCAGTAATTTGACTCCTTGTTTTCTGTGTTCAAGACTTTTAATAGTTAGAGCAAAGTCTGGAGTGCTTTGAAATTCTAAATAGGTACCAGTATGTATTGAAAGTGATGCAGCTGTTCTATTACTTTCTCTTGAACTCTCCACCACTTTCCATATTTCATTTAATTTATTTGTGATATATTGGCCGTGGGCGATACGATCCCTAGAAGGCAGCTTCGGCTTCTTACCTCCGGAACTTTTAGAAGTGAAATTTAAATTGCTTTGAGTATTAAATAAAAATAAATTGTCGTGAGTTTGAACCATTCTTATTTCTCCCAAGAATATGTTTTAATTTTTTTCTCTATATTTTTGATTAATATATTTTCATTAACTATGTCTAAATCGTTTAAAATAGTTTCTTTAATTGAATCTTTACATACATTTACTAGTTCTGCATGATTTAAACTTTCAGATAGTTTTCCAACTCTAACTAAATCTATTTCTGGATTGAAAAATTGACCAAGCGTATTCTTAATCAGCTTTTTTCGTTGCGTTGCATCAGGTAGTTTATATACTATTACGTCATCAAACCTTCTAAAAATAGCTGAGTCGAGTAGTTGAGGGTTATTTGTCGCCCCGATAATAAATCCATTGTCATTAGATTCTATATACTGTAAAAAAGAGTTGATGATCCTTCTGATTTCCCCAACGTCATTTTCGAAGTTTCGTTCACTAGCTATTGAATCGAACTCATCGAATAAGTAAACCGCTTCGAAATTAGCCATATAATCAAAAATTTTACTTAATTTCTGACTTGTTTCCCCTAGATACTTTGTCATTATTTTATCTGTGTGAATAATGCACAAGGGGAGTTGTAACTCTGTAGCTAAAACTGATGCGGTCAAAGTTTTACCAGTACCTGGTTTCCCTGCTAAAAGAATTTTTCTTCGATTCATTAGTCCAAATTGAGCTAATTTAGATCTATTCTCGTATTCCTTGATAACATTTATTAAATTATCCTTAACTTCTTTAGATACAACTAAATCAGCCAATCTATAGGTACTATTACGAACTGTAATTAACCCTTCAAGTTCAGGATCTATATATTGAATTTTAGAGGAATTTTTCTTCCCTTTATCAATTAGACTTTTTAAATCACGTGCTAATGCTACATGTCCTTTTTGTGCCTCAGAAGCAGCTACTTGGATGAGTAGAGTGTCGAACCTTGCGTCATCATTTTCGTAATGTGCCTTTACTAGTAATTTAAGTTGTTCAGCAGTTGCCATACTTTTCACCTCCTAATCAAAGTTTGTTAGTTATATTTTACCATTTTAATAAGGGATTTACACCATGGGAGAATAAGATTTTTTGAAAAGATATTGGTTCCTTTTATTAACAATATGCTATCCTGATAACAATTGCCACTAGTATGCTACAAAAACATATCTTTATACTTAAAGTAGCATCACTACATTAAAAATAAACTTTACAACATTTAATTTTAAATTTTTGCACACGATTTGCACACGATGGGAAACTACATAAAAAAATCACCCTTCAATAATCGAAGGGTGACTTGCTTCAAAGCCTTGTGGCTGTAAGATCATATTAAAAAGCCGCGTATGCCGTAGTTATTATAGAAAGTTTTAAACCACCACTCCTCAAAGTGGGTGTTCGCAGAAGTTTTCCTGCTTATCCTCATGCACCGTAGTGTGAGGCCCGTCATTCCAACTCCAATAATAAAACTCCCTTTTACAGCTTAAAGGTTAAAACTTAATATTATACGAACAATGCAGCCTTTATGGATATAATAAAGCATGATCGATAAACATGCAAGTAAGATGATAATGGAAAATTAGTCAATGGGCAAGTGTTCCAAATCGCGTTATAAACATCTTGCACTACCTTCAAAAAGGTGCTGATGTTTCATATTTTTTTCACAAATGCGAACGTAAAATACGAACAACCTTTGCTAAATAAGGTCGACTATGTAAAGATAGGAGCATAAAGAGGATTTTCCTAGTAAAAATGTAAAAGGAGGAAGCAAAAATGGCAGCTTATCCGAATTGTCCAAAATGTCATTCTGAATATACATATGAGGATGGAGCAAACTATGTATGTCCAGAATGTGCGCATGAATGGAGTATGGACGCAACTGAACAAGAATCAGATGCACTTATTGTAAAAGATGCAAATGGTAATCTGTTAGCTGACGGCGATTCAGTTACTGTTATTAAGGATTTAAAGGTGAAGGGTAGTTCTTCCACTTTAAAAATTGGGACAAAGGTAAAAAGTATCCGTTTAGTGGAAGGCGATCATAACATTGACTGTAAAATTGATGGCTTTGGTGCCATGAAATTAAAATCAGAATTTGTGAAAAAGGCCTAACAAACAAAATGCACCTCAACTTTGGTAAAAAAGTTCGAGGTGCTTTTTTGTTTATTGAAAAACCCTACGTAATAGAATGGCAAAAGCTGCGCCAATTAAGGCGAAAATGGTATGTAAAAGTGCAATGTAGCCAGCTCCAATCACTAGCGTTCCTATTTCTGTTAAAGAAAAGGTTGTAATATAGAGCTCATTATTAAGATTATTAATGATAGCCCAAACGAATACAGGCACAGAGCTTATGATAAAAACAATCCAGATGTTTTTATAGAAAAGGTAAGAAAGACAGCCGAAAAGAGCATATGAGAGGACAAAGCCCTTTTGATTGCCGAGTAAGGACGAATTAATGGCAAACATAAAGGATAATACAATAAATATGATATGAAAAAAGGATACTGTTCTTTTCATGGGCAAGTATGCGTTCTGAGTTGATGAATTGACTACTAGCTGCTGACATTGCTGACAAGTTGTTAGATGCCGTTCGACAAATTCTATTGTTGATGCTTGAAGCAGTTGTTTTTTATAAAGAGGTATTAAATCTTCTATAATTGAGCATTCCTGTGACAATACTTTCCCTCCATTCAATCTCTCCTCATTATACGACTTTTTGCGGAAAATAAAAAAAGCCTTCCGTGAATTTTTCAATCGGAAAACTTGTACATGCACCCTATTAGTTTGATGTTAATACTTCATTTGTTAATGCTTGAATATCGATATGTGTTTTTTCCTTTACTGCGTCCTTTAAAATTTCTGTGCGGAAATAATGAACTGTCGCTTCAAGTGGAATGGCCAAAAGTTTTGAAAGGGCTGATTGGTACATATAGACAAATTCTTTGTCAGTATTACCACGCTTTAATTCTGCGAAAGCCTCGTAAAACTGGTCGAGTTTATCCGCAAATTCAAGTAGCCGACCCTCTAAAGTATGATCCTTTCCTTCTTTCATCCGTTCAAAGAAAACAGCCTGAAATTCTTGTGGGATTTCATTGATAATAAATTTTTCCATCATTTTTTCTTCCACGTGTGCGAGCATTTGCTTTAACTCTGGGCTAGCATGTTTTACTGGTGTCTTAATGTCACCAATAAACACTTCCGCAAAGTCATGATTGATTGTCTTTTCATATAAAGATTTCCAATCAACTGTTGCACCGTGCATTTCTTCTAACGTTGCGAAAAACATCGCATATTGTGACACTTTCCAAGAATGGGCTGCCACATTGTGCTCTTCAAATTTGAAGCGACCAGGGCAACGAATGATACGCTCTAAATCATTAAGACTTGTAAAAAATTGGTGAATTCCTATAAAAATCACTCCTTTTTGTTCTATAAGTGCATGTTACTATAAACAATACCCTCTTTATACGGTTTTCAAACAATTTAACAATGATTCAGGCTATGTTTACAAAGGATTCACAATTGCTGATAAAGTAAATTCAGCTTGAATGCTATAATGAAAGGGGCTGATGAAAAGGGGAGTACACAGCATGTTTTCCATTTATACACTTCTTCTTTATATACATATTTTAAGTGCTATTCTTTCGATTGGGCCTTTGTTCGTTGTGCTCACCATTGTAAAAAAAATGCGTACAGCTTCCATGGATGACATGCCACCATATATAGAAGCCTTTAAGGGGGCCATTACGCTCGTCAAACATTCGGGGCATGTACTAGTAGCCTCGGGTATTTTGTTAATGTGGCATGCGGGCTATTATTGGAATACCTCGTGGATTGTATTAACCTTCCTCGTGATGTTTGCATCCATCGTATTTCTAGCAAGAGCGTTTAAACCGACGTTGCGTACTTTTAACACACCAGCATTTAATCATCTACAATTTGTTTCACTGTTGCATCGTAAAACATGGATGTATATAGTATTATTGCTTATTATGCTATGGCTGATGGTAGCAAAGCCCGTTCTTTGGTAAAAAAGATAATGTCATCTGCAGAAAAAGCCCTTTTCACAAGGTGAGAGGCTGATTTCCGTTCCGCCAGCGTCGTCCTTTCCAGGGGGCGTCCGATGAGCCGCTAGATCCCTTAGGAGTGACGCTGGCTCCTCTTCAATCAACCATGCTGCAGAAGTGTCTTTTCCTTATCAGCAGTAGCAATCAAATAACCCATTATTTGAATTAGGGCTTTTATTTTCAATGGGGAGAAGTGATGAGTGACGATACTCCTCACTAAAATGAGTAGTTAATACCTTCACTTTATTTGAAAAACCTTGCTAAAAGGAAACATTTTCACCTTTCATAAAGATTCTATTAATTGGTTTGTTTTTCAACACTATGAAAAAATCGCACCCTTAAGGAGTGCGGTTTTTTTTAGCTTACTAAGCGTTTAAAATAACTTTTTCGAATGAATACATAGCTAATGAGGAAAAGTACAAAGAAACAACAAGAGCTAGCTATGGAAACTTGTAAAAATGCTGTAGAAACCATTGTTCGCATAGCCAAAAGGGTAATTAGCAAGAGTGTAATAGCTATAGTGAATGGTACAAAAATAAGAATCGCCAATTCTTTAGTGATAATGGTAGCTAATTCATTTCTAGAAAGTCCTAACTTACGGATACCAATATACTTTTCCTTCTCTTGTTGTAATGTTGTTTGTAAATAGAAATACAATATACTCATGGCTGCACTTAAGAAAATTAGACTTAACATGGAGCCGATAAAGAACATGACGCTTTTGACAAACATCTCTGTGTTATATAAATCAATTTTGGATGTTACATAACGTTCTCCAGGTAAAGAGGGTAAGTCACTGGTAATAGTTCTTGCCAAATCTGTATGGGCTGTCCAATCTTCCAGTTCATAGATATACGTTTTATAAACAGGGTAGTCAATGGTTTTGTAAATGTCATCAGGTACAATGAAATAACTTTGTTGGAAGCCAGTAGATAGCAGATTTTGCTCATGGGTGCTGGCTAGTTTGAAAGACTTTATAAACAGGTCGCTGGCAGTGTTTATTATTGGTGCTTCACCACGATTACCAGCGGCGGCAATAAACTCATCTTTACTTAGTTTGATTTCCTGATGCTGTATCAGATTAAAATTTGATAAAGGCATATAGCCAATACGTTGATCTTCGTTTGATTTAAATTCAATAAAATACTTGTGAGCTTCAACCGTTGATAAAGTATTTTCAAGATAATCAAGATCAGCCTTTACCATGTTGTCATCAGCTTTTGGATCAGCAATATATTGAAAGCTATATGGATAATTTTCTTCACTAGTCTTTTTTACATTGTAATAAGAGCTAAATAAAATACTTGTACATAGAAAGACACCGCTTAATAGGATAGTAATGAGAAACAGCATATTTGCATGTGATTTCATTTTTGCATTTAAATTGGACGCCAAAAGCATATTTGTTTTTTGAAGATAGGCAGGAGACTTTTCATATATTTTCAATAACAAACGAAATCCTTGTGTAATAACTAAATAAATCGTACTAAGAATGCTAATAAAAAATAACAGATAATAAAGGACACTTAACGTGTCTACAATGGAATGCTCGATTTTTAGCAAGCAAGCTAAAGTGGCAGACATCAAAATACTTAGTATTAATAACCCATAATGAGGCTTAATAGATTTCTCGATAACTGTATCACTTTTTAAGAGTTGGATAGACGCTTCTTTATTAATGAACCTCGTAACAACTGTCGATATCACAACAAATAAAATCAGAAATAATCCTATGGTTATACTAATTGCTTGAAGAGGCATGTACATACCAAATGTTTCTGCCTTTAAAATAACTTTTGCACCCATTAAGAAAAGAGGTGTAATGACAAGGCCGAGAACGATAGCTGCCAGAATAGCTAAAATGCCAATTAACAGATTTTCACGGAAGACCAGCTTACGAATCTGCTTCATGGAAGCCCCAGTAATCATAAATATTCCTAAGGTCTTGGTCTTCTTACGTAAAAATGCTGTGATTGAATAGGTAATGTAGATAAAAGAGAATAAATAAACGAGCATACTAGCTAGCATTAAAGAAATTCCAAGTGTAGAGTCTGGATCTAGGCTTTTCAGATTTGGATGAAAGACGATAACAGAAAATAGAAAGAAAATAATAATAGAAAACATACTACTCAAGAAGTAAGAAACATACGTCCATTTGTCACGTAAAATATTTTGAAGCACAATATGATTAAAGCTCATGCTGTCCACCACCCAGAAAAGCAAGCGTGTCCATAATTTCCTGATAAAATTGCTTACGGTTGTTGCCTCGATGTATTTCGTTATATAATTTCCCATCTTTAATAAAAATAATGCGATTGGCAAAGCTTGCTACATAAGGATCATGTGTCACCATGAGAATAGCCGTATCAAGCTCTTGATTAATTGAGGAAAATAAGTTCATGACATCATTGACAGCCTTTGAATCCAAGTTTCCTGTAGGCTCGTCTGCTAACAATAAACTTGGTCCATGTATAACGGCACGAGCGATGGCTACTCGTTGTTTTTGTCCACCTGAAATTTCATAAATACGTTTAGGCAATAGTTCCTCGATACCGAGAAATTGAGCGACATCCTTTAAACGTTGAAGCATTTTTGAAGCAGGTAGGCTATCTAATGTTAATGGCAATAAAATATTTTCTTTCACTGTTAATGTATGCACAAGATTAAAATCCTGAAATACAAAACCTAGTTCAGTGCGTCTAAATTTGGCGAGGTCCTCATCATTTAATGTGTAAGGATTATGATTGTTTATGAAGATATCGCCAGCGGTAGGACGATCAATAGTGGATACACTATTTAAAAATGTTGTTTTCCCACTACCTGAAGGTCCCATGACAGCTACAAATTCCTGTTGCTGTAGCTGAAAATCGATACCGTTTAACGCTTTATAGGTGATCTCACCGATATATTCCTTGTGCAAATTGGTTACTTGTAGTATGGCGTTACCCAAATTAAAACAACTCCTTTATGGTCATTAGATACCTTTAGTATAGAAAAGGAGCGGCACATAACCTATTTCTCTTGATGACGTGAAGATGACAAAGTTGTCATCTTCATTTTTTAAGACTGTTTGAAAAATTAATCGAAAAAATAGTGACATGCTCAGAAGATTGTAAAGTGAAGGGGTGCTCTAGTGTAGTTAATATTTTTTTCACTAGATATAAGCCTATACCTGTTGCTTCACCACTTGATCGCCCCTTCATACCTGTATAAAATAAATCAAAGACTCGTGCTATTTCGCTAGAAGGAATGGTCTCACCACGATTGGTTATGTGTAAAGCCTCATTTTCATAGTCGATATGAATGGTGCTTGCCATTTCACTATATTTAATGGCGTTATTTAATACTTGATAAAGTACAATTTTTAACCACTTTCGATCTGAATAAATGATTTGGTCTTCAGCAAACGTCAGCTTTGGAAAAACTTCTCTTATGATAAAAAAATCCTTCAAATCATTAATCACTTCTTGCACGAGCCCTTTTAAAACAATAGGTTCAATTTTTAAATCAGCTACTAAATGAGATGTGCGCTCATACGTTAATAACTGATTGAGGGTAAATGTCAATTTATTGCACTCTTTATTGATGGTATGCCATTGCTGCAATTCATCAGTGGTCTTGTTGGGTGTAGCTTGAACGATTAATTGAATAACAGATAAAGGTGTCTTCATTTGATGTGCAAAATGTGATAGAACAAGTTGCTTCTCATGTGCTTGTTCTTCCAATCTTTGCTGTTGGGTTAAAAATAAATACTGTATTTGCCTTAGTTTTTCACTATAGTATTGCTCAATAGCTGCACGTGGTTCAAATAAATGAAGATCATCCTGTGTGTTGATATTTTTTTGTAAATGATGATAAAACTTTCTTCTTCGATAATAACGACCGAGTAGCCACAGAATAAATAGAAAGCTGACAAGAAAAATAAAGTAGGCATAGTGTGCGGATAGGTCATCTAATACATGAATTATCCAAGGTAATAGGAGGAAGCTTATGCTATAGAGAATAATGAAACTAAGATGATCTCGAAAGAATAGTTTCATTTACTTTCCTCCACCAATTGATATCCAAGACCACGAATTGTTTTAATCTCAAGATGAGAGTGTACGGCTTCCAATTTTCTACGTAATCGACCAATATTCACAGACAAAGTATTTTCCTCAACAAAGGTTTCATCATCCCAAATAGCACTTAAAAGCTTTTGACGCGGCACTACATTAGGGTAAGCTTCGAATAATAACTTACTAAGCTGCATTTCTTTTAGCGTTAACAGGCTATCTTTGCCTTTTGTTTGTAGACGAACTGTATCTGGATTTAATGTAGTATTGGCTATAGTTATGGTTGTTGTCTCGGTTAAAGCATATTCACCATAGGTACGTCGAAGTAGTCCATTTACTTTTGCCATGAGGACATCCAATGAAAAGGGCTTTGTAATAAAGTCATCGGCACCATTTTCAATTCCATATACTTGATCAATATCATTTACTCTGGCAGAGACAATGACGATGGGACAGGTTGAGAGTTGACGGATTTTCCGTGACCAAAAATAGCCATCGTAAGTCGGGAGATTGATATCCATAATGACTAGGTGTGGTTGTATCGTATTAAATTCTTCAATAATGTGTGGAAATTGTTGTACAGTAAAGCATTCAAACTGATATTTAGCTAAATGCTCGACAATCAGTGAAGCTATATTTGCATCATCTTCTATTATGTATATTTTGTACATACCTATCGATCCTTCCTTTATTCTATATGTATAATGTACCCTCAATTCAAAAAATCTATAGAAAAATTGTTATTATAAACTTGAGAAAAGAGTCACTACAGATTCAAATTGGCACTGTAATGACTCCTGTTTTTAATCTTTAGGTATATGGAAAGTAACATTTGTACCTTGATTTATAGTACTTTGAATTTGTAATTGTTGGCCATAAATTCTTTTAAGTCGTAGATTTGTATTTCTTATTCCTATACCAGAGCTTGTCCCTTTGTAATCTTCTTGCAATTCCTCTAATAGAGTGGGGCTAATTCCCACACCATCATCAATTACACTAATGGATACATAAGTTGTGAAATCTTTAATACGAATACAAACAGTACCACCTTCTTCCTTCTTTAATATACCGTGTCGAATGGCATTTTCAACTAACGTTTGTAAAGAAATTGGAGGAATGTCAATTTGTATTGTTTCATCAATATCCCATTCAATCTGAATTAATTCTCCAAATCGCTGCTGTTTAATGTAAAGATACGAACGAACTAAATCGAGCTCATGCTGTAGTGGTACTACTCTTTGAAGATTTCGGACATCGAAGCTGGCATGTAAATATTCACCAAAGTGATGCATTAAATCAATCATTCTATCTGTATCAATAGTACTAAGTGAGGCAATGGTATTAAGTGTATTAAATAAGAAGTGTGGTTGGATTTGAGATTGCAGCCAAGCACTTTCTAGATGTAGACGTTGTTGAATACTATATTTTAAATCAATTAAAGCTCGACTTCTTACTTTTAGCTCTAATGCATTAATAGGTTTTGTTACATAATCATTAGCACCATAGGCAAAGCCTGTATAAACATCTTCAGGGTGCTTTCTTATCGTCAATAATAAGATGGGTAATTCCAGCAATGAGTATTGTTTTCGTATTTTTTGAATCACAGCATAGCCTGAAATATACGGAAGCATTGCATCAACAATTACTAAATCCCATGCTTCTTGCTGAATGAGGGCTAGAGCTTTCTCACTGCTTGTAACAGTAGTAATTTCGTATTCAGAGATCGAAAATATACTTTTCATCGTTGCTAAATTCATAGGGTCATCATCAATCATTAAAATCCTGAAATGCTTATCTGACACCATGGATAACTCTTGTTCATTTGTTGTGGATAGCTGAGTTTTAGCTTGTGCATTAAAGGTTGCGTATTCCTGATTTTGTGTGCTTTCATCTGCAAGAGGTAATGTAAAATAAATATTCGTTCCTTTGTTAGGAATAGATTGTATATTTAACGTACCACCATGCAATTCAATCAGTTTTTTTGAAATAAGTAGGCCAATACCAATGCCTTCATCATATTCCTGACCCTGTTCATAGGGAGAATACAAAAGACTTTGTACAAAATTGTCCATTCCTTGTCCAGTATCACGAATGTGGATAATAGCCATATGCTGTTTTTCACGAGCAATAATTTCTATAGAGCCTTCACCTGTATACTTTAGGGCATTATGCAAAATGTTAAATAGGATTTGAATAAGGCGATTTTCGTCGGCTAATACATTTGGGAAATTTGGTGGTACTAAAGACACCATATGTATTTGCTTACCATTTGCAATAAAGCGGAGGATATCAAAAACTCCATAAACAGCACCTTGAAGATTTACACTTTGTGTATGAAGATGTAAATCTCCTTCTTTTAAACGAGTAAAATCCTGTATGTTGTTTAACGTAAAGGACATACTTCTACCTATATCGATTAGGTGTTTAAGGTTTTTTTCATCTTCAGTAACAAGTTTGTTCTGTGGGTTGTCATAAATGGATTGACCTAGGGTAATCATCCTATTCATTGGACTCCAAAGTTTTTCTGCATTGCTTGTAAGGAATTCATCTTTTAAAGCATCCTCGTGTTGTAGCTTTGTCACTAAGTTTTGAATTTGCTGAGAGTTCTCATGAAAACGTTTGAACCAATAGCTAGAAAAACCAAGCATGATAAATAAATAATCGAATGGATAAACGGGAATATCGAATACGTATACAGATTTAATGAAGCCCCATATAATACCATTTGTTGTGCCGATAGCTGTTAGTGCAATAAAAGCAGAGCTTCTTTTTTGGTTTTCTAGATACTCTCTAAGAGCCAGTACCACTACGTAAAGAAAGGATACTAGATAAAGTACGAAGAAAATATTCTTCGTAGGTATCAGCCATGGCATTGGTAAAACAATCGTGAGTATTGCATTTAAAATATAACAAGCAAAAATCCATTGAAATGTTTTAGTGTTGTGATATTTGACTAAGAGGACTCTCATAAACTGAACAAAGAAAAAGGAGGCTCCTAGGAAAATAATGGAAGAAAGCTTATAGGACCATACATAATTCATGTGCAACCAATCCAGTAGGGAGCGATCAAACGTAATTAATTCATCTGCTAAGGGCAAAAGAAAGCCAAATGTGAAAAGTAAAACGATAGATTTTCGATAGATGAACAAATATACAAGTATGCTAAAAAGAGAGAATATGATTAGCATAACTACAATAGTTGAAAGAGATAGCCCTACAATTAATTGATGATGTGTCATTGCCAAAGCAGTGCCAAATAAAATCCTTTTATTAATAATAGGACTTGTAGGTGTATCAAAATTAGATACATGAAGTATGAGATTAATTTCAGATTGCGTATTAGTAAAATAAACAGTATAAGGTGCAGCCTGACCTTCATGGTCTTCCGCATTATCTGCTACTTTGCCTGATTTCCCTACTAGCTTTCCATTTATATATAAGTTTGAAGCAGTTGAGATAGCAGGGATACGAATGGCATATCGATCATTATCTGAAGTGTTAGGTAGCAGAATTCTTAACTGATAAGTGCCATAGGGTTGAGTTGTTCGCTCTTTTTTTAATGCAGGAATATTTTGTATATTATAGGTATTGCTATGACTCTCTTTGTTACCCCCCTTATTTTCAGCATTCACAAATTGTCCAGGATAATAGATCCATCCTCCATCCAAGGAAATAACTTCTTCTTCCGAAGTAGTCAAATTGTTTATGTTGACCACACCATCTTTGGCACTAGGCTGATGTGTAGAGGGGAGGAAATAGTTTAACCATAATAACCTTAGAAAAGTAAGGACTATAAAAATGGCAATTATAATAAGTAGATGTTGGGTAGAAGCTTTTCTCAACACAGCAATTTTCCCTCCTAATGAATCTCTATCTACCATGCCACGAAATTGGAAAAAAGAAAATATAATGGATAATAAAAGAATGCTTTAAGCCTATATAAATAGAACAATTTGGAGTTAGTAGTACTATCGATTTTTTCCTTTTAAATTGAAGAAGGAAAAAATCATTAGTGTTTAAGTTTTCTTTAAGAGGTTTGACGTATGATGATTGAATAAGTATATCGAAATTTAAACATAGATAAGATTAACGACAAAACATCTCAATGGGAGAAATGATCTATTGTGGGTAAATTCAAGTTAAAGTTATCGTTTCTTATTATTAGTGTGACAACTATTGTTGTCCTCGTGACATCTAGTATTAGTATTTGGATTAGCTATCGTAATTTCAATGAAATTTTGAAGGAACATAAAGCAAATGTACAAGAAACTTATGTAATGGAAGTCTCGACAATTACAGAAAGCTATTTACAAGATGCTAAGACAGATGACCATTCATTAGAGCCGTATACGCAACAAATAGTTGATACTTTACTTGGTGAAGGAATAGTGTCCTTCAATTTGTTTTTTAAAAAAGTCCTAGGCCCAATCATAATAGTTATAGCAACTATTATGGGGTTTGCTATTTGGTTTGCTATCAAAATTACACAGCCTCTTAAAGAGCTATCGAAAAGGATTGAAGTAGATGAAGGAGCACAAGGGATTGAGGAAATCGCTGATTGGTATGATGAGGTAAATTTATTGAAAAAGAATGTTCAAAATATGATGATCTGTTCGGAAAGTAAAATCAATGACTTAACAGAGCAGTTGAACTTAGATTCACTAACAGGGATTCTTAATCGCAGAAGAATGGATCAAATTTTACACAAATTAATTATTGATAAGGTTCCCCATGCCATTATCTTAATAGATTTAGATGATTTTAAAAGTATAAATGATACATATGGTCATACTGTAGGGGATGAAGTTTTAAAAGCCTTTGCGATGACTATGCAGAGCAGTGTCGGGGAAAAGGGTTTTTGCTTTAGATTTGGCGGCGAAGAATTTATGGTCATCTTACCTTCTATGAATATAGAGGATGCAGTTCAACTAGCGGAAAGTCTCCGAATTAAACAAGGTTTACAAGAAACTGTGTGTGGGAGACCTGTGACAATGTCTGCTGGAATTACGGCTTTTACCCCTAATGTCCAGAGTCCCAATCAATTGATAGAAATTGCAGATCATGCTTTATATAAGGCTAAACAATCTGGAAGAAACTGTTTATGTGTTGTAAGTAATATGAGACAAATGATTGTTAAATAATATTAAACTATACAAGCATGCTAGCACTTGACGCTAGCATGTTTTTTCATGTGTCCTTAGGGGTAAACGCTTGTTTCGTACTCTTTTTCATGTGCCTGTAAGACATTTTGAAAAAGTTCTGTGGTTTCCTGAGATGGTGACACATTTAATTCTGTTAATAGAAGGCTATTAAACGAATGATATATTTTTATAGCTTCTGCGCGATTTCCAATTTCAGTATAATGTTGGATTAATTGCTGCACGATTTTGTCGGAATACGGGTTAAACTCTAAAGCAAATAACAATGAACGCTCTCTGTTTTTAAGATTCTGATTTTTAGAGTAATAAAGTATCAATTCATCAAGTAGTTGACTAAATTGTTTATTCATCAAATTTGCTTTACTAGTAGTCCATGCATAGTCCATTGTTGCCATAAACTCACCATGGTAATTTTGGATGAGTTCCTCAGCTTTTTCAATATTTAATCTTCCTGTTTCAGCTTTGGTATTTAAGATATCCTCCAAATCAAAGGCATCACATTGAAAATCGTTTAGTTTCAGAATATAGCAGCCATTCGCATATTCAATGACATCCGTGTAGCCATAAGCTGAAAGTGTTGTACGTAAGTAGGAGACAGTAGTATGCAATTGTACTCTGGCTTTTTTTACATCCGTATCACTCCAAAGTGAATCTAAAATGTTATCACGAGGTACTGGCATATGAAGCTGTAAAAATAGAAAGGCAAACAACTCTTTTGTTTTAATTGTTCTCCAATGAATTACTTTTTCATCAAAAGAAACGACAAACTCTCCAAAGCATCTGATTTGAAGCATAGGCTTTTGATGCGTTCGAGTTTTCTCCGATGATAGTTCTTTTTGGAATAGCTTTTGTATTCTGTTAATTGTCATTTCTAAGCGAGATTTTGAAACTGGCTTTAATAAATAATCAAGAGATTGTACATCAAATGCCTGAACAGCATAGTCTCGATAGGCAGTTACAAATATGATACAGATATTTTTATCCCATGTTTTTAACAATTGTGCTACTTCTAATCCGCTCATACCGGGCATTTCAACGTCTAAAAATGCTACTTGAAAGTCTAAGGTAGGTCCTTCTTTCAGTACATCCTTTGCTGTAGTAAAGGTTCGAATGACCTCTATGTTATCAAATTCATTTAAATGTTTTTTCATACTAACCAGAGCTAATGGCTCATCGTCCACGACAATTACCCGAATCACATAAGGAACCTCCTTTTCATAAATATGGCTGTATGATCAGATTGAGATATCTATTATAGATCCTTTGTATGGGTGAGTGGGAGCTGTTTGTTGCTGAGGTAGTTCTTTCAGTAATTCAATTGCTGTAGTTGTGTTTAAATTAAGAGCATTTTGCATGACACTCATCTGTACTGTTTGTTGGAGCTCCATCAGCTGAGATGACATAAGTGAATTAACCTCCATTTTTATATTCCCTCCTTTTCTTTTTTTATCGGCTAAATATAGCAAATATCTAATATAAAAAAGTCCTAGACAGCCCTACTAAATTATAGTTTATACGCAATAAATTGATTAAATTACTAAAAAATTAATTGAAATTGTATATTTTTCCGTTTTTATAGTAATAATTCCTAATATCAGGCAGCTAGTCCTGAGTTATTAATTTGCAAACTTATTGTTGCTTACATAATAGAGCGTTCAACTCTAGTGTGCTAGCAACAGATTTGCAACAAATAATAAAATGATGGAGGTATTACTAAACATGAAGAAAAGAGCATTAGCTTTAGCGGTAGTATTGACTTTTGGTGTGAGTCTCTATACTAGTCCTTCCTTTGCTAAGGACAAAACGCCAGGTAATATACTATGGACACTCCCGCAAATTTATAATTTAACTGTAGGTGAGTTCCAGCAATTAAATGAAAAGGATTCATTATGGTTTTACCCAGAGCAAGACTTAGTAAAAGACACGTCAAAAGCAGAAGAACCGTTGGGGGATGAATATGTCATCAAGGGTGGCGATACTTTATTTTCAATAGCTCGTATTAATAATGTGACAGTAGACGATTTGAAAAAATGGAATCACCTTGCGTCAGACTTGATTTTAGCTGGTGAATCGCTAGCTATTAAAGCGTCAGCTGCAAAACCAAAGCCAAAAACTTCCGAGGGGATTGCAACAGCTACTAAGCCTGCTGCACCAGCCAAAACAAAACCAGCAAGTGCTCCAGCAACTGTTTCTGGTAAAACATTAACAATGCGTGCTACTGCCTATACAGCCTATTGTGAAGGCTGTTCAGGAATTACAGCCAATGGAACAGATATAAGATCGAATCCTAATTTAAAGGTAATAGCTGTAGATCCACGAGTTATTCCACTCGGTACGAAGGTTTGGGTGGAAGGTTATGGTGAAGCAATTGCTGCTGATACAGGGGGAGCTATTAAAGGAAATAAAATCGATGTATTTATTCCTACTGAAGGACAAGCACTTCAGTGGGGTGTCAAAACAGTAACGGTAAAAATCTTAAATTAATTATGGAAGGGGTTTCTCGAACTTTGGGAAATCCCTTTTATTTTGGTTGATTTTCCTATTTAAGCTCCAATGAAATAGGAGCCATTATAGAAGCATAAATGACTAATTGTGCATAAGTACTGAAGAAATTGGAAATCATCAGAAAGAGAGGAGGTATTTTTATGAAAAAAATAAGCTTAATGAGTCTTTCTTTACTAATTTTTGTTGCGGGTTGCAGTTTTTTTGATAAGAAAGAGGAAAAAGTAGCTGTCAATGCATCTTCCCCTTTAACAGCTACTGCAAAAGTGATTGGTGCTAACAATGAAAGCTATGGCAATGCATATCTTCAAGAGGAAGATAATGGCGTTATGATGACGCTTGCATTAACAGGCTTACCACCAGGCACACACGGTATCCATATTCATGAAGTAGGAAAGTGTGAGCCACCTAAATTTGAATCAGCAGGAGCCCATTTTAATCCAACAAACAAGGAACATGGTAAATTAAATCCTAATGGCTATCATTTAGGGGACCTACCAAATTTGGAAATTGGTGAAGATGGCAATGTGGATCTTAACTTTTTAGCTGAGGGGTTAACTTTACAAAAGGATCAACCTAATTCGCTATTAGATAGTGATGGAAGTGCTATTGTCATTCATGAATCAGCGGATGATTATAAAACAGATCCTGCTGGTAATTCTGGAGCAAGAATAGCTTGTGGAGCCATTCAATAGTATAGAATGTATGACTGTATCTGTTTGTTTTCAGATGCAGTTTTTTATATTCTATTCATTATTTATACAGTTAGAATAGTTATTTTATTTTATTAAAAAAAGAAAATATGAGTTTATTATAGATATAAAGGGGGTAATTAAATAAAGCTATAGCTCTGTAAATTAATGGGTGGTAAGTAGTTTTGTATAATTATAAAAGTCTGAATTTACTATAAATATATTGACATTATTATACTAAGTTTGTTAATTTTAAATAGATTCTTAAAAATAACCAAAGGGGGAAGGTTACTATGAAGAAGAAACAATTTAATCTAATAATGCTATTAAGTATCTTTGCGCTTATGATATTAGCCGCATGTGGATCAGATAGTGGGAGTGGTTCGAAGGACACTGGAGAAGACTCCGAATCAACCGAAAAACCTAAGTTTTTAAGTTTATTAACAGGTGGCACACAAGGTACTTACTATGCGCTTGGAGGTACGTTTGCTGATTTAATTACCACTGATACAGGCATTAAAACTACTGCAGAGGTATCTCAGGCATCTGCTGCCAATATGACTGCTTTACAAGAAGGAAAAGGTGAGATTGCATTTGTTCAAACGGATATTGCTTATTATGCTACTGAAGGTAAGATGATGTTTGATGGCAATAAAATTGATACAATTTCAGCTTTGGGTGCGCTTTATCCAGAAACAGTGCAACTTGTTACAACTGAAGCTTCAGGTATTAAAACATATGCAGATTTAAAAGGTAAAAAAGTATCAGTGGGTGCGCCAGGCTCAGGTACTTACGCAAATGCTGAACAATTACTTGAAATCAATGGATTAACAATGGATGATATCAAGGCACAAAACCTTGATTTTGGTGAATCAACAGATGGTCTTCAATCAGGTCAAATAGATGCTGCATTTATTACAGCAGGTACACCAACAGGTGCTGTTGAAGCGTTAAATGCTACAACGAAAGTGAATATTATCGGTTTAGATGCGGGTAAAGCTGATGAAATAATTGCTAAATACCCTTACTATGCAAAAGACACAGTAAAAGCTGGTACTTATGGTATTGCAAAAGATGTGGAGACAGTTTCAGTTCTGGCTATGCTAGCGGTGAAGAAGGATCTTCCGGAAGATGTTGTTTATTCAATGACAAAAGCTATTTATGATAATACAAATAAAATTTCTCACGATAAAGGAAGATTTATTAAGGCAGAAACAGGTTTAGATGGTATTAGTATTGACATTCATCCAGGCGCACAAAAATACTTTGATGAAAAGAAATAGTGTGAATAGTGCTTGAAACTTTCTAAAAAATACGAAGGGGCTCGTTGCATAAAGCTTCGAGTCTCTTTCTTACTTTTAGGATATAGGATTAGGCGAATAGCTTTTAAAGTGGGGGAATAGGTCGAATGCAACAGAGAAAATTCATCATAACAGTCCTATTAAGTATCTGTCTATGTATTGTCATATTTCTTCCTCTTCAAAAGGTGTTCACCTTTACAGAGACTCGTTTATCCCATCCTAAAGTGCACTACATACCCATTTTAGATGAGCAAACCTTTCAAATAAGATACACCCACTCCATACATAAGTCAGATGTATTGGAATCCTATCAATATATAAAAGGTAATCGTATTGAAATGCTTGAAATGGAATATGAAGACTTAGCTATTGGTATGCCAGGCTATGCAGAGGAAAATCAAACACTTATTCAACGGAACGGTAAATATGTTCTCCAATTTAACAATAGTGCCATACTTGATAATTTTACGATCTATATAGGTGATTTAGATTTAGATCTAATATTCAATTATGCAGAAAGAGAATATGATTTAAAAAAAGATTTACAGAGGGGTAAATCCTATTTATTTGAAATTAAGCGTTTGTCGCTTTACGAACAGTGGAAAGGAGTAAGGATGAAATGACAACACAAGAGAAATCAAAGAAAGAAAAAAAAGTAGAAGAATTTGAGCAAATTTCTGCTGAAGAGCAACAAGCCATACTTGAAAAATATGATATAGAGTCCAATGTAAGAACCATTTCAGGTGTAATGAAGCATGTTATTTTCTATGGCCTTTTAGCATTTTCGCTATTCCAACTTTACACAGCTATTTTTGGGCAATTTCCTGCTCAAATCCAACGTACCATCCACTTAGGCTTTGGTTTAACATTAATTTTCTTATTATTTCCAGCGAGAAAAAAAGCACCCAAGCATAAAATTGCCTGGTTCGATTATATTTTAGCATTACTAGCTATTGCAGTAGGTTCATATTGGTCTATGAACTATACAGAACTTGTAAATCGCAATGGCTCCATTACACAGGTAGACTTTATTGTTGGGCTAATAGCTGTTGTACTAGTTCTTGAGGCTGCTCGACGTGCTGTAGGGTTGCCAATTACAATTATTGCAATCGCTTTCTTGATTTATGCTTACTATGGCCCGTATTTCCCGGCATTTATGGCGCATAGAGGACAGGATTTGGAGAGTATCGTCAATCTTATGTACTTTACAACTGATGGGATATTCGGTACACCGATTAGTGTATCAGCCACATTTATTTTTGTATTTTTACTATTCGGGGCATTTCTTGTGAAAACAGGGGTTGGCCAGTATTTTAACGATCTAGCAGTTGCACTAGCTGGAAAATTAATTGGTGGTCCTGCGAAGGTAGCTGTATTCTCAAGTGCACTTCAAGGTACGATTTCTGGAAGCTCTGTAGCTAACGTAGTAACGTCAGGCTCCTATACAATTCCAATGATGAAAAAACTAGGCTATCGAAAAGAGTTTGCTGGTGCTGTGGAAGCAGCTGCATCGACAGGTGGCCAACTTATGCCGCCAATTATGGGGGCTGCTGCCTTCCTAATGGTTGAATTTATTGGTCGAGGGATTACGTATTGGGATATAGCAAAAGCGGCAGCTATTCCTGCTCTTTTATATTTTACAGGTATTTGGATTATGACACATTTCGAAGCAAAAAGAGTTGGTCTAAAAGGTCTGCGAGACGATCAAATGCCAAATCGTCAAGAGGTATTTAAAAAGATTTACCTTCTATTACCGATTGTGGCGATTATCATATTAATGCTAACGGGTACAGCAGTTATGCATGCTGCATTATATGGAATTATTATTTCGATTGGTGTGGCTATGTTTAATAAAGAAACGCGTCTTAAACCAAAAGATGTGATTGATGCGTTGGTGGAAGGTGCTCGAACTGCATTAGGTGTCGTTGCAGCTACTGCTTGTGCTGGGATTATTGTGGGTGTCGTTGTAAAAACAGGACTAGGTTTAAGTTTAGCAAATAGCTTAGTAGCTTTAGCTGGTGGGAGTATTATTTTGACACTTATTTTTGTCATGATTGCATCGCTTATTCTTGGGATGGGTGCACCAACAACAGCTAACTATGTGATAACATCGACAATTGCTGCACCAGCAATAGTGGCATTACTATCTCCAAATACACCACAAGAATTAGTGCCAGTAGTTGTATTACTATCTGCTCATTTCTTTGTGTTCTATTTTGGTATTATTGCAGATATTACACCACCTGTAGCCCTGGCTGCGTTTGCGGCATCAGGTATTTCTGGTGGTGACCCTATCAAAACGGGTGTAAATTCAGCGAAACTTGCGATTGCGGCATTTATTATACCGTATATGATTGTTTTCTCCCCAGCATTATTAATGATTGATACAACCATTCCGCAAATTTTATGGGTAGTATTTACTGCTATCACGGGAATGGTGGCGATTGGTGCAGGGGTGATCGGCTACTGGTATCGTAAACTTTTCTGGTTTGAAAGAATTATTTTGATTGCGGCAGGACTATTACTAATCTACCCAGAAAAATTCTCAGATTGGGTAGGTTTAGGAATATTTATTGTGATGTTTGTAATTCAATTTCTATCCCATAAAAAAGGAAATCATCCCGATAATATGAATGGCAAAACGGGAGTTTCAGTCTCGTAAATTTTTGGTTTGCATAAAAATCTGCTCATTTAATAACTATTAATGAGCAGATTTTTTTTAAAAAAGGTTAAATTCGTTTTAGAAATCATAAGAATCAGGGGCATTTTTAATCTAATTTTGTGATAGGTTTTATAGTTATAATGCATAATGTATATAATTTATTGCAATTTACTAAAAATCTATTGTATAATCCTTTTATCAGAAAATTCAATAAATAAGGAGTGGTACGATGGGAAAGTTGTTAAATTCAAAGTTTGAGACGTATTTAATGGATCAAGAATTCGATTTGCGTGAAGAGGAAGAGAAAAATGAGGAGCAAATGGTGAAGATTCAATATGAAGAGTATCCAGAAGGGTTTTTTACAAGTTTATAATAAAAATTTGATGGGCTATGTTGAAAGTATACTAACTTTTAGCATAGCCCATTCTATTTTATACCTCTATTGATAAATGGCTTTTTCAGTGCATATGAATGTAATATATGATTCAAATAAGTGAATTAGGTCTGAAGACATGTGTACTTTTCTGAAAAAGATTCATGTATAATGGGAAACAAAAATGCGTATAGAGGTGTAGTTATGTCGAAAGCTTTAACAGTAGAAGAAACGATTTATCAATGGTTTGATCATTTTCATCAATATCCCGAAGTAAGTTGGAAAGAGTTTGAGACTACTAAAAAAATTGCTTCCATACTGGATGAATTGCATGTTAGTTATCGTTTATTAGGTGATATACCAGGATTAATAGCTGAAATTGGGACTGGTAATGAAATTGTTGCAGTACGTGCTGATATTGATGCTTTATGGCAGGAAGTTGATGGGAAATGGCAAGCAAATCATTCGTGTGGACATGATGCGAATATCTCAATGGTTCTTGGTGCATTATTACTACTGAAAGATCGCACCTTACAGCATCGTGTTCGTTTCATTTTCCAACCTGCTGAAGAACTAGGAAATGGCGCGTGCGCAACGTTTGATAGAGGCGCAGTTGATGGAGTATCACATTTATTTGGTGTTCATTTAAGACCAATAGAAGAATTACCACTTGGCAAAGTTTCGCCTGCGATTCATCATGGTGCTGCTTATTTTTTAGAGGGATCTATTCAGGGTATAGATGCACATGGTGCTAGACCACATCAAGGTAAAAATGCTATAGATGTTATTATGGCCGTGCAACAAATGCTACACAGCATTCATTTATCACCATTTGAACCTCATTCTGCTAAATTAACAAAAATTATTGCAGATGGGGGTAGTACGAATATTATTCCTGGTAATGCTAGTTTCTCAATGGATGTTCGCGCACAACACAATCAACAACTTGAATTGCTGCGCAGTAAAATTGAATCTGGCTTGAAATCAATTCAGCAACAATTTGAAATAGATATGAGTTGGAAGTGGATAGATTTCACACCAGGTGCTGAAGTTTCCCCAACTGCTGCGAACATGGCGAAGAATGCCATCATTGAAGCTTTGGGGGAAGAGCATTTAGCAGATGAAATAACAACACCGGGCAGTGATGATTTCCATTTTTATACAGTTAAAAAGCCGGAATTAAAAGCGGCAATGATTGGAATTGGTGCAAATTTAACACCAGGATTACACCACCCTAAAATGACATTTGATCGTAGTGCCTTAATTGATGCTGCGGAAGTACTTGCATGTGTATTAGAAAAAAAACCTGAATAAAAAAATTATAAAAAGCTATATGAAAAAATGTAACTATTTTTTCGTATAGCTTTTTTGCATGAACATTTTTAATAATGCATGGATATTCAAGGGTTTGCATTGTTTTTTATTGCTACTTGAAAGCGTTTTATTACGCTAAAATAAAGGGATTTGCTAGGGAAGCATAAATTTTTTGCGTTGACTTTTAATTTTTTGAATATTAAGCTAAAAAACGTAAAAATTTATTTGCGTCTTGAAAAAACCGAAAAGGGATTTGGTGCAAAAAAAGGGGATGGAAAAATGAAAAAGGATATTAATGCGGGCTGGGCACTACTAACTTTTGCAATTATGATTATTACTATGTTAATTACAGTAGTTGTTTTAGAGCAAAGTCCTCACGTACCTCTTCTTGTTGGCACAACTGTAGCAGCAATTGTTGCCAAAATGCATGGATATAAATGGGCAGAAATTGAAGAGATGATGTATAAAGGGATTCGTCTGGCATTACCTGCCATTGTTATTATTATTTTAGTAGGTTTGACAATTGGAGCATGGATTGGCGGCGGTGTCGTAGCAACGATGATTTTCTACGGTCTAAAGTTAATTTCTCCAGCGTGGTTCCTAGTGACAATCATGCTGTTATGTTCAATTGTGTCATTAGCTATTGGTAGTTCATGGTCTACAATGGCGACTATTGGTGTCGCAGGGATGGGTATTGGTTTAAGTATGGGTATTCCAGCGGCTATGATTGCTGGTGCTGTTATTTCGGGTTCATACTTTGGAGATAAGATGTCACCCCTATCAGATACAACGAATCTAGCGGCAGGATTAACAGGTACTAATTTATTTGATCATATAAAGCATATGCTTTATACAACAATTCCAGCGTTGATTATTTCACTTGTTGTTTTTGGATTTTTGGGTAGAAAATTTGCAGAAGTTTCAATGCAATCTGAAGAAATTTTAACAACTTTAAAAGTGATGGAAGAAAGCTTTGTTATTTCTCCTTTACTATTACTAGTTCCAGTCGGAGTTATTGTATTAGTAGCTAAGAAAGTGCCAGCAATTCCAGCTTTAATTATAGGGATTGTTTCAGGTTTCTTACTACAAATTTTTGTACAAGGTGGTTCAGCAGCTAGTGCAGTACATGCATTACAGGCTGGCTTTGAAATCTCTACAGGTAATCAAATGGTAGACGAGCTATTTAACCGCGGTGGTTTAGATTCTATGATGAATACGGTTTCAATGACGATTGTAGCGATGACATTTGGTGGTATTTTAGAGTATTCAGGAATGTTAAAGGCATTAATGAATGTAATTGTGAAGTTTGCCAAATCTACAGGAAGTCTTATTGCTTCAACGATTGCAGCTTGTGTAACGACTAACGCAACATGTTCTGAGCAATATATCTCAATTGTTGTTCCTTCACGTATGTTTGCAGGTGTCTATCAACAACGTGGTTTACATTCTAAAAATCTATCTCGTGCATTAGAGGATGGAGGAACCCTAACATCTGTTTTCTTCCCTTGGAATACTTGTGGTGTGTTTATTTTAGCAACTTTAGGTGTAAGTGCAATGGAATATGCACCATATGCAATTCTTAACTTTGCTGTACCAATTATTTCTATTATTTATGGATATATTGGATTTGCTATTGTTAAATTAACGCCAGAAGAAATAGCAGAAGCTGAGAAGCGTAAAAAGGCGATAGAAGCAGAAAATGCGGATAATATGGTAATGGCTGACTAAAATAAAAAATTCTCGTAGATCCACGTGTATCTACGAGAATTCTTTTATAGAGCAGTTTAGTAAGTTGCAAAATTCAATTGGTAAATTTTGCGAGGACGTCCTTGCTGATGGGTCATTTCTTCACCAACAATATTTACATAACCATTATCAACTAATTTTTTAATAATACGCTCTGTAGTACGTCGTGTTACTTGGAGGTATTCAGAAAGATTTTGAGATGTAAATTGAGCTGACTGTCGTTCGTTACTGAAATTGATTATTTTAGAGATATTCAATGGACTTAAACTTGTAAGCTTAGCCATTTGTAAAACATAAGGATCATCGGTTTTTAAAGAAATTTTACCTTCTGTATTCGGGAAAGGCCCTAATAAGTTTTTATGTTCATCAAGAATATAAATCTCAAAAGGTTTAGTAAATGTTAAGGCATGCTGAGCATTTTGTGTGGCCTCCAAAATGGAATAGCCATAGCCAAATGCTAGTTTAAATGGTTGTGCAACTTGCTGTATGAGCTGTTCTAAGTTTTCCTTTTCTAGAGCATTTTGAAGATGTCCAGCAGTTGTATATAGCTCAAAGGAGTTCGTTGAAATTTGCTTAAAAGTTGAAAAGGTAGCTTTCGCAATTTGATTTAAAACAGTTGATTCAATGGAAGTATTTTTAGGGATTTCTAAGAGACCCACTACAGCCTTGAAAGCTTCTGATTTCGTTAATAGTGATTTTGATTTTGTTTCTTCAAGGCATTGAATAATTGACTTAGTAGCATCTAACATTCGCATTGAGGGTATTTGAAGTGCTTGTAGTTCATCAAATACACTATGAATACTTGTAATGACAAAATCAATACTTTTAGAATTCCACAGGGCGATATGGCGTTTTAAAATATTCTCAGTTGGTTCAGTAATCGAAATATGCTGAACATGTGGCTTTTGACCACGAAATTCTATTTCTGCTAAAACATTATCAACGAATGCAGGATTCATTACATCAATGGATATCCTGTCGATAGCTACAGCATGTTTGGCTACTAATGATAACAATGTTGTAGAAATGGTTGTTTCATCTTGCTTAATATAATTCCAAGGGATTGGAATATCTGAAAGTAATGATTGAGTGTGTAAATAGGGTAATGTTCCTCCGAATAATATTGCATCACATGGTTTTATTTGCTTCATCAAAGTAGGCGCTTCAGAGGGGTGGCTGTAAAGATAAAATTCTAATTGAATATCGGCTATGTTTTGTGCGATACTAATAATACGCTTCATAAATGCTTTTGAACATATAATCGCTATTTTGGTAGACATGGGCATCGATCCTTTTCTATTTTTTTAAACATTTAGCGACGTATTAGCGACAACTTAAACGACAGAGGAGACTGATTACGATGAAAATTAAACAAGTAGAAATTTTTGCTATACATTTACCGCTAATTGATCCATTCATCATTAGTTATGCTACATATGATACAATGCCTTCCATTATTTTAAAAGTAACTACCGATACAGGTGTGGTAGGGTATGGTGAAGCTGTTCCTGATGAACATGTAACAGGTGAATCATGGGAAAGTACATATGCTGTGCTAAAACATCAGCTTGTCCCAGCTATTATTGGGGAAAGTCCAACGGCCTTTGAAAAACTACATGATAAAATGAATAAAGTTGTGAAAGATGTACCAGCAGCAAAAGCAGCGATCGATATTGCTTGCTTCGATATTGCTGGGAAAGCCTTAGGGGTGCCTGTATACCAACTCTTAGGTGGACGTTATCATGAAAAATTCCCAATCACACATGTACTAAGTATTGGAACACCTGAAGCAATGGCAGAAGAGGCAGCTAACCGAGTAGAAATGGGCTATCGTTCTTTTAAAATGAAGGTAGGTACAGAGGTACTTCGTGATGTAGCTCGTATAAAAGCGGTACGTGAGCGAGTAGGCGAAGACATTGCTATTCGAGTGGATGTAAATCAAGGTTGGGGTAATGCAGCCACTACATTACAAGGTTTACGAGCTATGAAAGATTTAAATATTGATTGGTTAGAGCAACCTGTCGATAGCGAAGATATTGATGGAATGGTAGAAATTAAATCAAAGTCTGATGTGACATTAATGATTGATGAAGGACTACGAGGCGTACGTGAAATGCGTGATATTATAGCCAAGCGTGCAGCAGATAAAGTAAATATTAAATTAATGAAGTGTGGTGGCATTTATCCTGCTATGAAGCTTGCTGTGATGGCGGAAATGGCAGGAATTGAATGTCAAGTTGGTTCCATGGTAGAGTCGTCAGTGGGTTCTGCTGCAGGTTTCCATGTAGCATTTTCTAAAAAAATTATGACGAGTGTAGAACTAACGGGTCCATTAAAATTCTCAAAGGATGTTGGGAACTTACATTATGATGTACCATTTATTTGCCTAAATGAAAAACCAGGATTAGGTGTAGATGTAGATGAAGCTGTAATCCAGGAATTATGTAAGTTTTCAACGGTTGTCACAGCCTAAGGAGGCGTAATATGGAAATTATTTATGATGGTAAGCTTGGTGAGACACCGTTTTTTGTTATAAAATTAACGCTCCAGCATTTACAACAAATTGAAGAGCTACAAGTTGAGGTTTATGAGGCTTTAGCAGACCAAAGTATCCTACAACCCTTAAGCACAGAGGAATTTGAGTATATTTTAAATGGTCATGGAATGATGATAGGTGCGTATGTAGGGGAAGAATTGATCGCCTTTCGTGCACTGTTAAAACCGCCTATTGATGAAGAACACCTTGGCTATGATTGTGGAATTGCAGAAAACGAATTTCAACGTGTTTTATATCAGGAAATATCGAATGTTTCACCAAAATATCGAGGTTACGGATTACAGAAAACATTAGCTACAGTAGTGATGGAAAATATCGATTTAGAAAAATATGATTATGTTTGCTCCACTGTAAAGCCATATAATATTCCGAGCTTAAAGGATAAATTCTCGCAAGACCTCGTTATTAAAGGGTTGAAAATTAAATATGTAGATAAGCTTCGTTATATTTTTTATAAAGACCTAAGACAAGAGAAGTCCTCGAACTTTACAGAAAAACAAGTGATATCGATGGGAGATACGACTACGCAACAGCAACTTTTAAAACAAGGTTTCCTTGGCACGTCTATGTTTGAAGAAAACAACGATTGGTTTGTAGTATACGAAAAATAAAGCACCAAGCCTTACCTTTCACATTTGTGGAGGGTAAGGCTTTTTTAAAAGGCTCTTTTATTTTTTTATGGGGCAAAAACCACAAGCCATTAAACCTGGGATATCTTTAGAAAAACAGCATGATTTTCTTACAGGTACGTTGACTAAAGTAGTAGGGCTAAGACCACCTGTATATTGTGCCCACCAAGATTTATTGGAGAAGCGTGCCCATGTTTTCGGGTCCTCTAAAGCCTCAATATCCTCCATGGCTTGATCGGCTAAGCCAGGATTAGATAATAATATATGATAATGCCATAGCAAATAACCAAAGAAATTTTCCCAAATGGTAAGAGGGGAAATGGAGGTTACTTTACGAAGCTGTTGGACAATGACATGGCCATCGTAAAGAATTTTTTCAATAACAGCTTGGCGTTCATCTTCCTCAACGTAGCGCCAATCATTTGGATTAGCAAACATGGCAACAGTAAAGCTATTAAATTCCTTTGCAACATCAAAACGCAATTCAAGTGGCTTACCATCCCATACTTCGTCATAAGCGGCAAGCATATAAAATTGCATAGCAAAAAACATCCCATAGCGGCGTGCAAAGTGAGAAATAGCTGCTGTTTCTGTTGCTGCATCTGTTATACCCATCATAAGGTTTAAAAAATCAGGATGGTAAAAGTCTTTATGTATATCAGCTAAAGTAAATAAAGTCCGCTTAGGTTCAGTTGTATAAATACTGTACGAGTTTAATTGTTGAACTTGATCCATTGTTAAAGCTGGCATAGTTATCCTCTTTTCCTTTGAACATCTGTTAACTTCATTATAAAGTAATCATTTTTGCTTCACAAATGGAATATCATGTAGTAAAATACATTAAACATATAAGAAAGGTGGGTTTTAGAGTGTTGCAACTTCATACAATTCCAAGACCACTTGTTAGACTGAACCAGTGGACGATTCTTCTGAGTGTCATTTTATCATGGGTATCAGGAATTACCTGGATATTAGTAATTCCACTAGCTGCAAATTTACTAGGTATTTTATGCAACTATAACCCGATACTTCGTGTAGGGAAGCTCTTTTTAACAAAGGCCCCATCTACATATATACCAGAGGATGCTCGACAGCAAAAATTTAATTCCAGTATTGCTAGCCTTTGTTTAGCAGCTGGTTTATTCGGTTATCTGTTACATTGGCAGGTTGTTGGTCATATCTTTACTGGCCTGGTTGCAATTGCATCATCCATCGCAATAGCAGGCTTTTGTATAGGCTGTTTTTTACATTTTCAGTTGAAGCAATGGCAGTATCGACACTCACTAAAAAAATCTTTTTAAAAAAGTAAAAAAATGATTAGATTATGATTGACATTTTAATTGATAATGATTATCATTATCGTATAAAGATTATTCCTCGTCTACAATACAGTGTAGAGAGGATGAACTTTAGCTACTTTTCTCCAGAAGTTTGCTAGTTCATGATTACGCTCCTAAAACCCCCCTCATTTTTTGGGAACGTGAAAATCTCAGACGACTTATTCTAAATTTAGAATAGAGTCGTCTTTTTTTGTCAAAAAACAGCCCATATAATGGACTGCTAGGAAGTTGAGTTTTGTTGCAAAGCATTCTTTTTCCCGATAATCATTGTATAGTAACTATGTAATAGCATACCGACAATGATGACTCCGAGACCTGCAAGTGCAATAGGGCTAGGGAAGGCAATTCCTAATAGTAATAACTCACCAATAATAACAAAAAGAATTTCTGTTGACTGAGTTGCTTCCACAGCGGCTAGCTTGCCTTGATGGTCTCTTACGCGATCCGTTGCTATGAAAAATAAAACTGTTGCTATAACGCCTGAGCTTATTCCGACAAGCAATGATTGAAACATTTGACTTGCTGAGGGAAGTCCTATTGTAAGAATGGCATAAATAGCCATGATGATCCATGCTGGCATTGAAGCAATGGTCATTCCTAACACCCGTTGAAAAGTATCGATTCGTCCCCCGCAAACTTCCATCATTTTACGATTGCCAAGAGGGTAAGCAAAAGCTGCAACGATGACAGGTAAAATACCAAGCATTAAACTTCTAAACGATACTGATTGTGCATGAGGTATTTGTATAAGCAAAATACCTACTAAAATGACACATGAAATAAGCAAGGATACGAAAGGTATTTTTTGTCGCACTGTTTTACCAGCAATGATCGAAACAAAAAGAGGAGCTAATAATACACCAGCAACGATTGTAAACTGCCATGTACCTGAAACCAACCAACCTGGACCAAAGGCAGCAGCAAATGTTAATGGCGCATAAAATAAAACAAATCCAACAAAGCTCCAAAGTAGCCATGCTATAGGCTGTGCTTTTATTTCACCAGAAAGCTGTGAAAAGCCCTTACGATAAAAGACAATGATAAGCAAGAAAGGGAGCATAAAAAAATATCGTAATGATGCACTCCATAGCCAACTACCACCTTGCATTTCCATTGCATGATTTAAAATAAATGTCACGGCAAAGAAAAGGGAAGCTAAAATACCTAATGCAATTTCTTTCATAAACATCACCTCAATTTGAGCTTATAACCTCAAACCCTTTATGTAATTTGAAAATTCAGTAATTATAGCTGAAAAAATTACGAAGAGAGGACAAACCTCTCTTCGTAGCTATGAAAATTTTTCATGATTCTTTAGGTAAATGCGTTAGAAATAAGCTCACTCAAAATTAAAACTATTATTTTGCTTGCTGTTCAAAAAGCTGAACGATTTCTATGATAACTTGAGTTGCTTTTTCCATTGTTTCAGCGGAAACATATTCGAATTTACCATGCATGTTTTCGCCACCAGCGAAAATATTTGGTGTTGGAAGGCCCATATAGGATAATTGTGAGCCATCTGTACCACCACGAATCGGCAGGGTATTCGGTGTAATATCTAATTTTTCCATTGCAGTACGTGCAATGTCAACAATTTCTTTTACAGGCTCAATTTTTTCACCCATATTGAAGTATTGATCTTCAATGGTAATGCTCAGTGCATGCTCACCAAATTGTGCTTGAATTTTAGCTGCAGCATCACGCATTAATTGTTTTTTCTCCTCAAACTTTTGGCGATCATGGTCTCGCACGATATAAGAAAGCTCAGTATGCTCAAGAGCCCCTTTAAAGCTCATTAAATGGATGAAACCTTCATAACCTTCTGTCTTTTCAGGAACTGCGTCAGCAGGCATTTCATTTTGGAAGGCGATGGCCATTGTAATAGCATTCACCATTTTATTTTTTGCTGAACCAGGATGGACGCTAGTGCCTTTTGTAATTACTTTTACGCCAGCCGCATTGAAGCTCTCGAATTGTAGTTCGCCAAGTGGTCCACCATCCATAGTATAGGCATAGTCTGCACCGAAAGCAGCGACATCAAATTTATGTGGCCCACGACCAATTTCTTCATCTGGCGTGAAGGCTACACGGATTTTACCATGCTTAATAGTAGGATTTTTAATGAGGTACTCCATTGCTGTCATAATTTCAGCAATCCCTGCCTTATCGTCAGCGCCTAATAATGTAGTACCATCTGTTGTGATAAGTGTTTGACCAACATAGTTTTTAAGCTCTGGGAAGTCAGTCGGAGACATAACTAAGTTTTCGTTTAACTGAATATCTCCACCATCATAATTATCTAAACGCTGTGGCTTCACATTTGTGCCTGTATAGTCAGTAGCTGTATCAACATGGGCTAAAAAGCCGATAGTTGGTACTTCTTTATCTGTATTAGCTTCTAATGAGGCAAATAAATAGCCATTTTCATCTAATGTAATGTCTGTCAAACCAATTTCGGCAAGTTCGTCTTTTAAAACATGTAATAGGTCAAATTGTTTTTGTGTAGAAGGAGTTGTTTCGCTTGTGAAGTCTGATTGTGTATCAATTTTTGCATAGCGTATTAATCGCTCAATTACTTGTTCTTTCATAAGTAGGGCCTCCTAATGTATATATGTTAAAATTCTTTGTGCATTCACAAAGCCGATTCCAGACGCAATTATGCCTTGGCATAATTTATATTATTGTAACACTTTACTTCGGATTTCGGAATATTGAAGGATACTTAAAGCAATAAGTAGTTGGGCGCTATAATAAGTCAACATGATAATTTCATGAGAAAATGCTAGTGGCATGACAAATTTGTTAATAGCTAAATAAGAGTCAGATGCAATAAACAATAATGCACCACTTGTTGCCAGCGTAGAGCCAGTTTTTATAGCTGTCCAGCCCATTGTGAGTATCACAGAAATATAGGCGATTACTGCAATACCAAGAATGGTTTCGCCTGTTTTAAAGACGGATCCCGCAATCCATATAGCCATACTTGCTCCATAGAATAATAAAAGTATTTTTGCCCAAGTTGGTACTTGCCGTTCATTTGCAGTAGAGAAAGCGAAAATATAAAAGATATGCCCGATAAGAAAGCTAGTTAGACCGATTAAAAACCACTGCAATGTATAGTCTCCAATCATGCAGAATACAAGTCCAGCAATAATCAAAAGTTGGTACTTTTTAATATGTAACGGCTTCTGAATCGCAGCTAAAATAATGATGAGCAACATAGGAATCACTTTAAAGATGAGTTTTAAACTTTCAGCAATATGGGAAAAGAGAAAAATATAATAAAGACCCAATAAAATAATGACACCTATTAATAATTTTTTTAACAAATTTTTCAGCTCCTTTCCTTTTGAAATTCAATATTTATGGTAGAATTCCTTTCTGTACAACGTATGTATGAAACTTTTTTAGTATGTAACCGTAAAGTAAGTAGTGAGAAAGAAGAAGAGAGGATGAACCAAATGACTAAGCTACTAATAGCTTCAGCAGTCATTGCATTGATCGCAAGTGTGTTAGTGACACCGCTTATTACGAAGAAGAGAGAAGATGGACAATCGAAAAAAGTAATTGGATACTTTTTTATTGGAGTCTTTGTACTAGGGTTTTTAGCCACAGGGATTACGTTATATGTAACAAAAATTGATGTAAATTGGCTTGTTTTTTGGCCAGCTATTATTTTATTAACGTTAGCGGGTGCTCTGCTAGCAAGTGGTATCGAACGGAAAATAAAAGGTGTTTTATTTTTAGCAAGTTTAGGTGTAGCTGTGTATGTTTTATCAGCACCTTTATGGAATGCTAATGAAAAATTTAAATCATCTGAAATGAAGGAAGAAGTTGAAATAAAACCATTCGATGAGACACAAACACCTGCAAGTGTACCACCGAAATTTGCTCGCAATAAAATGAAAAAGGCTTTCGGACAAGTGCCAAATACGAGCTACTATGAATTAGGGCGCTTACAAATTCAAAAAGTGAAGGGCGAATATGTTTATATCGCACCAGTTGAATTTTCTGGATTCTTTAAATGGATGAACGGTGGTACAACACCTGGTTACTTCATAATGAGTGCTACAGATTCTGCGGATAATCCTAAATTTATAAAAGAGGAAATGAAATATGTACCTTCCGCATATTTAAATGCTAATTTAGAACGTCATATTCGTTTACAACATCCATTCCTTATTTTTTATGGTGACGTACAGTTGGAAGTAGATGATGAAGGAAAGCCATACTATATTCGCTCATATGGGGAATTTATTTCTGCGCGTAATGGCTTTGATGTAAAAGGAATTGTCTTGGTTGATGCGCTGACGGGGAAATCAGAGGTCATTAAACTGGATCAAATACCTGAATTCATTGATGGTGCTGTATCACCAGAGACAGTAAGTTTACAAAACAGTTATTTCGGTAATTATGTACATGGTTTTTGGAATAGTATGTTTGGTAAAAAGGATGTAAAGATTCCTTCTGATGAAGGAACAGAGTCGAATGTTAGCCCAATTTTCGATGAGAAGGGTGATATGTATTACTTTACAGATTTTACAAGCCCTAAAGAAGGTGTGGATTCAATGTTAGGCTATTCACTAACAAACGCACGAACAGGGAATGCAACATACTATACAGGGAATCAAGACTCAAGTTATATGGATTCACAAGGTAATTTACAAATAATAGAGAAGAAATTTATTGAGAAAAAGTGGAATGGCGAAATGCCAGTGTTATATAACTTTTATGGGGAAGCGAGCTGGCTGACAGCGGTGCTAGATTCCAATGGTTTCTTACAAAATTATTTTATTGTTTCTGCAGCCAATCCTGAAATTTCCGTTTACGCTACTACTCCTAAGGAGGCATTGAAACTATATAAAACAGCCTTAAGTCGAGGAGGAAATACTGTAGATGGTAGCTCAAGTGCTGAGGAAAAACAAATAAGTGGTAAGGTATTACGTGTATATAAAGAACGTCTAGGCGATTTTACAACTGTATCTTTCTTATTAAACAATGGTGAAAATTATTTAGTGAGTGCCGAAACAGAACCTTTAGCAATTTATTTACAAGAGGGCGATGAGGTAATACTCACTTATGGCGATACAGGAGAGCAGTTCCTACCAGTTCGCTCACTTATAATTAGAGGACTACAATAAAAAGAACAAAAGACGATCTTGTTATTACGAAGATCGTCTTTTTTATGTAGCTTGCTCTTGAACATAGGTAAGCATCTTTTCTCTATGGTTCATAAATAGTCTTTTAGCATGATCATTTAGTGTAAAGATTTCTTGTATATACCCCTGCAACAATTTATCTTCATATTCACAAGCATCGCCGTATGTGTTTTCTAAAATATAGGATAATAAAAGAGCATGCAAGACAACTACTTCTAAATTCTGTGTATTCGTGACGAATTTTAAATTGAGAATTGTAGTATGAGAAACGAACTGATTAACATAATCAATGGGTTTTTTATATACACTCAAATCAATATGTGGCTCGATTCTTTTTCTTAATTGGGTGCATTCATTATTTAAGTCTTCAATTTTTAAGAATAAACCTCTTACACTTCTCTTATGTTGTTGTTCCAAGGTGCGAGCAAGATGTTTATTGATATTGGACATTGTTTGTATAACTCCTTTCTTTAATAGGTATCATTTATTAATATGAATGGAATAGCTGGAAAAGGAAAGAGTCTTTTCGTTTAATTTATGGTTAGATTTATAGAAGGAATTGTGGCAATATCCCTAGATTGAATATATATCGGTAATAGTTTTATGTAAAAAATGGAATTATTATCATACGATAGTAACTCCATTTTCGTTCGTTTATTTCCAATTAAACCCTTTTGTTGCTAAAAACTCTTTGATATGCGGACGTCGTTGTTCGATTAAAAAATCAGCCATCTGCTTTGTCCAGTTATCAATTTTTCTGTTTGACGAACGGCTGTTATAGTATATTTCCATTTTCTCGTTGTAGGCAGGTAAAAGCTCTTCATATTTTTCAACATTGTATTCATTTTCATGTAATACAGCAGATACAGGTAAACGAGGTTTTACCTCATTGCGACGCGCAGGAACGCCAATTGTTAGCCCGAATAATGGGAAAACGTGATCAGGCAGATTAAATAATTCACTGATTTCAGAAGGTTTATTGCGTACACCTCCAATATAGCAAATGCCATAACCCATTGATTCTGCCGCAATAACAAAATTCTGTGCAAACAATGATACATCTGCTACCCCAACAAGGACATTTTCAGCAGAATCAGCTACAATATCCACTCCTTCTAGTTTCCCAGCCATTTGAAGTCGCTTGAAATCTACGCAAAAAACAAATGCCCCACCTGAAGTTTCATATTGACGTGGATTACCAGAGAGTAAGCCTAATTTTTCCTTTTTATCTGCATCTGTTACCCATATTACACTATAGGCTTGCACAAAATGTGATGTTGCAGCCATTTGTGCTGTTCCAATTAAATCTTCAATGATTTCTTTTGAAATCGGTTCTCCATCATAGATGCGTACCGAGGAATGGCTACGTAATAGTTCTTTAACCATTAAAAACTCTCTCCTTTGTGTCTGTTCTATACCTTGAGCATAGCACGCTTTTCTAGCAAAATCGAATAATGAGGAACAAAAAGTTATTTATAAATAATTTATAAATGTCGAAATTATCTCGTAAAGTAAAATATTTCATTTGATATAGATTAAATATTCTAAATAGTATAAAATTGTAGAAGCGACTGTTTATTTGGTTGTGCTACCAAAAATTACATGATCTTTATTCACAAATGTTTAGACAGCATTAGCTATTAGGTGATGAAATCCTCCTGGAATAAAGATACATTTCTCTGACGGATGTCACAGATTTACTGGAACCAAATATGCAAGTTGAACAAAAATAAAGTGGAATGGAGGAATAGGGAATGGAAGAAAAGTTAGCGAAAAAGCTTCGTCATGAACAATTACGAAGCAAGGTTGTAACAGCAGAAGAAGCAGCTTCTTGGATTAAGGATGGCATGGTATTAGGGATGAGCGGATTCACACGTGCTGGCGATGTAAAGGTTGTACCTCTTGCACTTGTAGAGAAAGCGAAAAAAGAGGATTTTCAAGTAGATGTCTTTACAGGTGCATCACTTGGACCTGAGGTAGACCAATATTTAGCAGAAGCAGGGGTCATTCGTAAGCGAGGTCCTTTCCAAGCAGATGCTGGCATTCGTAATAAAATCAATAGCGGTGGTATCACATTTGTCGATGCCCATCTTTCCCATAATGCTGAGCTTGTTCGTCAAGGTATTATTGGACCAATTGATTTTGCGATCATTGAAGCTGCTGCTATTACAGAAGAAGGCTTATTAATTCCTACAACTTCAGTTGGTAACTCTCCCATTTTTGTGCAAGAAGCAGACCAAGTCATCATTGAATTAAACGTAGCACAGCTTGATGCATTAGAAGGTATACATGATATTTACGTACCTGCACAACAAGGAAAACGTGATCCAATTCCTTTACAGAATGTTTCAGATCGTCTTGGTATAATTGGAATTCCACTAGATTTAGATAAAGTAAAAGGCATCGTCATTTCGGATATATTAGATGCGCCATCAACGATTGTCCCAGCTGATGAAGAGACAGATGTTATGGCTAATCACTTATTAAATTTCCTACGTGAAGAGATTAAAGTAGGTCGCTTAACAACAAGTTTACGACCAATTCAATCTGGGGTAGGCTCAGTAGCAAATGCTGTATTGCTAGGCTTTAAAGATTCTGAGTTTGAGAACTTAGAAGTTTATTCAGAAGTTCTCCAGGATGCAGTATTTGAATTAATTGATGCAGGGAAAGTAAAATTTGCATCTGCAACTTCTATTACCCTTTCTGAGCAAGTAGGAAACCGTGTTTATGGGAATTTTGAAAAATATGCTGATAAATTAGTGCTGCGCCCTCAAGAAATTTCAAATCAGCCTGAAATTATTCGTCGACTCGGTTTAATTTCAGTGAATACAGCATTGGAATTAGATATTTATGGCAATGTTAATTCCACACACGTTTCTGGTACAAAGATGATGAATGGTATCGGAGGGTCTGGTGACTTTGCTCGAAATGCACGTTTAGGAATTTTTGTGACAAAGTCTTATGCTAAGGGTGGAGATATTTCGAGTATTGTTCCAATGGTCTCGCATGTGGATCATACAGAGCATGATGTTGATGTCATTGTAACTGAACAGGGCGTAGCAGATTTACGAGGACTTGCCCCAAAAGAACGAGTGGGACTTATCATTGATAATTGTGCACATCCTGATTATAGGGAGCAGCTGTGGCAGTACTTTAATGATGCCAATGAGGCAACGGGTGGACATCATACACCACATGATCTAGAAAAAGCACTATCATGGCACGTTAATTATGCGAAAAACGGTACGATGAAGGACCCTGCTTTTACAAAACAATAGTATTATCTGAAAAGCCTTGAAGGACAGTTTAGTCTGTTTCTTCAAGGCTTTTACGTTTTAATTTAATGAAAGTCTTATAATAATCCAATCCATTTCCAATAAGTTGCAGAGAACAAAAGTACGAGAAGGAAACCGATAATGGTTAATGGAATCCCAGATTTCAAGAAATCCTTTGTTGTAAAGGAACCTGTACCATAGGCAAGCATGTTTTGTGGTGCACTAATTGGTAATAGGAAGCCAAAGCTTATGACGAATTGTTGCACAATAACAAAACCAACTTGATCAACATTAGCCGTTAATGTGGAGGCTAAAACGATAAACACAGGTATAAGTGCTGAGGCTAAGCTAGTTGCGCTTGCAAAGCCTAAATGAATCAAAATGTTAAATAAAGTTACGAGTGCGATGGTTGCTAGTAAAGGCATAGTATTTAGCCCGAGTGAACCAAAAACTTTATCTGATAACCATGCAGCACCTTGCGTATTTAGTAAAATGGTTCCTAACATAATGCCTACCGCAAAGACGATAATTGTCCCCCATGGAATATGAGGCTCAACTTCCTTCCACGAATACACACCGATTTTAGGCATTAATAGAATCGCGATAGCAATAATTGTGACTGTTGTCGTATCAAATGGATGTAGCTTTCCTTCAGTTGCCCAGAAAAATAGTAAAACTACGGATGTAATGATTAAACGAATTTCAGGAGCCTTTAATGGGCCAAGCTCTGCAAGCTGTTTTTTGATGACCTCTTTACCACCTTCGATATTGCTAGTCTCAGGTTTAATTAAAGCAATCATAATGAAAAATAAAAAGATAGACATAATAATTGAGAAGGGGGCGGCATAAAGTAGCCAAGCACCCCATGAAATATCCACATTAAATTGCTCTTGGATAAAGTTTAAAGCCACCATATTTTGAGCTGCTGCAGTCTTAATACCGATATTCCAAATGGAAACGGCTTGTACCGAAGTAATAACTAATAAGGCAGCGAGCCGACTATCACGTGGTAAACCAAAAGCTGCCACCATTCCAAGCAATATCGGTACTACTGCGCCAGCACGTGCTGTAGCAGAAGGTACAAAAAATGCGAGGACGATAGAGACTAAAATAGCGCCAAATACGATAGCTTTTGTTTTCGTTCCTACCAATGAAAGAATCCAAAGAGCAAGTCGTTTATGTAGATTAGTAATTTGCATTGCTGCCGCTAGAAAAAGAGCTGCTGCTACTAAAGCAACGGCAGAATTACTAAAGCCGCTTAAAGATAATTTTAATGCGCTAGCTGTTCCTAGCTCTGTAGTTGGATCCTCCATTGACGGAGCGAGTCCTAGTAAAACAGTTACTAGTGCAATGATCATGGCCGAGCTCACAGGATATGAAACGGCCTCTGTAACCCAAAGGATGACTGCAAAAGCTAAAATGGCTAAAGCTCGTTGCCCAGCTATAGGTAAATCACCATTATTAGGTAAAAAGGTAATAATGATTAGTAACGCGAATGCCAAGCCAATCCACAGTGGCTTTAAATTAAATTTTGTAGCTGCTTGCTTTGGGGAAGACATATTTTCTCATCCTTTCTACGATAAAAATGACGATCATTATCCATAACATCGGCCTGTATAATGTTTTATTAAGATAAGAATATGTCGATTTTATTGTAGAAAAAAATCTATGTGAAAATTGTGTTTTTTACAGCAATATGAGTAGATAAAGAGAAAATACATGGTCACAAAGAATACAAAAATATCCAAAAAATATTATTTCTTTTTCTTAAAGGCAGAAGTTACTTTAGGCTCTGTGCCAATGACTAATCGTTTAATATTTTCAAGGTGCAGGATAATGGCTATGCCAAAAAGAAGAAGAGCTATAATGGTTGGGCCAATGCCAGGAATCCATAAATAAGTTGCTGTACAAAATACGAGATAAAATTCTAGAACACCAACAATTAAATAATTTGTTGCAAAGGATAAAATAACAAATAAAATAAGTGCAAATAAACCAATCTTCCAATCAACAGCAAGTAAAATACCAATGATGGAGGCCGTTCCTTTCCCGCCGTTGAAGCCCATGTAGAATGGGAAATTATGACCTAAAATAACCCCAGCAGCCATTATATAAGTAAGCAGCCAAATTTGTTCTTCTGTTAAATGAATGGCGTCCGCTAGATAAAAATGCGCACCTATAATAGCCACAACACCTTTGCCTATATCGATGAGGGCAACTAAAACGCCATATTTCCAGCCAAGGGAAAGAGTAGCATTAGAGGCACCAGCATTACCGTGCCCAGCCTTTTTTAAATCAACCCCCGATAAAAATTGAGCCACTTTAGAGCCGTGAATACAGCCTATTAAATAGCCAATCATAAGAAAAATGATCACGGCCTTTACCATAAAAATACTCCTCTCAAAATTTTTTCTAAAATAGTGTATGCGTTCATATTACGTATAAGAGCAGACAGAAGTTTCGGAAAAAATAAAATTTACATGTTGACAGAAAAAAACTCTATGTTTATACTGTGTAACAACGATGGAAATTGAATCTCATACTCTTATCAAGAGCGGCGGAGGGATAGGCCCTATGATGCCCGGCAACCAGTAAGCAATGAGCTTACTAAGGTGCTAATTCCTACAGATTCTTACTTGGATCTGGCAGATAAGGGGAGGAAAACTTGCAACCGCAACCCTCTTCTTAGCTGAAGAGGGTTTTTGTTTTCTACAGAAAAATCCTCCTCATCTCCGGTACCATCGTAAAAAAATAACCATTTGGAGGTACACAATGACAAATTTTAAACCAGAAACATTGCTGTTGCATGGTGGTCAAGAGCCAGACCCAGTGACGGGTTCTCGCACAGTTCCAGTCTATCGCTCAACTGCTTTCGTATTTAAAGACACTGCTCATGCGCAACGTCTTTTTGCCTTAGAGGAAGCAGGGAACATTTACACACGAATTACCAATCCAACAGTTGATGTGTTTGAAAAACGTGTGGCTTTATTGGAAGGTGGAACAGCAGCAGTAGCACTTTCATCTGGTGCAGCAGCTATCGCATTTTCCATTTTAAATCTAGCTGGAGCTGGTGATGAGATAGTAGCAGCTAGTTCTTTATATGGTGGTACGTATAATTTATTTGCTAACACATTACCAAACTATGGTATTAAAACAATTTTTGTAGATGAAACAAACCCAGAGAATTTCAATGCGGCGATTACTGATAAAACAAAAGCTGTCTTTGCAGAAGTTTATGGTAATCCAAGCTTAAAGGTTTTAGATATTGAAGCAGTAGCTAAAATTGCACATGATAATGGTCTACCATTAATTATTGACAGCACGTTTGCTTCTCCTTACGGTTCTACACCTATTGAATACGGTGCAGATGTTGTGGTTCATTCAGCAACTAAATGGATAGGAGGTCATGGCACAACTTTAGGGGGCGTTGTTGTAGACGCTGGTAAATTTGATTGGACTAGCGGTCGATTCCCTGGTTTTACTGAACCAGATGCCTCTTACCATGGTCTACGTTATGGAATTGATACAGCTTCTGCTGCCTTTGCTACAAAGCTACGTGTACAATTATTACGTGATTTTGGTCCAACATTAAGTGCTGATGCTGCCTTTAATTTATTGCAAGGGTTAGAAACGCTTCATCTGCGTATCCCTAAACACAATGAAAATGCGTTGGCAGTGGCTGAGTATTTACAAAACCACCCATCTGTGGAGTATGTAAATTATAATGGCCTAGAAGATTTTCCGACACATGGGTTAGCAAAAAAATATTTAAGAAATGGCTTCGGTTCAGTGCTTACATTTGGCATCAAGGGTGGACGAGAAGCTGGGCGAAAGCTTATTGATAGCGTGAGATTATTTTCACATGTAGCAAATGTAGGTGATGCAAAGTCATTAATTATTCATCCAGCTTCCACTACACATCAGCAACTATCAGCAGACGAATTAGTTCAAGCTGGTGTAACCGAGTCGCTCATTCGCTTATCCATCGGTTTAGAGGCAGTAGAGGATATTATTGCTGATTTAGATCAGGCCATTACACAGGCAACAACAGCTGCACAAACAGTAGAAGCTTAAAGTTTAAAACAAATGGTAGAATGTTGTGGCGTTTACGTATTTTCTCATTCGATTAGCCTCATTTGGTAATGCGTTAAACGCTGCTACATCAACCTATTACTGCACCCGTTAATTATCAGCACCTTATAAAAAATAATACCAAGTAATTTTATATGTATTGTTGACTTAGTTAAATCCGTGTTATATACTAGGAAATAAGTTAACAGTACGAAAATTCTTTTTAAAAAAGGTAAATGCTTTCATAAGTGCTCCCCACTTTTGAATATATAGAAGAGTAGTTGCCTAGCCAGTGACTACTCTTCCCAAAACTGATGATAAAGGGGTGTTTTAAAATGGGTAACATCTATAATGCGCAAAACATTGTATCCTATCTAATATATGAGCTAAATGAAGGGCATGTATTTGTGAACAATAAATCCATTCAACACCTTCTTACATCAGTCGAAAGAAAATGGCAGGAAGTTTTTGGTCATACAGCATTTCAAGAACATGTTTTTATTGAAGAAGACTTTACTATTAAGGAAGTATTTGAGGCATATGAACAGTACGGTGTGAGCCATATCTCACTTCCTGCGACAGAGTTTTACTTGAAGTATGGTACATTTCAATTAGTGGAACGTACGTATGCAATACCAAATTTTACAGAAGAAGAGATTAGTCTTGTTCAACAAGCTTTAGCACAATATCGTTATCAATTGCTTTCAAAAGCAAGTTAAAACCCCCTCATATTTTTAAGCTCATTCTCTGCTGCTACAGGGAATGAGTTTTTTCTTTAAAGGGATTGTTATGAGTGTCTGAGCATACATATATATAATAGAAGAAAGACATTCATATATTGAAATGTAAATAGTCAATATTTGTTCAAATCTTATAGATTGATTAATAAAACGTATAATAAAGGGAATGAAACCGATTTCTTTTGCACATCTAGAGAAAACAAATGTCCTTCCTAGAAAGATTTTTCTTGTGCAAAGTGTGTATTTGCGATACAATTTTCTTTAAGTTAAATTTTGAATTATTTGAATTTGTATGTGTCCTAACACATATAAAAATAGCGAAACTCATACAAAGAGAGTTGTTGGCTAAAGACTGCGGTGGGTGTCTAATTGTCATGACACAACCCCATGGAGAATTAGCTTTAATGAAACTGCGGAATGTAAGTTGGAGGGAATAACAAGAATGGCAACTATAAAGGCAGCGATTTTAGGATTTGGAACGGTAGGTCAGGGGATTTACCATATTTTAAATGAAAAACGAGAAGAGCTAAAAAATAAATTAGGTATTGAATTAGAGGTAGCGAAGATTTTAGTGACAGATGCTAGTCGTGAACGTGTACCAGGCACAGCACATTTAATGACAACAAGTATGGATGAAGTCTTAGCAGAGCCAGGAATGCAGGTAGTGTTTGAAGCAATTGTGAACGAAGAACCTGCATACAGTTATTTAAAGCGAGCGGTGGAACATAAGTGTCATGTTATTACTGCCAATAAAGTGATGTTTGCCAAACGAGGTTTGGAGTTGCAGGATCTTGCAAAAGCTAATGGTGTTTTTGTAGGCTATGAGGCTACTACTGCTGGTGGCGTACCTGTTATAAAAACAATGAAAAATATCTTACTTGTAAATGATGTAAGTCGTATACAAGGTGTCTTAAATGGCACATGTAATTATATTTTAACAAAAATGCGTGCACAGGGCTGGTCGTTCGAAACAGCTTTAAAAGAGGCACAAGGCTTAGGTTATGCCGAAGCAGATCCATATAATGATATATCTGGGCAGGATGCATTTAAAAAATTAATGATATTAAGTGCCTTAGCTTTTGGTGAGCAGCCTGACTGGTCTGATGTAGAGGTAATTGGGATCGATAGTATCTCTGCTGAACAAGTTCATGGAGCATGTGAAAAGGGTCTACGTTACCGCCATGTAGCTGAAGTGGAAAAACTAGCTGACGGTAAGATTGTTGCAAAAGTAGGTCCTCAACTAGTTGATAAAGAGCACCCACTTTATCCAGTCGACGATGTGTTCAATGCGGTGGCATTAGAGACTAACTATATTGGTACATTAACATTAATCGGTCCTGGAGCAGGGATGTATCCAACAGCGAGTGTCATGGTAGAAGATTATGCTGAAATCATTGGGAAAAGAGCAGGATTTGTTGTGACAATCTAATAAAAGCTTTAAAAAAGGCCCGCCATTCAACAATGTTCAATTTGAAGTGACCCCTAAAAGTTAGACACGGTTATTTGATTTAGGCTGCTTGGGTAAACTGAGTTCGGTATTGTACCGGACTCAGTTTTAATTTTGCCTTAATTCGTTTCGTGTTGTAATACGTTATATA